>JAOTVC010000189.1 GCA_029863585.1 Alphaproteobacteria bacterium | reverse complement strand
ATGGTCGATCGTTACACCCGCAAGGGCAAGGCGTATCGCGCCTTCGCCATGCGCAAGGAGCGCATCACCTGTTGGACCAATGTCGAGTACCAGTATCCCGCGGCCAAGGAGGGGGCGCCAAGAGAGCCCGCCGGCAAACCGTCCCCCAATTGGATCCTTTCGGTGGAATGCTTCAAGGGCTAGCGGGAAGCCACCGAAGCACGTTGCCGTTGGCTAGGGAGAATCCTTCTCCTTTTCGCTTCATTCGATTGGGAATTCCATGCTGAACGAAAAACAGGAACAATACTGTCGCGAGAGCCGGTGGGATTTCTCCGACCTCAAGGCGCTCTTCCTGAACTGCACGTTGAAGAAATCGCCCGAGATGTCGCATACCGATGGGCTGGTGCGGATCTCGCGCGAGATCATGGAAAAGAACGGCGTCTCCGTGGAAGCCCTGCGGCCGGTCGATCATGACATTGCCGCAGGCGTCTATCCCGATATGACCGAACATGGTTGGGACACCGACGCTTGGCCGGAGATTTATGAGAAAGTGGCGGCTGCCAACATTCTGGTCCTGACCACGCCTATCTGGCTGGGGGAGAAGTCCTCGGTCTGCACCCAGGTGATCGAACGGCTTTACGCCAATTCATCGATCCTGAACGATGACGGCCAGTACGCCTATTATGGGCGGGTCGGCGGCTGCCTGATTACCGGAAACGAGGACGGGGCCAAGCATTGCGCCATGAATATCCTCTATTCGCTGCAGCATCTGGGCTACGTCATCCCGCCCCAGTCCGATGCGGCGTGGCTTGGCGAAGCAGGGCCGGGGCCGTCCTATCTCGATCCCGAATCGGGTGGGCCGGAGAACGATTTCACCAACCGCAACACCACCTTCATGACCTGGAACCTGCTGCACCTTGCGCGGATGCTGAAGGACGCCGGGGGCATCCCGGCCCATGGCAACCAGCGCTCGGAATGGGATGCGGGCTGCCGCTTCGATTTCCCCAATCCCGATTACTGCTGATCGAATGCATGTCAATGTCAGGAAAAAGGCGCCCCCGGGATGCCAGGAGCGCCCTTGCCGTGGGATTTCGGTTCGCTATTTCTTACAGGCGACGCTCTTAGCCTGGCTACCGGCGCTGGGATAGGTGAAGGTACAGGTCATGCCGGTCTTGATGGCCTTGCGTTTGGCCTTCTTGCCGTCGATGGTGACCTTGGTTCCCGAACCCGACACCCGGGCCATGACTTTCTTGCCCTTATGGGTGATGTAGACGCGCCGTCCCGCGCGCTTGGTTTCGACCACCGGGCCGGTATGTTCGACCATCGGCACCGGCGGGCGCGAATCCATGATCTCCTTGTAGCGGGTCAGGACCTGGGGCGGCGTGTCCTTGAGGCTCTGAAGGATCTTGCCGAGCCCGTCCGCGTCCAGCGGGCTGATGTCGAGTTTCAGCTTGTGCCCTTCCTGGATGAAAGCCGGGTCGTTGCCGGTCTTGACGAAGGCCGCCTGCAGCGCCTTGGCCCGGTCGGCGGGGATGCCGGCGGGCCCGGCATAGGGCCGGTACATGAAGAGCGGCGTTTCCAGCAGGTTGATCAGTGCAAGGTCTTCCTTGTTCTTGGCGAGCTCGCGGCCAGTCGGCAGATCGGGGTAATCGGGATGCCGTGTGATACGCCCTGTCTGCAGCAGGAAGCGGACCTTCTTGTCCTTGATCCAGTGCGGCTGGGTGGAGCGAATCGAGGACAGCCCCTGGGCCCGGCCCATCGCCTCGCCGCGGTCGACGGCGAGCGCGCCCTGCTTGGAGCCGGGATAGCCGGCGACAATCTTGATGCGCAGGCCGACAACCTTGCTCAGCAGGTAGGGAACGTCGTAGCCGGTAGAGCCCGGCGCCGTGGCACTGAAGATGATGGGCGGCAAGCTCTTGTCCATCAGGTCCTTGATGGACTTGTACGGGCTGTCCGTTCGCGCGACGAAAATGAAGGCTTCGTCCTTGAAGCTCGACATCGACCCCAGCCAGGTCATCTTGAACGGATCGAACGGGATCTTGATCAGACCGAGCATCGTATTCAGAGGGAGCGCGCGGTCGAAGGTGCCGATGACGGTACCGTCTTTGGGCGCCTTGGAGCCGATATATTGCGCGGCGACGATGCTGCCGGCGCCGGGCATGTTCCTGACGATGATATTTGGCTTGCCCGGAATGTAATTGGTCATGTGCCGGGACATCAGGCGGGTGTAGGTATCGTAACCGCCGCCGGGACTGTAGCCGACGATCATGGTCATGCGTTTGCCCTTGTAGAAATCCGCCACCGAATCCGCTTGAGCGGCTGCGGCGGTGACGCCTATCAAGCCGGCCGCCGCGGCGGCCGCGAGTGCACGTGCGCGTGTCATGGTGAAGCTCCTTGTCGAAATTTTTGTGGGGCGCCTTGACGCGAGGCGTCCTTGAGAAGGAGCGTAACAGATCGGCTGCCCCGATCAAAGCCGGGCGGGGACTATTCGGCGGGAGCCGCCTTGGTCATCGGTCCGCGCGGGGCGAGGATGGTCAGGATGCAGAGCGCCATGAAGCCGATGGAGATGAAGAAAATCCATTGCGGCGGCAGGTTGTCCATGGCGGTGCCGAGGATCGCCGGGGCGATGCCGCCGCCCACGGCCTGGCCGGTGAAGATGAACCCGAAGACCTTGCCGGTCGATCCCTTCGGCGTCACCTGGCGCACCATCATGTCGCGGGCCGGACGGATGATGCCGTGGCAGAATCCGGCAAAACCCATCAGCAGCACCAGCGCCATGTAATGCAGCGGCACCAGGGCCAGGGTCAGCACCGCAAGGATGGCGCCGACATACATGATCGCGGCGAATCGGTCCTGGCGGTGGATGTTGTCGGACACCCAGCCGCCGGCAAGCACGGCGAAGGAGCTCACCAGCATATAGGTTCCGACGGCGAAGCCCGCATCGACCGCCGATGTGCCGTGAAGGGCATTGAGCGCCGGGATGGAGAAGCTGTGCAATCCGTTATTGCCGAGCGACGACATGGCGAAAAAGGCAAACAGAAGCAGGACCGGCCGCGACATCAGGAGCCGGGCGTGGTCGCTCATCCTGTCGCCGGGCGCGCCATCCTCCTTCTTCTTGGCGGCGGGGATGACATCGTCGGCGAGGGCCGCGCGGTAGAGAACGATGCCGATCCAGATCACGTATCCGACGGCGGCGCTCGACAGGATCGCCGTTTGCCAATCCCAAATGGTGGCCACGGTCGTGATGTAGGCGGGGGCGGCGGCGAATCCCAGGTGGCCGGAAAACGTGTGCACGGAGAACGCCCGGCCCATGCGCGTTTCGCCGATGGAGCCATTGAGGATGGCGTAATCGGCCGGATGGAATACCGAATCGCCGAGCCCGGCCAGGATGATCAAAAGGGCGATCAGCCAGATATTGGTGGTGAAGGCGAGCGCCCCCATGGCGGTGACCATGAGGAACAAGCCGCCCAGCAGGATGTTCATGGCGCCGTAGCGGTCGACCAGGAAGCCGGCAAGTACCTGGGCGCCCGCGGTGGCGAAATATCGAGCGCTCAAGGCGATGCCAAGCACCGTGAAGGTGATGCCGAGATCCCGGTTGAGAAACACCATCAATGCCGGGATCGCCAGCATGTAAAAGTGGCTCAGGAAATGGCCGCCGCAGATGAGGCCGAGGACCTTGAAGTCGCGGGCCGTATCCGCGGTGGTGTCGGTCATTGCGCGATCCCGGAAGCGGCGGCGGCCCGTTCGGCCTTGCGCGCCTCGCGGGCCGAGCCCACCACCGCCAGCATGCAGATGATCATGAAGATGGCCGACATGTAGAACACCCATTGCGGCGCCCCGAAATCGAGGATCATGCCGAACGCCACGGGGGCGATGGTGCCGCCGATGGCCTGGCCGGAGAAGACGAAGCCGAAGGATTTGGCGATCGAGCCCTTGGGGCTGGCGGCGCGGATCATCATGTCCCGGGCCGGGCGGATGATGCCTTGGACGAGGCCGGCCATGGTGAAGAAGAACACCAGCAGGGTGTAATGCAGGTCGACCGACCCGACGATGACGGCGATCAACGCGGTGATGATCAGGGCGGCCGAGGCGGTCAGCGCGTGACGCTTGTCGAAATCGGCCAGCAGCCCGCCGGCCAGTACGCCGAAGGCGGAGGCAAATAGGAAGCCCGTGAGCGCCCCGCCCGCGGCCTCGAGCGAGGTGCCGTGCAACTCCGTCAGGCCGGCGACGGCGAAATTCTTGAAGCCGCCCGATGCCAGCGCCTGCAGCGCGAAGAACAAGAAAAGGAACAGCATCGGCTTGGAGGACAGCACCTCGAAAAGCGCCTGCCAGGTTGTTTGTTCCGGTGCCGACCCGTCTGCTGCGGCCTTGGCTTTCTTCTTCTTGACCTTGGCATCGCCCTCCTGGATTTGGCTCCATTGGGTGAGCAGGGCGATGACGATGAAGAAGCCGACGGCGACCGATGCCAGCACCGCCGCCCGCCAGCCCCAGCCGAGCGTCCCGATCATGGTCAGGATCATCACCGGTGCCAGCGCCGTGCCGAGATGGCCGGCGAAGGTGTGGGCGCTGAACGAGCGGCCCATGCGCTCGGCGCTGACGGTGCCGTTCATGATCGAGTAGTCGGCCGGATGGAACACGGCATTGCCGGTGCCCGCCAGCATGAACAGGGCGCCGATCAGCCAGAAATTATGGGAGAACGAGATCAGGAAATAGGACAGCAGGATCATGGCGAAGCCGAAGATCAGGATCGCCCGGGCCCCGAACTTGTCGACCAGGATTCCGGCCGGAAGTTGGGTGCTGCCCGATGCCAGGCTTTTCAGCGCCAGCAGGGTGCCGAGCGCCGTGTAGGAGACGCCGAGATCGGCGTTCAACAGCGGGAACAGGGGCGGCAGCATCATCGTGTAGTAATGGCTCATGAAGTGCCCGCCGGAGATCAGCCCGACGATCTTCACGTCCTGCTTGAGAGAGAGCGATGCTGTCGTGTCGGCCATTGCGTTTCATCCCATACCGTATTTGTTTGTAATTGTTCTAAACCAAGCCCTCGGGCTCCGTCCACAGCAATCCATGGCGCACCCCTGGATAGGGGTGCCTTTTTCTTTAAATTTCAGCGCCTTGCGGTCGGCTCCGCAAAAGCTTTCTGAAATTCGGCCGGTCTGCTCAGGCGATGGCCCGCGCTGTGGCGGCGGGGCCTTTAGATCTTGAATTCGCCCTGAAGCGATTCCGGAAACAGGTCCTCGGGCGCCAGGTGACGCCGGGTGATGCCCTGCTCATAGGTCCATTTCAGGAAGGCCTCCAGGGTCACCCGGTTGGGTTCGATGCCGTAGGGAAAGTAATCGCTGCCCAGCAGCTTCTGCTGCTCGGCCGTGAAATGGGTGGCCCAGGGCAGCGGCACCCGCGAGGCGGTGATCTCCTCCAGACGCTCGATCGACCGGTCGAGCGCGGTCTTGAACGCGGTGAACAGGTTGCCCGCGACCCAGGGATCCTTGTCCAGGATCTCCTTGCGCACGGCGATTACGTGCATGATGGGGAACACCTTGGTCTGCTCGTAATAGGCTTGCTCCGCCGACTGGTAATCCTCGAACAGGCGGCGAATCTTGGGATGGTTCTCGCGGTAGAGATCCGGCGCATGGGCGGAAAAGGCGGCGTCCAATTCGCCGGAGGCCAGCATGCCGCCGATGGACTTCTCCGGTTCAGGCGTCAACTTGACGCCGTCGGGCAGGTTCAGGGTCACCTTTTCCACGCGGCCCGGCTGGTTGACCCCGGCCTGGCGCCAATCGACGTCCTTGAGCGGGATGCCGACATGGTCGGTCAGCCAGCCGCGGGTGTAGACCGAGGCGGTCTGCGCCCATTCCGGGGTGCCGATGCGCTTGCCGCGAAGGTCCTCAGGCTTTTCGATGCCGGAATCGGTGTTGACATAGATGTTGGACAGCCGGAACACCCGGGAGGGGAAGACCGGCAGGCCCAGGATATCGGGCCGGTCGCCGGCCACCTGGGCGACGAACTTGGCCATCGACATTTCCGAAACGTCGAAATCCCGGTGCAAGGTGAAGCGGTAGAAGATCTCCTCCACCTCGTAGTCGAGCATGTTGATGTTGATGCCCTCCACGGGGACCCGGTCGGTGCCGACCTCCCGCGTGTGGTCGTAGTCGGAAATGGCGAGGCTGAGTTCAAGCTTTGACATCGTAATCTCCCTGGGCCTGGCCCGCCCAAGGATACCGGGCAGGGGCAGGCAATTTGGACCTATTGGGCAGACGGCGCAGCGCCTGCGCCGGGTTCACCGGAACTTAGGCTTCGGCATGGCGATCGAGAACATGGCGATCACCATGAAGATGGCAATCAGGTAAAACACCCAGGCGGGTTTGCCGGCATCCATGATGACACCGAACATCGCCGGCGCCACGGCACCGCCCGCGGCGATGCCGGCGGAGACGAAACCGAAGACCTTGCCGGTCGATCCCTTGGGCGAGGCGGCGCGCACCATCATGTCGCGCGCCGGGCGGATGATTCCCTGGCTCAGGCCGGCGATGACCATCACCGCGCACAGCAGGACGGCGCCGGGGTTGAACACCGTCATCGACAGCATGATCGCGCCGGTGACGACGAAGGCGATCATGGCGATGCGGTCGTGGCGGGTCGTGCGGTCGGCGAGTTCGCCACCCACCAGGATGCCGGCGGCGCTGGCGAACAGATAGGAGGTCAGGGCCCAGCCCGCCACTTCCAGCGGCGCGACGTTGAGGCCCACGAGCGCCACCACCAGGAAGGACTGGACGCCGGACGAGGTCATGGCCAGGGCCGCGAAGAACAGGAAGAACAGCAGCATGGGGCCGGAAAACAGCAATTTCCAGCCGTCCTTGGCCGGTGCGGCGGCGGCATCGCCGTCGGCCGCCGCCTTGTCCTCGGCCTTTTCCTTCTTGGGCGCAAGCGTGTCGTCATGAAGGCTGTTCCATTGGCTGGTCATGGCGAACATGGTGACGATGCCGATCAGCCCGGCGATCACCAGGGCCAGCTTCCAATCGGTCAGCGCCGCCAGGAACAGGATGGTCGTGGGCGCGATGGCCGATCCCAGATGGCCGGAAAAGGTGTGGATCGAAAAGGCCCGGCCCATGCGCTGAGGATTGATGGAAGAATTGAGGATCGCGTAATCGGCGGGATGGAACACGCTGTGCCCGATGCCCGCCAGGACCAGCCAGAACAGGACCACCCAATAGGTCGCATCGAAACCGAGGCCGAGCCCATTGAGCCAGGCACCCATGGCGGGCGACAGGCCGACCATGACGATGCCGAGCGACATGATGAAAAGGCCCGCGGTGAGAACGATCCGCGCGCCTACCCGGTCGA
>JAOTVC010000025.1 GCA_029863585.1 Alphaproteobacteria bacterium | reverse complement strand
GGTGGACTGATTCGTCGCACCATGAACTGGGGCCCTCCCTGAACTTCATGTTTGTGGCCTTGAGAGTATACAATTCGACCAACGCCGATCCGTCAAGTTCGTGCTCCGCCCCCTGTTCGAGGGGCAACGGTGACTCGGTCGCTTCGCTAATCACCTGTTCGCTGTTGGCTTCCAAATGGACGGGTCCTTTGGCCACAAGGACCTCTGTGACTTTGGCTAGGTCTGATGGAGTGGCCCCTATCCAATACTGATCCACCAGTTAAGGCATACCGATCTCTGAAATTGCGTTAGCATGAATTCGGGGCCAACCGTGGAAAGCAAAGAACCAAGATGTGCCTTTCGGCTACAGTCAGCTACTCCGCCGCCGCTGTTCTTTTGCCGACCGGTGCGGTCAGCATCCACAGAGCCTTCAAGAAGGGCCGCAGATATCTGGCGCTGGCGTTTCTACCGCTCTTCTTTGGCCTTCAGCAGCTATTCGAAGGCCTGACTTGGACAGCAAGCGGCCTCGGCAATTATGCCGCGGTACAGATGTATTCCATGGCGTACATGCTTTTTGCCTGGTTGGTGTGGCCGATCTGGATTCCCTACTCCACCTTTCCTTTGGAGCCCTGCAGGCGGCGGCATCTGTATCTGGTGTTTGCCATCCTGGGCGGCATGCTCGGTGCCCTGCAGTATTTCCCCTATTTCGCCCATGAGAACTGGCTCGTCGTCAGGCTATTGGACAACGCCATCAGCTACGAAGGCACGGTCCTGTTCGATCTGATCATGCGGCGCGAGATCACCAGCTCGATTTACCTGATCGTTATCCTCGTGCCGCTGCTGACGTCTTCTCTGAACAGCCTCAAGATTTTTGGCCTACTCGTGTCCTTCGTCGTAGCGATTACGTATCTGTTTTTTACCGCTGCCTATATATCCGCCTTCTGTTTCGGCGCGGCGGTGATGTCGTTCTATCTCGTTTATGTCATCTTCAAAGGCACAAGACCCGAACCCTTATCGTCAGAGAACCATCGGACAGTTTGCTGAAACACTGAATGGGCAGGACCGTCAATGGTGGTGATCCGACTGACTCTGCGATTGTGGTCGTGATCGGAGAAAAAGCCATTCCCCCGCAAACACCAGGACCAAAGCGGTCAGCGCAACGATAATAATGAGTATGTCGGCTTTAGCCTTGATGGCCAGAAAGGCGCCAAGCACGATTGCATCGAGGACAATCGCGGTCACGAGGATCAGGGGATTGGCCTGCACGTCTTTGCGCAGATAACGCAAAACCCCCCAATGAACGCCGATATCCATGATCAAATAAAATATGGCTCCAAGCGCCGCAATCCGGCTGAGGTCGAAAAAGATCGTCAGCATAATCGCGATCACGACGGTATAGACGAGCAAATGTTTTTGAAGTGGCCCGGTCATCCCGAAATGTCTGTGCGGGATCAAAGCCATCTCCGTCAGCATGGTCAGCATCCGAGACACGGCAAAAACGCTAGCAATCAGCCCGGACGCCGTTGCGACGATCGCCAAAGCGACGGTGAACCATAGACCGTAGTCCCCCAATGCCGGCCTGGCGGCCTCGGCCAAGGCAAAATCCTTCGCTTGGATGATATCCGGCAACGCAAGATTGGCACTGACCCCGAAAGCGACGAGCAAATAAACAATCACGCAAATCGAGATAGAGATGATAATCGCGCGCCCTACGTTGCGATGAGGATCGACGACTTCGGACCCACTATTGGTGATGGTCGTGAACCCCTTATAAGCAAGAATTGTCAGCGCCAGGGAGGCGAGAAAGCCCCCCAGCGTGGGATCCGCTTGGTCCGCGCTGGAAGGCCCTGAGAGACTTCCGGCAACCCATAAACTGGCAATCCCAAAGGCCGCGATCCCGAGAACTTTGGCCAATGCCATCAACAAGGAAAATGCACCGACCAGCCGATTTCCTGAGATGTTGACCAGGAAGGCAAAGATAATCAGGCCGACACCCAGCATTGGTACAAGGAGGAAGTTCTGTTCGATATCGAACAGCTGCAGCGTGTAGGTTCCGAACGTTCGAGCGACAAGACTTTCGTTGATGACCATGGAAAGCGCCATGAGGATGGCGCACGCGCCGGTCACTGTCCCGCGGCCGTACGCTTTCTGAAGAATCATCGCGATGCCGCCCGCCGATGGATAGGCGTTGGACATCTTGATATAGGAATAGGCGCTGAATGCGGTCACGATCGCGCCGATCAGAAACGCTAAAGGCAACAATTTTCCGGCCAGTTCCGCGACCTGTCCTGTCAGCGCGAATATGCCGGCGCCGATCATGACTCCCGTGCCCATGGAGACCGCGCCGACAAGCGACAAACTATTCGCCTGATATCCTTCGTCGGATGGGCGGGTGGAGTTTACCGACATTGACTCGGGCCTCTTCCAGAATTTGGAGCTCAGCGAAGAAGCCGGGGACCGTGGACATATATCACGTAGTCGCCGCCGAACCGGCCGTACCAAGACAACCTGCAAGCAGATGATCTCTTGTGCCCCGAGACCACCTAAGGGCGATATTTCCCAAGAACGTCCACCAGTTCCGCGAACTTCTGGCGTTGTTCGGCGGCATCACCACTATTGATGGCATTTTCCACGCAGGTCTCGACATGACCCTTGAGAATCTCGCTTTCGACCTTGGCCAGCGCCGCCTTCACCGCGTGGATCTGGGTCAGGATGTCGATGCAGTAGCGCTCATCCTCGATCATGCGGGTCACGCCCCGGACCTGACCTTCGATCTTGCGCAAGCGCGATACGCATTCCTCGTGGCTTTTGTGTTGCATCTATATACCCTACCCCCGTATAGTGTTTTGGTCAATCAACAATATTGATTTGCGACCATGCCATCTGCACCAGCCGAAGCCAAGGCCACGCGGCCCCTGTGGCGCTCGATGACCGTCTGGGCTTCCGCCGTCGCCGGCGCCCTGGTTCTGGGTTACGGCGTTTACACGGTATTGAGTGAGGTGCGGCCTGGCGCCAATCCCGACGATGCGGAACAGGTGGCCCTCGGGCGGCAGGTCTATGGGCGGGAATGCGCAAGCTGCCATGGCGATAGGCTCCAGGGTCAGCCCAACTGGCGCCAAAGGAATCCCAACGGTCGGCTGCCGGCCCCGCCCCATGATGAAACCGGCCACACCTGGCACCATCCCGATGAGCTGCTATTTACCCTTACCAAACAAGGGCCCCAGGCTCTGGCCCGGCCCGGCTATCAGAGCGACATGCCGGCCTACGCGGGTAAATTGAGTGACAACGAGATCTGGGCCGTCCTGGCCTTCATCAAGAGCCACTGGTCCAAGGATATCCGCGAACGGCAGGAGGCGATCACCCGCCGTGCCCGGGAACAGAGGGATCGAAAAAGGTAGCGCCATGTCCCACGACCATTCCGATCATACCCCCGCCGAAGGCCATCACGCTTGCCACGACCACGCGGCCCGCCCGGCGCCGGCCCAGGGCGCAGGGGTGTATACCTGCCCCATGCACCCGGAGGTCCGCGCGGGAGCCCCAGGAAGCTGCCCGGATTGCGGCATGGCGCTGGAACCTGCGGGACCAGCGGTGATCTACACCTGCCCGATGCATCCGGAGGTGCGCCAGCCCCAGCCCGGCAGCTGCCCGATCTGCGGCATGGCGTTGGAGCCGGAGATGGCGGGCGCCGAAGCCCCACCCAATCCGGAACTTGCCGACATGACCCGGCGCTTCTGGATCGGCCTGGTGCTGGCCTTGCCCGTGCTCCTGCTCGAGATGGTCCCCCACGTCACGGGGTTCGATCTGCATAGGTGGATCTCTGTCGAGCAATCGATCTGGACCCAGGCGGTGTTGGGGACACCGGTCGTGCTGTGGGCCGGTTGGCCATTCTTCGTGCGCGGCGCCCAGTCCCTGCGAACAATGCGTCTCAACATGTTCACCCTGATCGCCATCGGCACCGGAGCGGCCTGGGTCTACAGCGTCGTCGCCACTGTGGCGCCGGGCATCTTCCCCGCCTCGTTCCGGGGGCCGGAGGGCCAGGTCGCCGTCTATTACGAGGCGGCCTCGGTCATCATCGTCCTGGTGCTGCTCGGCCAGGTCTTGGAACTGCGGGCCAGGGAGGGCACCGGCGCTGCGATCCGGGCGCTTCTCGATCTCGCCCCTAAGACCGCCCGGAGGGTCGGCGCCGATGGCGAGGACGAGGAGATACCCCTTTCCGCGGTGCAGGCCGGCGACCGCTTGCGCGTGCGGCCCGGCGACACCGTGCCGGTGGACGGCGTGATCCTGGACGGGCACAGCGCCCTCGACGAATCCATGGTGACCGGTGAATCGATCCCGGTGGAAAAGGAAAATGGCGACAAGGTGATCGGCGGCACCCTCAACGGGACCGGCGGGTTCATCATGGAGGCCCAGCGCATCGGCGCTGAGACCGTGTTGGCGCAAATCGTCCAGATGGTTGCCGAGGCGCAACGGAGCCGGGCGCCGATCCAGGGATTGGTGGATGTCGTGTCTGGTTATTTCGTGCCCGTGGTCGTGGCGATCGCGATCGTCGCCTTTATCGTCTGGTCGATCTGGGGTCCGCCGCCGGCCATGGGCTTCGCCCTGGTGGTGGCGGTATCGGTGTTGATCATCGCCTGTCCCTGCGCCCTTGGCCTGGCGACGCCGATGTCGATCATGGTGGGCGTCGGCCGCGGTGCCCAGGCCGGGGTCCTCATCAGGAATGCCGAGGCCCTGGAACGGTTCGAGAAGGTCGATACCCTGGTGGTGGATAAGACCGGGACGCTCACCGAGGGCAAGCCGAAGGTCATGACTATCGTGGCGAAGACGGTCGAGGAGGACGACCTCCTGCGGCTCGCCGCCAGCCTGGAACGCGGCAGCGAGCATCCCCTGGCCGCCGCGATCGTCGCGGCGGCGGAAGAGAAGGAACTGGCGATCGCCAAGGTCGAGGATTTCGGTTCGGTGACCGGCAAGGGCGTCAAAGGAGTGGTGGACGGGCGTGTGGTAGCGCTGGGAAATGTGAGGCTTCTTGAGGATCTGAATGTGGCGCCCGCACCCGAAATCGCGGAAGAAGCGGACGCGCACCGCGGCGACGGCGAAACCGTGATGTTCGTGGTGGTCGATGGTGCAGTCGCCGGCCTGATCGGCGTGGCTGACCCGATCAAGGAGACGACGCCGGCGGCATTGGCTGCGCTTCGCGAAGACGGCGTGCGTATCGTCATGCTGACCGGCGACAATCGCGCGACGGCCCTTGCCATCGCCAACAGGCTCAGCATCGATGACGTCGAGGCGGAGGTGCTGCCGGAAGATAAGAGCGCCATCGTCAAGAAGTTGCAGGACGCCGGCGCGGTTGTGGCGATGGCGGGTGACGGCGTCAACGATGCCCCTGCCCTGGCACAAGCCAATGTCGGCGTGGCCATGGGCACCGGCACCGACGTGGCAATCCAAAGCGCCGGCGTGACCCTCGTCAAGGGCACCCTCGATGGCATCGTCCGGGCGCGGCACTTGAGCCGTGCCACCATGCGCAATATCCGCCAGAACCTGTTCTTCGCGTTCGTCTACAACGCGCTTGGCGTGCCCATCGCCGCCGGGGTCCTCTACCCAGTGATCGGGCTCTTGCTCAATCCGATCATCGCCGCCGCCGCCATGGCGCTCAGTTCGGTTTCCGTGGTGAGCAACGCGCTCCGGCTCAAGCGGGTCGATCTATAGGCGAGGCAAGCCGCCAGGCAATGACGCCTGATAGACAATGCAAAGGAGATCATGATGAAAGCAAGATCCTTTTTGGCGATTGGTGCCACCGCGGTGACGATAGTCATGTCGGGTTTCGCATTCGCCCAGGCACCCGGCAGTCCGCCGGGAACCGGCGCCGATCATCATCCCAACGACCCCAAGGCACCTGAACAGCCGAGTGCATCCGGCGCCCAGGCGCAGGGCTCGCCTGTGGGTCCGGGAATGATGGGACAGCCGGACATGATGGGCCCCGGGATGATGCAACAGCCGGGCATGATGGGCCCCGGGATGATGCAACAGCCGGGCATGATGGGTCCCGGCCAAATGGGCTACGGGATGATGGGCCCCGGCATGATGATGGGCGGCCGCGGCATGGTGGGCTCCGGAATGATGACCCCCGGCATGATGGGTCCCGGCATGATGATGGGCGGGAGCGGCATGATGAACCCCGGCATGATGAACCCCGGGATGATGATGGGCGGGCGTGGCATGATGGGCCCCGGGATGATGGGCCGCGGGATGATGATGGGCCACCACGGCCATCACGGCCCGATGATGGGGCTCTGGGGCCACGGGCGGCGGATCTATCTCTCCGCCGATGACATCAAGCGCATCGTCGATGGTCAACTCGCCTGGCAGGGCCTGAAGCGTCTCAAGGTCGGTGCCGTCAAGGTCGTCAACAACGACACCGTCGCGGCCGACATCGTGACCAAGGAAGGCTCCCTCGCTGTCCGGTTCCATGTCGATCGGCACTCTGGCCGCGCCGTGATCGCGGACTAATCCAACAGGGCGTCGGATCGCTTTGACCGTTCGAAAGGAGAGCCCCCATGTCCCTGGATCCCACCGTGGTCCAAGCAAGACCGGCATTCGTGCGACCCATCGTTGCCGCAATTACGTTGATCGCTCTCGGCGAAGTGGTGATCTTCCTGACATGGGGGCTGCTTCTCTACCCGGGCCAGAATCTCTGGATCCTGGGTGCCTGGGCGGCGATCTGCAGCGTCTCCCTCGGCGCGATCATCGGCGCGCTGGTCGATATCTTCGTGACCGGGCGCCGCGCGGCATCGGCCGCTTTCGTTTGGACGGCTGCGATATGGTTTGCCGTGCTGGCGTCCTGTACGTATCTCTGCTTCCGAATCGACCTAGCGGCGGGCGGGCGATTCGGCGCCGCCGATGCGCCGACCCTTTTCATTTCGGCCGGTTTCATCCCCGCGTTCCTTGCCAGCTTTCTCTATGCCTGGCTGGTGACCACCCCGAAGGGACAAGGGCTGCTCTCACGGGCGGGGCTATGAAGCGGCAAGGGGGGGATCGAGCCGGGTGCCCGGAGCTCGAATCAGCGGGATTGATGCAGTGAAAATCACGTTCCTTGGCGGTGTCGGCACCGTCACCGGCTCGAAGTACCTGATCGATGCGGGGAGCACCCGAGTGCTGGTCGATTGCGGGCTGTTCCAGGGCTTCAAGAATCTTCGCCTGCGCAACTGGGAGCCCTTGCCCGTGGATCCTGCGACGATCCAAGCGGTCGTGCTGACGCACGCGCACCTCGATCACTCGGGCTACCTGCCTCTCCTGGTCAAGAACGGGTTTAAGGGCAACGTGGTCTGTTCCGAGGCGACGCGCGATCTCTGCGACATTCTGCTGCCCGACAGCGGATTTCTGCAGGAAAAGGATGCCGAATTCGCCAACCGACACGGTTTCTCAAAGCACAAACCGGCGCTGCCTCTCTACACGCAGCGTGATGCCAGGACCGCACTGGAGCATTTCCGCCCCTTTCCCTTCCGCCGGGAGTCCAAACCCGTCGCGGGGATGAAGGTACGCTTCCTGCAGGCAGGGCATATTCTTGGCGCGTCCATCGTCGAGGTTGAGTGCGACGGTGTGAAGCTGGTCTTTTCCGGCGACCTCGGCCGATACCATGATGCGATCATGGTCGACCCGACGCCGATCGAACGGGCGGATTACCTGATCGTCGAATCGACCTACGGCGATCGGCGCCACGATCAAGAGGACCCGCAAGATGCGCTTGCCGACATCGTGAGCCGCACCATAGGACGTGGCGGCAGCGTCATCGTTCCCGCTTTTGCGGTCGGCCGGGCCCAGTCGGTGATGTTCCATCTCATGCGGCTCAAATCCGAGGGCCGCATTCCCGCCGACCTGCCGGTATTCCTGGATAGTCCAATGGCGATCAACGCGAGCCAGGTCTTTTGCGACCATATGAAGGAACACAGGCTCACGGCCGCGCAGTGCCACGCGGCGTGCGATGTGGCCTGCTACGTGCGCGAAGCGGAGGAGTCCAAGGCGCTGGACGCCGATCCCATGCCGAAGATCATCATCTCGGCCAGTGGCATGGCCACGGGGGGCCGCGTCCTCCACCACTTGAAGCATTATGCACCCGACCATCGCAACACGGTCCTTTTCACCGGCTTCCAAGCCGGCGGCACCAGGGGGGCCGCCATGATGGGCGGTGCCGAATCGGTCAAGATTCACGGGCAATCCATCCCGGTGAAGGCCGAAGTCGCAAACCTGCAAATGCTGTCGGCCCATGCGGATGGAGATCAAATTCTCGACTGGCTGGGCCATTTCCGCGCCCCGCCCCGCCTGACGTTCGTGACCCATGGCGAGCCCGCCGCCTCCGACGCGCTGCGCCGGAGGATCGAGGAGGAATTGAATTGGCCGTGCCGGGTGCCCGACTACCGTGACGAGGCGTCGCTCCAGTGAACGGGATAGATGATATGACTACTGCCGGAGAGCCGCCGACCACAGCGAGCACCCTCAGGGCGAAGCACCTTGGAATCGACACCCATCAAGAGGCCGTCATTTTCATGCGCCAAGACTGCCATGTGTGCCGGTCCGAGGGGTTTGCCGCCCATGCGCGGGTCCGCGTTGCAAATGGGCATCAATGGATCATCGCGACCCTGTTTCAGGTCACGTCCGACCTACTTGGCCATAGCGAGGCTGGATTGTCGGACTCCGCGTTTAGACGGCTCGGTGTAAGAAATGGCGACAGGATATCGGTCAGCCATCCTAAACCCGTTGAATCCCTGAGTAGCGTTCGTGGCAAGGTCTACGGGACAAGGTTGGAAGAGGGCCCTATCCGTCAGATCATCGAAGACATCGTGAGTGGGCGGTATTCCGATATTCACCTGTCCTCTTTCGTCACGGCATGTTCCGCGCGGTCCCTCGACTATGACGAAATGATCGCCCTCACCCGGGCCATGATCGATGTGGGGGACCAACTCGAGTGGGGTTCTGCACCGATCCTCGACAAACATTGTGTCGGTGGCTTGCCCGGCAACAGGACGACGCCCATTGTCGTAGCGATCGTTGCCGCCGCTGGCCTGACCATCCCTAAGACTTCGTCCCGGGCGATCACCTCCCCGGCGGGAACGGCGGATGCGATGGAAACCCTCGCCCCGGTCGATCTCGATCTCAGTCAGATGCGCAAAGTGGTAGAGGCAGAGGGCGGCTGCGTCGTCTGGGGCGGGGCGGTGCGCCTCAGTCCGGCTGACGATATCCTGATCCGCATAGAGCGCGCCCTTGATCTTGATAGCGAAGGGCAACTGGTGGCCTCCGTGCTTTCGAAGAAGATCGCCGCCGGCGCGACCCATACCATCCTGGACCTTCCCGTGGGCCCGACCGCCAAGGTGCGCAGCGAAGAGGCGGCGGCTCGGCTTGAAGAGGACCTCACGGCCGTGGCCCACGCCTTTGGCCTTGAAGTCACCGCGCTTCAAACCGATGGCACACAACCGGTTGGCCGGGGGATAGGTCCCGCCTTGGAGGCCCGGGATGTGATGGCGGTTTTGCGTAATGATCCCGGTGCGCCGCAGGACCTTGCCGATCGGGCGGTAACCCTTTCCGGTGCGCTACTGGAATTGGGCGGCAGTGCCCGCAATGGAGAGGGGCCGGGGCTGGCACGGAAGATTCTCCAAGATGGCCGCGCAGAGGCCAAGCTCGAAAAAATATGTGAAGCACAGGGTGGCTTGCGCACGCCACCGGTCGCCAAGGAGAGGTATCCCATTCTGTCCGGATCCACCGGGATTGTCGGCGAAATTGACAATCGCCGTATTGCCAGGATCGCCAAACTGGCGGGCGCACCGGACGCCAAGGCGGCGGGGGTGGAGCGGCACAAATGGATCGGCGAGATGGTGGAGAAAGGCGAGCCCCTGTTCACGATCCATGCGGAGACGCCCGGCGAGCTCGCGTACGCGCTCGATTATGCCGCCGTCAACGATTCCATCTTTACGGTGGGCAAACCATGACTTCAACGGCCCTGATCTCGCTTCCGGGCAACGAGTCCCTTGCCGCATCTATTGCCGACGCGATCGGTGCCCGGCAAGGGAGGATCGAGATCCGGCGTTTCCCAGACGATGAGACCTATCTCCGTTTTGGAAGCGATGTAGCCGGCCAAGACGTGATCCTTCTCTGCACCCTTGATCGGCCCGACAGCAAGATCCTAGCGCTTCTGTTCGCGGCGGCGACGGCCAGGGAGCTCGGCGCCCACCAGGTGGGGCTGATCGCGCCCTATCTTTCCTATATGCGCCAGGATCGGCGGTTCAAATCCGGTGAAGCGGTTACCTCCAGATGTTTCGCACGGATTCTTTCCGAGGCGTTCGATTGGCTGGCAACCGTCGACCCGCACCTCCACCGGCTGAGCTCCTTGGAAGAGATCTACACCGTCCCCGCGCGGGCGGTTCACGCCGCACCGTTGGTGAGCGACTGGATCCGGGAGACCGTGGACGATCCGGTGCTGGTTGGCCCCGACAGCGAAAGCGAGCAGTGGGTGGCGGCGGTCGCGGGCGATGCCGGGGCGCCTCACTTGGTGCTGCAGAAGGTGCGTCACGGGGACCGAGACGTGGAGATCTCGGTCCCGGACATCGAACAATGGCGCCATCGGAGGCCGGTTCTCGTCGACGATATCATTTCCACCGGGCGCACGATGATCGAGACGGTCGGCCATCTCAAACGGCTGGGGATGCGTGCCCCGGTGTGCGTCGGCGTTCACGGCATATTCGCGGGCGCCGCTTTCAGAGACTTGAATCTTGCAGGCGCTTCACAAGTGGTTACGACGAACACAGTGGTCCACGAAAGCAATGCGATCGATGTCGCCGAGATACTGGCGGAGGCCGTCCTGGCCCTGACGGGCGATCGATGAAAGCGGCGTTTACGGGCCAAGCCAATCAGAAAACGGAGAGCAAGATGAAACGATTCCTACTGACGATGACAGCTCCCATGATCACGCTAATGGCGGCCGGGCCGGCCACCGCGCAGTGGTATGGGGACCATCCCATGGGATGGGGAGGGTCCGGTTGGGGATGGGGCCACATGATGTTCGGAGGTCTCATGATGATCGCCTTCTGGGGGGCGATCATATTGCTCGTCGTCCTGCTGGTTCGCTGGCTCGGCGGCGATCACACGCACGGGGAGGCGTTCCCTCGGCACAAGACGCCGCTGCAAATCCTCCAGGAGCGATTCGCCAAAGGCGAGATCGACAAGGAGGAGTATGAAGAACGAAAACGGCTGCTCTCGGACTAATCCGCGCCCTATTGACGCCTTATTCCGTGAGGATAAAGTGTCCGAGGTTCAACACTGCCGTTAAGTCAAACCGGGAGCTTTCGTCTCGTACACGCTAGGGGTTTCGATGTCTCGCGTTGTTGCATTGGCTGTTATTTGTGCGCTTTTCCTCGGTCCGTTCGGCGCGGGGGCGGTTTCCGCATGGGCACATCATGACGGCAACGCGATGTCCCATCACGGTGACGATCACGGCACGAATGGGAATCATCAATCCCACGAAGGCCTTGTGGCGTGTCCTCCTTCCGCCTGCGCACCTGCCGTCGCGCCAAGCGGTCCCCGATACCGAACGAAATCCCGGATTGGAGAGCAGCTATCTTGGGGCTTCCTCGACGAGCAGGCCCTTTATTCCGCCCTTTCCAAGCAAGACCCTCCCGTCCCGCGATTGGGCGCCTAATAGGCCCTGAGCCCACACCGTCGCAATTCGACCCGCTCCGTCTCTAAAAAAAGCAGGAGCACGCGCGGCCGTCCGATGACAACCGATGCGGTGGGGCAATTCACACCGTTTGCGGTGGTGCCGTTCCCGCGACGATGAAAATCGTCTGGCGAGCCGTATCGGCAGGGCCATTCCCCTAGATCCGACATTTCCTCCTATCCGAGTTACGGAGACACAGACCATGCGAGTTCCCAGTGCACACAAATTGATCCGCGTATCGGTCCTCACCGCGACGTTGGCCTTGATCCTGTCCTCAGGCGCCTACGCAGCCGGCCAACATGGCGGCGGCCATGGCCACGGCCCCAATATCGGCAAGCCGGGCGAGGCTTCCCAGGTCACCCGAACCATCGAGATGGTCATGACCGACAACCGCTTCACGCCGGAAAAGATCACCATCAAGAAGGGCGAGACCATCCGCTTCAAGGTGCGCAACAACGGCCAGATCGTTCATGAATTCAACATCGGCACCGCCGCCATGCATGCCGCCCATCAGAAGGAAATGGCGATGATGGTCGAGCACGGCGTGCTCGAAATCGACAAGATCAATCGCCAAAAGATGAACATGGATATGGGCGGCGGCCATGTCATGAAACATGACGATCCCAACAGCGTGCTCCTGGAACCAGGTAAATCCGCGGAGGTGATCTGGACGTTTTCAAGCGATGCAAAGCTCGAGTTCGCCTGCAACGTCCCGGGTCACTATGACGCCGGCATGGTGGGCAAAATCGATATCGAATAGTTCGGGAGCCGCTCTCCGGCGTCGCCGGGGAGCTTCCCCACTCCTGGAGGGAAAGGAAACCAAAGATGCCTGGATTTATGCGACTGGCCATCCGATCCGCGGCCGTGGCGGTGTTGGCAAGCTTGCCCATCGCCACGGACGTTGTGGCCGGAACCTACGATCTCTCGATCGGCGAAAAAGTACTGAACGTGACCGGAAAGGACCGGCCCGCCATGGCCATCAACGGCACGGTTCCCGGGCCCGTCCTGCGCTTCAAGGAGGGCGAGGAGCTCACCATCAATGTGACCAACAAGCTGGACGTCGACACCTCGATTCACTGGCATGGCTTGATCCTGCCCTTTCAGCAGGACGGCGTGCCGGGGATAAGTTTTGAGGGGATCAAACCCGGCACGACTCATACTTACAGGTTCCCTGCCCAGCAAAGCGGCACCTACTGGTACCACAGCCATTCGGGCCTGCAGGAGCAAGCCGGCGTCTACGGCGCGATCGTGATCGAACCCAAAGAAAGGGAACCGTTCCGCTTCGATCGGGAATACGTGGTCGTTCTCTCCGACTGGCACGACACCCGGCCGGAAGGGGTCCTCGCGAATCTGAAAAAGATGTCGGATTACTACAATTACAGCCAGCGGACCCTTTCGGACTTCTTCGATGACGTCGGCAAGATGGGATTCGCGGCGGCGTTCCGGGATCGCAAGATGTGGGGCGAGATGCGGATGACGCCGACCGACATCGCCGATGTCAGCGGCTACACCTTCCTCGTCAACGGCCAAAATCCGGACCAGAACTGGACGGGCCTGTTCAAAGCCGGCGAACGCGTGCGCCTTCGCTTCGTCAACGCCTCGGCAATGACATATTTCGACGTACGCATCCCCGGTCTGAAGATGACGGTGGTGCAGGCCGACGGCAACAACGTTCTGCCCGTCAGCGTCGACGAATTCCGCATCGCCGTCGCGGAGACCTATGACGTCATCGTCCGCCCAACCGAGGACAAGGCGTATACGGTTTTCGCCGAATCCATGGGCCGGACCGGCATTGCCCGAGGCACACTCGCGCCCCGTCAAGGCATGACCGGCCCGGTTCCTAAACTGCGCAAGCGCCCCCTGCTCTCCATGTCCGATATGGGGATGGCCCACGGCGGCATGGACCACGGCACGATGACAGGCATGGACCACTCGAAGATGCCGGCCGCCAAGTCCGCCCCGATGCAAGGCATGGATCACTCGAAGATGGGAAGTGCGAAACAGGACCCGTTTTATGCCCCCGACAGCGGCCTCATGCCCAAGGCCGCCAACGGCGGAAAATTCCTGTCCTACAAGGACCTGAAGGCGCAGAAGCCACTCTATCCGGTGCGTAAACCGACGCGGGAGATCACGCTGCGGCTCACCGGCAACATGGAACGGTACTTCTGGTCGATCAACGGCAAAAAATATTCCGAGGCCGAGCCAATCCGACTGAAACTTGGCGAGCGCGTGCGTTTCAAGTTCGTCAACGAGACCATGATGAGCCATCCCATGCATCTGCACGGCATGTGGACCATCCTCGATACCGGCTCGAAGAAGTGGAACCCCATCAAGCACGTGGTGAGCATCGCACCGGGGACCACGGTCTACACCGAAACGGAGGTCGATGCCCCCGGCAAATGGGCCTTCCACTGCCACCTGATCTATCACATGGCCACGGGGATGTTTCGCGAGGTCATCGTCGAAGAAGAAACCGCGAAGCTGCGATAGGAGAGGACGAATATGCTAATTTCGATTTTCGGGCGCGGGCGTTTCCTCGCCTCCCTGTCCGCCATTGCCGTGGTCTCGGTCTGGGCGTGGGCGCCTGCTCTTGCCGTCGAAAAGGCGGAGCCCACCCACGCCTTTCTCCAGATCGAACAGTTGGAGTATCGCGCACAGGACGGTGACGACGCGTTCGTTTGGGATGCCGAGGGATGGTTCGGCGGCGACAAGGAAAAGGTCTGGTTCAAGACCGAGGGCGAGCAACCGATCGGCGGAAAGCTCGAGGAAGCCGAGGTCCAGCTTCTCTACAGTCGGCTGATCTCCGACTTCTTCGATGTTCAGGCCGGACTACGCCACGACATCAAACCGGATCCCCAACGCACCTTCGCGGTTCTTGGCCTGCAGGGGCTGGCGCCGTACTTCTTCGAGGTCGACGCCGCCGCCTTCCTGAGCAACAAGGGGGAACTGTCCGCCCGTTTGAAGGGGGAGTACGAGTTGCTGCTGACGCAGCGGCTCATTCTTCAGCCTTCGGCGGAGCTCAACTTCTCGGCGACGACGGTCGAGGAGCGCGGGATCGGCTCGGGACTTACCGATGTCGAGTTGGGATTGCGTCTCCGCTACGAATTCGTCCGGGAATTCGCGCCCTATATCGGCATCAACTGGGAACGCAAGGTGGGCAAGACCGCCGATCTGGCACGAGATGAGGGTGAGGACACCAACGTCTTCTCGATCGTCGCGGGGATCAGGTTCTGGTTTTGACGCTTTGGCGAGGGGCCCGCGCGCAGCGGGCCCCGCACGGCAATGGCGTCCATCCGAAGGCAAGGTGAAACGGCGTGATGCATATCGCCCATGGCACGCTTTGGAAGTTACAGAGTTCGATCATCGCACTGACGATGGCGGTGATCATGGGCGCCGCCTACGCCACGGCTATTGGCGGCCGCGCCTGGGTGGGCGCCGTGGTGGGGCTGACGATCGGCTCGTTGATTGCCGCGTTGGAGGTTGTGCGCCTCGGAAAAGTGGGCGCCAATATATTGCGCCGGCAGGGACTTCTTCCCCTGATCGGGGTCACCACATTTCTGTGGGCGGTGATCATCATCGGCACCCTTCACGCGGCGCGGTACGTCTTCGGCCACTCCTGGGGCGCGACACCCGCCGACCACCCCCACAGCACTTTCATCCAGGACATTGCCTTTGCCTTCGCGGTCGGTTTCCTGGTGAGCTTCGTTTCACGCTTGCAGGGACTGATCGGCACAAGGACGCTGCTGTATTACCTGGCCGGGCGATACGCGAGACCGGTCCAGGAGGACCGGACTATCTTGATCCTCGACCTCGCCGATTCCACGGCCCTGGCGGAGCGGCTCGGAGCCCTCAAGGTGCAGGAACTGATTTGTCAGCTGTTTTTCGACATATCGGAGCCCATCACCGAACACGGCGGGGAGATTCACAATTACATCGGCGATGCCGTGGTCGTGACCTGGCCCACGGATGAGGCGCTCTTGAACGCCCAATGCATCCGCTGTGTGTTCGCGATTCAAGAACTCATTCGCAGGAACGCGGAGCGCTATGCTCAAACCTACGGTGTCATTCCGGAGTTTCGCGGGGGGCTTCACTGCGGCACGGTCGTCGTCAGCGAAGTGGGCGATACACATCGGGCGATCGACTATTTCGGGGACACCATGAATACGACGGCGCGGCTCCAGCAGTCATGCAAGGAGTTCGGCGAAAATTTAATGGTCTCAAAGGCGCTGATCTCGACTTTGGAACTTCCCCAAAGTGTCGAGGTGGAGGCGATTGGCGAAATCGCGCTCGAGGGTAAGACCCAAACGGTCGAGGCGTTCGGGCTCCATTACCCACAAGACAAACCCCTATGGTCCAAAAGGTAGGCTACCCATGACCAATACATCCATCCATCGCAGATCCTTTCTCAGAGCGGGCTGCGCCCTCGCCGCAATGCCCCTTCTCCCCGCTTCCGCCCTGGCAGCCCCCGCCGCCAGGGAGCTCCATGCGCGGGAGGGTAGCGCCGCTCTGCTCGGCCCGGGCAACCCGGAAACGGCGATCTGGGGTTATAACGGGATCGCCGGCGGACCGTTCCTGCGTTATCGGCAGGGGGATGAGCTGCGAATTTCCCTCCGCAACGGTCTCGGCCAGGGAACCTCCATCCACTGGCACGGCATCCGCCTCCCCAATCCCATGGACGGCGTCAGCGGCCTGACGCAACCCCCCGTACCGGGCGGCGGGAGTTTCGAATACCGCTTCAAGCTTCCCGATGCGGGCACCTATTGGTACCACTCCCATAACCGGTCCTGGGAGCAGATGGCCCGCGGCCTTTACGGCATGCTTGTGGTCGAGGAGGCGGAACCGCCCCAGGCCGATCAGGACCTCGCCTTCGTCGTCGACGACTGGCGGCTCGACAATCGGGGGCAGATCGACAGCCAGAGTTTTGGCGCCATGCCCGACTGGGCCCATGCCGGGCGATTGGGCAACTGGGTGACGGTGAACGGAATACCCGGACCGGTCTTCAAGGGCCGAAGAAATGATCGGCTGCGCCTGCGCATCTTGAACGCCGCCAATGCGCGCATCTTCACCCTCGCCTTTCCGGGCCTCAACCCGTGGGTCATCGCCCTCGATGGCCAACCGATCGAAGCGTGGCGCCTCAGCCGGGCGAACCTGACGCTGGGTCCGGGGCAGCGTGCCGACATCCTGGTGGACATCACCGGAGATTCCGACACCTCCGCGCCGGTGAGAGCGCTTTTTCCACGTCAGACCGTCGACATCGCCACGATCAAAGTCGGTCCCGACGCACCACGTCGGCGGACGCCGCTCGGACGTCCCAAGCGGCTCGCCGATAACCCCCTGCCCGGCCCGCTCTCTTTGACCGACGCCGTCGCCGCGCCGCTTCGTATGGAGGGCGGCGCCATGGGCGGCATGATGGGGGGCATGATGGGCGGGCGCATGCTTGGCATGAGGGAAATGATGTCTCAAGGCAAGGTCTGGGCCTTCAATGGCGTCGCCGGGCTGCCCGACAAGCCGCTGATCACGGTGCGCCAGGGGCAAACCGTCCGCATCGACATCGACAACGCCAACCGCTGGCCCCACGCCATGCACCTGCACGGCCACCATTTCCGGGTCGTCGGCCGCCAGGGGCGCCCGGTCGCGTCATCACCTTGGCGCGATACCGAGCTGGTCCAACCCGGAGAACGCGTCTCCATCGCCTTCAGAGCATCCGAGCCCGGAAAATGGCTGTTCCACTGCCATATGCTGGAGCATCAGGCCGGCGGCATGGCGACCTGGATCGAGGTGACGTAGAGCCGGCCCGGCTTAGAGACGTGCATAGGCGTTTGGCCGCATGAGGTGCGAGCTGGTGTCCGCTTGGGGGGAAGAGGTTGATCCCGGAACAATACGTGTGGGCGGTGTGGGCGAGCGCTTTCCTGGTCCCCTGGTTGGGACTCTACCTGTTTTTCCCATCGCACCGCCGGGCCATGCTGTGGGCCAGCGTGTTCACCGCGCCCTTTGGGCTGACCGAGCCGCTCTTCGTGCCCGAGTATTGGAATCCACCCAGCCTTTTCGATCTGGCGCGCACGACCGGATTTGATATCGAGAGTATCATTTTCTGTTTCGGAATCGGCGGGTCGGGCGCGGTTCTTTACAACGTCATGACCGGCGCCGGGTGGAACCCCGTACCGGCAGGCGAACGCACCGCGCCGCGCCACCGTTACCATGGACTAGCGATTGCAACGCCATTCATCGCCTTCGTGCTGCTCTATTATTTCCCGTGGAACCCCATTTATCCGAGCATCACAGCCATGTTTCTTGGAGCTCTTGCGACGATGGCCTGCCGTCCGGACCTCAAGACCAAGACCTGGATCGGGGGTCTGCTGTTCCTGGTGCATTACGCGGTGTTCCTCTGGGGCCTGGAAGGACTCGCGCCCGGATATATCGGCCGGGTTTGGAACCTGGATGCGCTGTCAGGGCTCAACGTGATGGGAATGCCGGTCGAAGAACTGTTGTTTGCAACCGCGTTTGGGATGTATTGGGCGGGCGTCTATGACCATTTTACATGGCGCCGATCGAGCTCTGGCGAGCGATGAAAACTCGGACCGTGCCCTGGAGGCGGATCGCGGCGCTCCTGGCGGGTGCCGTGATACTCATGCTTGTGCTTTACCTGTCCGGGGAAACGGGCGTGGCCAGAATGTTGCGCCAGCCCGAGCCCCTGCGCCAGTGGGTCGAGGGCATGGGTTGGCTGGGGCCTGCTGCGATTATGGGACTTATGGCGTTGGCCATTGTCATAAGCCCGTTACCGAGCGCGCCCATTGCCCTGGCCGCAGGGGCGGCCTATGGGCATCTCTGGGGCACCGTATATGTTGTCGTTGGTGCTGAAACGGGGGCCTTGATCGCTTTTGCCATCGCGCGGATGCTTGGCGGAGATATGCTCCATCACTGGTTTGGCGACAAGCTGGCGCTGGGACTTTTGGGTTCGCAAAGGCGATTGATGGCGTTGGTGTTCGGCCTCCGTTTGTTGCCTTTCGTTTCCTTCGATGTGGTGAGTTACGCCGCAGGGCTAACGCCCCTGGCGACGTGGCGGTTCGCACTTGCCACATTAGCAGGCGTTGCGCCAGTGAGCTTTCTTTTGACCCATTTCGGAAACAGTCTGGTGGGCGGAGAGCTTGACAGCATAGCCCTCGCGGTTCTGGCTTTGGGCCTGGTGACGGGAGCCACGGCCTATTTCGCCCGCGCGAGAGCCCATCGCGATGAATGAGTCTCTTACGCTCCGAAGAGCCAGGGGACTGCAAACGCGGCTAGAAGGGCTATTTGGCAGCGAATGTCCTGGCTCTCATGTCCGCTAATAATGAGGTTGACGGCCCTTCTCGCAAATTCTGAGCCCAGAACAACCGGACCACTGTCTTGATTGGGACGACATTACGCATCCCATTGGAGGTCCCAGTAAGAACCTATAACGAGCCCAAACAAGAAAAGAGCCTGGCCATTTTCCAGCTTAGCCCTTGAAAAGATGGGGGGCGATCGGGGGCTCGAACCCCGGACCCGCTGATTAAGAGGCGGGCACCATGTCTAGCGCACGACCACTGCTCTTGACGCCAAAGACCATTCCCAGCCGATTTCACGATAAATCTATCACGCCTTTTCCATCCTCAAACTGGATGACCGTGCCGAAGGGTGTGGAAAGCGCGCGCACACGGCTGATGATCTCCTTGGCAAGTTCACCGTCTACGATGACCGGGCGGCCGCGCTGGGCGCGGGACTGACCGAAACCTTCCTCGATCGGATGCAGAACGATGCGCGCCGGTCGGTGGTCCTTGAAGATGCATTCTGCGACGAAGCTGCGCCAGTAGCCGGCATAGGCGGGAAAGCCCTTTTGGCCGCTGTTGGTCCGCTCATCGAGGAAATCGGCAGGCCCTGCTTCGGGCCCGAGGTCAAACCTCGCATACGCATCGCCGGGAATGAAGGGGATCGTTTCGTTCTGAAACACGAAGGTGCCGAGACTATAGAAGATCGGCTTGCCCTTGTAGATCTCGATGCCAAGCGGCGTGTGGGATCCATGCCCGGCGACGACATCGGCGCCGGCATCGATGGCGGCATGGGAGAACTCCGCCGCAATATCTGCCAGTTCGGAGAGATCGACCTTCGCCGTCGCGGTTTTCAGGCTTTCGCCGTTGAACTCATGGCAATGGAAGCTGACGAGCACCCAGTCGGCCTGGCGCCGCGCTTCACGCACCGCGCGCAAGGTCTCCTCCATGTCCGTTGCGTCGCCCTTGGTGGTGATCGAGAACCCGTTGCCGCGAACCACGCGCTTGCCAAACACGTCGGTCTCATCGGCCGTGCTGCCGCTTACCTCCTTGTCGCTATAGAAGTGCTTCTTGTTGCGCTCTTCGGCGCGGGCGAAGCCGAGTTCTTCATTCATCCGGCTTAGCGCGTCGAAGGTTTCGCCATCGACGGTATAGGTGGTCTTGAAATTGAAGGGATTGACCCCTGGGCGGCCCTGGATATCCGAGCGTTGGGGCCCGGCCTGATTCCACGGCCGGAAAGCGGCCGTCGTCGCCACCAGGCCGAGCCTGCCGCCGACGGTTTCCACATAGCCCGGCATGCGGGCCTCGGCCAGGTTGCGCCCAGTGCCGGCATGTGGGACTCCGGCATCGTCGAGATGGCGGATGGTCGCCAGGATGCCCCCCTCGCCATAATCGAACGCATGATTGTTGGCGCAGGCGACGATATCGACACCGAGCCATTTCAACTCGTCGAGCAATTGCGGCGCGGTGGTCATGGGCGTGCCGGAAGTGATGGTGGGTGTCCCCTCATCCCAATTGCGCACGCAAGTCTCCAGGTTGACGAAGGTCGCATCGGCGCGGCGCATGACGTCCACCAGTTCCTTGAAGCCGGGTTCCTCATGCATGCTGATCTTCTGGGTCAGCATGCAATCGCCCGCCACCGTCAGTGAAAAGTCCCCCTTTGCCGAATCATACATTGCGCCTCGTCCCGTGCCTTTCTGCCTTCAATTCGAACGCCGGGACCACGCTCGCGGTCCCCTGCGGTCACATCTCTGTCGTTTCAAACACCACCGTCCCGGCCACATGGGGCGGAAATCCGCCGCGGACGGCGCCCGGCCGTTGGTCGTGATAGATGTGGGCCATCAGCGGCGATAGCGGTCGGCTGTTCGGCACCGACAGCCACATGCGCAGGAGGTGCCGGCGCCGCGCCGGATCCTCGTAATCCTCGAACGGGGTGCGGGCGTGAACCGTCACGTGATTGTTCACAAGCTGCAGGTCGCCCGGGTGGAAATCCGTGCAATGATGAAACTCCGGGCTCGCCACCAGCGCATCGAACAGGTCTAGTGCCTCCGTCTGCTCCGGGCTCAGACGCGGCACCTCGGGAAACCGCCGCTGGGCCTGGGCGATATGCGGCCGAAGGAAGCGACAGCAAAAATGCCCTTCTTGCAGGGAAAAGATGGGCTGTTCGTAATATTGCGCCTCTCCCGGCTTTTCCTGGCCTTGCATGCTCCACACAAAGGGTGCGTAAAGCACCTCAAGAAGGTCCGGACGGGTTCGGGCGATCTCGTTATGAATGGCGACCGAGCTTGCGACATGGGAAACGCCACCCGTCTTCGCGGGCCGCAGCACGAAAAGGCCGGTCACGTCGCAGGTGTCGCAGTGATAGACGTTGCCGCCCGCGGTCTTGTAGCCGCGATAGCGCGGGCTGTCCTTGGGGAGCCGCAGGTCGCGGACATCGCCGATGACGTCGCCTTCCGTGCTTTGCGAACGGGCGACACCCAAATGCTTGCCGATCCCCCAATAGATCACGCGGATGTCGTCGGCGCTGTATTTCTCGACGGGGAATCCCCTGATCATGAAGACGCCGGGCCCGGTTTCCAGACGCTCGAGCGCGGTGTCGACGACCTTGGCATAGGCCTTCAACGCGAAATCGGCCTTTTCCATACCGCCGAGAGGCTTGCCGCTCTCCCGATAGGCCCGAAAGGCACCTTCGACCTCGGCAATTTCCGCGTCGGACAGCCAATGAATCCAGTCGTCTCGCGCCGAAAGGTCGGCCGGGCGCCAATCCGCGGGCGATTGGATAACGCCATGTTTCATTCCGGATTTTCCTCAATACATGGCCCGAGACGAAAGCGGGTGCCAAGGCATGGCACCCGCCTCTTGCCCAGTGGGGCGCTATTCGTCAGTTGCTGCAGGCGAGCTTCGTGGCCTCGCTGCCCGACCCCTCGTATTCCATCTCGCACATCATGCCGACCTTGGTCTTGGACCGCTTGGCCTTCTTGCCGTCGATGGTGAGCTTGGTGCGCCGGCTGTGGACGCTGGCCTTGACCTTCTTGCCGCCCTTTTCCTCGAGTGTGAGCTTGCTGCCCTTTTTATTGCGCTTGACGATCTTGGCCATGGTCTTGACCAGGACGACCTTGCGGGCTTCGGTCTCGGCGTCCTTGGGCTGCAGGTAGCGCCGCACGGTTTCCACCAGGGGCTTCGGCGTTTCGATCAACTCCTTGATCATTTCCTGGACTTGCTCGCCCGGGATGTAGCCGATCTCCGCGCGCTGCTTCTCTGCCTCCTTGATGAAAGCGGCGTCCTTGATGGTCTTGTCGCAGGCTTCACGCAGGACCTTCACCCGGTCGGCCGGCACGCCCTGCTGGGTGGCGATGGGCCGCCCGACGATATGCGCCAGGGTGAGGAAGCGCGCGACCTTTTCCTTTTCAGGATCGCCCTTCACTTCATTGATCAGCAACGGTACGTTTTCGATCCCTTTTTCCGACTTCAGGCCAAGCTGCAGGACGAAATTCATCTTGCCCGCCTCGATCCAATCGCCCTTGGTCGCGCGCCAGCTGGCCATATTGTTGGTGGCGCGGCCCTCGACCTCGCCGCGCTCCATCGCGAGGTTGACGCCGGAGCCGCTCTTGTAGCCGTAGAGGATCTTGAACTTGGTCCCTAGCAGCCGGTTGTAGGCGGCCGTCACCTGGGTGGAGATCGAGTTCTTTCCGTCGCCGCCGACTACGGTTTCCCGGCGCCTTGCATCGGCCAGGGTCTTGGTCTTAGAAGTGTGCCAAGTCACCAGGACGGGGTTGGAATCACTGAGATTGCAGACCCAGTTTATCTTGGAAAGGTCGGCCTTCAGCTTCTTACCATCCATGACCTGATAGAACGGCAGGCCGCGCCTAACGATAGTGATGACCGAACCGTCCTGGGGCGCCACCGACGTGACATAGTTGAAGGCCCGGAGCCCGCCCGCGCCGGGCATGTTGACGGGCACGATCTTGCGGGTGCGGCCTGGAATGTGGCGCACCATGTGGCGAACCAACATGCGCGAATAAGTATCGTATCCACCCCCGGGGGTGGAACCGATGATGATCTTCATGTTCGCGGTTTTGAAAAACTCGGCAGGAGACTGGGCTCCAGCAGATGTCGCACCCATGAAAAGCGCGCCGGCACCCATGGCGGCAACCGACAAGAACGTATTCCTGGACATCAATTTCTCCTCCCTGATGCAGTCGAACTCGATGATAGATTTCTTTTAGCCTAGTCCCGCCTGCACCTGCGATCCAGCCTTTCTTCGCCTGCTGATGGGGGAGTATCCTGTCTTGCCGGCGGCTTGATAGCACGCTTGAGCGCGGCATTCATTTGCGCGATCTGGGGCAGGATCAAGCTAAGAAGGACAAGAAACAGATGGCGGAGGACACCCTCAAATTCCTATTGGATCCCTATCTGGACTGGACCAAGGCGGAAGGGATCCCGGTTCATGAGGGATTCGGGGTGGACCTGTTTGCGGTCGACACCGCACCCTGGCCCAGGTTCGACGCCAAGGGCGCCTTCGTCCACCTGACCGGCCGCGGCGATTTCGCCTCCTGCTACCTGCTCGATATCGATCCCGGCAGCAAGACGCGGGAACAGAACCATCTCTACGAATGCCTGTTCTATGCGCTGGAAGGACACGGCAGCACCATGGTCCAGGGGCCCGACGGCAGCCGCCACGGGTTCGAGTGGGGTCCCAAGAGCCTGTTCGCGATTCCCCTCAACTGCCGCTACCAGATTTTCAACGGCTCCGGCGGCGAACGGGCCCTGCTGGCCTGCGTCCATAACCTGCCGCTCACGATGAACCTCTACCACCAGGACGAGTTCATCTTCGACAATTCCTGGGCCTTTCCCGAACGTATGGGTCAGGACCGTCATTTCGAGGGGGAGGGCGAATTTCACCCGGTCCGACCGGGCCGACACATGTGGGAAACCAATTTCGTTCCCGACCTCACCAATTTCGAATTGCGCCCGTGGGAAGCACGCGGCGCGGGGAGCGCTTCCATCGCCTTCACCCTGGCGGACGGCAGCATGCATGCCCATACCTCCGAGATTCCCGAGGCGCGTTACAAGAAAGGCCACCGCCACGGCGACGGCTTCCACATCTTCGCGGTCACCGGCGAGGGCTACACCCTGTTCTGGAACGAAGGCGATACGGATTACACGCGCATTCCCTGGCGCCATGGGATCGTCTACGCGCCGCCCTTCATGATGTTCCATCAGCACTTCAACACCGGCGACGCGCCGGCGCGCTACCTCGCGACCTGCCTGGGCAGCCGCCGTTACCCCATCCTGACGGTGCGCCGGACAGGCATCGAAATGGCGGGCGATACCAGCATCAAGAAGGGCGGGCGGCAGATCGAATACGAGGACCAAGACCCCCGGATTCACGGCATGTGGTTAGAGGAAATCCGCAAGACCGGTGTCGAATCCGATATGGGGCACTTGATCGACGAGACGACCTACGCCTGAGGCCGTTAACGACGGAGCCTAGCCGCCGGCCGCCAACCTCTCGCGGATTCGCTGCAAGCTGCCACCGCGCAGCACCGCACCCGGCAGGGGATGACCGACGATGTCCTCGGCCAGGGTGGCACAATCGATCAGTGCCTCCAGGTCGATCCCGGTCTCGATGCCCATTTCATCGCACATGAAGACCAGGTCCTCGGTGCACACGTTGCCCGCCGCGCCCTTGTGGCCAGCGAAGGGGCAGCCGCCGAGCCCCGCCACCGCGGCGTCGTAGCGCGCGACTCCCATTTGCAGGCCGGCATAGGCGCAGGCGATTCCCATGCCGCGGGTGTCGTGCAGGTGCAGCGACAATTCCAGGTCGGGGTGGCGTTCGCGCACGGCGCCGACGACGCGGTGGACCGATTGCGGCGTGGCCCAGGCCATGGTGTCGGCAAGTGACACCCATTGCGGCGCCACGCCATGGTCGCGAGCAAGGGCGAGTGCCTGATCAACGCGCTCGATAACGCGCGACGTCGCTATATCGCCCTCGAAATTACAGCCGAACGCCGCGGTGATGGTGGCGCGCTGAATCGGCACATCTTGGGCCGCGTACATGTCGAGCATCTTGTGCTGCAGTTCGATCTGTTCATCAGGGGTGCGGTTCTGATTGCGGGCCAGGAAGGCATCGGAGGCAGAGAGGTTGATGGACCCGACGATTTCCAGCCGTCCGGTAGCTATTGCCCGCTCCAGGCCGCGCGCGTTCAGCCACAGGCCGGTATAGGAGACCCCCGGCTTGCCGGCTATCCCAGCGACGACTTCCTCGGCATCGGCCATGCTGGGGACCACCTTGGGGTTGACGAAGGAAACGATCTGGATGTGTCGGAGGCCGGTCTCCGACAACGCATCGATCAATTCGATCTTCTGCTCAGTGGGTATGGCATCGGATTCGATCTGGAAGCCTTCGCGCGGGCCTTCCTCGTTGATGCGAACGGCGGTCGGGAAATCGGACACTTTCCGAAGCTCCTGTGCTCAAGCTGGCCCCTACTGCGGGCCGTCCTTGGTTCGATTGCTGCTATACTAATTCTAAGGAATCGGTCCCACTATCACCATGGCGTCCAGGGGCGGAAGCTGGGGAGGAACCGCGATATGAATGACGAAGAGCACGTCCTATCGGTCGAAATCAAAGACCGGGTGTGCTTGTTGACTCTCGACCGGCCGGAACGCCGCAACGCCATCTCCGATCAACTGCGGATGGAATTGAGTGAAGCGGTTCTCGACGCTGACGCTAATGCGGATGTTTCTGTCATCGCCATCACTGGGCGCGGAGACAAGGCATTTTGCGCCGGCGCCGACATGAAAGACATGCGGGCGCGTGATGCCGGCGAACGAAGCGCCTATCGCAGCCCGCTGCACCGTCCCACCCGCAGCTTCTTCGAAATTCTGATCGATTCCAAGAAACCGTCGCTTGCCATCGTCAACGGACCGGCGGTCGCCGGCGGGTTCGAGCTGGCGCTTGCCTGCGACCTGCGCATCGCCGCCGATACCGCCTGGTTCTGCGTGCCCGAGGCGCGCCGCGGTATGGGAGCTCATTTTGCCTCGGTCATGCTGCCACAAATGGTGCCGCCGGGCATCGCCATGGAATGGCTCTATACCGGGCGCAAGGTCGGGGTCGAGGAAGCGGAGCGCTGGGGCCTCGTCAATCGCGTGGTGCCCAATGATCAGCTTATGGCAGACGGTCTTGCGCTGGCGGGCGATATCGCCAAGTCCGCGCCGCTTTCCTTGCAGCGGTTCAAACTGACCTACAGAAAGGCCCACGGCCTCCCCTTGCATGCGGGCTTGCGGCTTGACGTCGGGCCCGATCCCTATGCCAGCGAGGACCGCAAGGAAGGCATCCGCGCCTATGCGGAGAAACGTAAACCTGTTTGGAAAGGCCGCTGACGACCATGGATGCGGAAAAAGCAACGAACACGGGGACCCACCCCCTGGACCGGCTCATTCGCCCGCGCCACATCGCCGTGATCGGAGCCTCCCAGACCAAGGGCAAGCACGGCAACACGGTGGTGCGCAACCTCCGGCGCTGGAACTACCCGGGCGTCATCTATCCCGTCAACCCCGGCGCGGAGGAGGTCGAAGGCCTGACTTGCTATCCCTCCATTGCAGAGATCCCCGAAGCCGCTGATTGCGCCTTCCTCGCCATCCCCGCGGGTGGCGTGGTCGAGGCCGTGCGCGCCTGCGCCAACCGGGGCCTCGGCGCTGTGATCGTTGGCTCCGCCGGGTTCGCGGAATCCGGCACCGAAGCCGGCATAGCCCGCCAGGCGGAACTAACCGCTATCGCGCGTGACAGTGGCATGCGCATCCTTGGGCCCAACACCAACGGCATTTTCAACGCCGTCGACCGCGTCGCCATCGGCTACAACTCTTCCCATAGCGACGTCTCCGCGCCGGGGAGCGTGTCCATGACATCCCACAGCGGGGCCGTACTCAACAGCATCGCGCGCCGGCTTACTGCATTCGGAAGCGGGCTCGGCAAGTTCATCCCGGTGGGCAATGAAGCCGACCTCGAAATGCTCGATTTCCTCGATTACCTGATCGAGGACGCGGACACCAAGGTCATCGGCCTGGTGATCGAAGGTCTGTCGGACGGGCCCCGGTTCAGGACTTCGGCCGCGCGTGCCCGTGCCGCGGACAAGCCCATCGTCGCGCTTAAGATCGGGCGGTCCAAGGCGGGCATGGAATCGACCGCCGCCCATTCCTCACGACTGGCGGGCAGCGCCCGGGCCTATGAGGCGCTACTAGCGGAGGAAGGCATCGCCGTGGTGAGGACCATGGAGGCACTGATCGGCGGCTGCGCCATGCTGGCGGGCCGGGGCCCAACCCCCGCGGAATCGGACCAGAGGCTGATCTGCACGGCGAGCTCCGGCGGCGGCGGCACCATGCTGGCCGACCTCGCGGAGGAGTGCGGAATCCAGCTCGCTGGCGATGCCGAGGGCGCCTGGGAGGAACCCCTAGCCTCCGCCATTACCGCGATCCCCGACATCAAACCGACACGCAATCCCATAGATTCGTCCCTCATGGCCGGCGACTGGGGGCGGCTTTCCCTTGTGTTCCAAGCCATGCAGGACCACGGATTGGTTGGTCCGGTGGTATCCTTCGCCCACGTCGCATCCAGGCCCAAGCAGGATGACCGGCTGATTGGAGCGTTGTCCCAAAGGCGCCGAGATGTTGCGGCGCCGGTCTCGGTCGTCACGCCGGGCGGACTAGGCGATGAGATCGAAGGCCGCTACGCCGCGGCAGGCGTCCTCGTATTCCATGACGTCGGCACCTGTTTCGCCAGCCTAAACTGCCACTACGCCACCCTGGCCGAGCGCTGGCAAGGATTGGATCAACCGGCCGAGACACTCGACGAGAACGCGCAGCGAAAGATTGCCGATCTGATCGGTGAGCAGCCCGCACCCCAAGGCGAGGCGGTGTTGGTGTCCGAGGTGGAAAGCGCGGAGATCCTGCGCGCCGCCGGAATCCCGATTATCGAGAACAAGGTCGTCACCTCCGCACGGGAGGCGCAACGCGCCGCCGATGGTTTCGGCTATCCCGTCGTAATCAAGGCTCAAGCGCCCGATGTCGCCCATAAGGCAAAAGCCGGCTTGGTCGCAACCCGCCTCCACGATGGGGAATCCGTGACCACAGCCTACGCGTCCCTTTCGGCGCGGCTCGATCAACTCGGCCACGCGGCGGAGACGGCCGCCGTGATCGTCCAGCCCATGGCCGCATCGGAGGTAGAACTCATCGCCGGCTTGACCTATGAGCCGCCGCTCGGCCATTTTCTTGTTTTCGGCTTGGGCGGGGTGCATGCCGAAGTGCTGGGTGACGTCACCTTGCTTCCCGCAGGACTGTCGCGTGCGCGCATTCAGGCGCGTCTGGCGGGCTCAAGGACGGGAAAAGTGCTGACGGCGCTGGCCGACGGGAACGAAGAGTCTTTGGTGATGGAATCCTTCAGCAATATCCTCATAGGTCTTCAAGCGCTTGCGCTCGCCGCCGGAAACCGCCTTCACTCGGTCGACATCAACCCGGTCTTGATCGACCGCGGTCGCTGCGTGGGCGTTGATTCCCTAGTGATGCTTAGGGGCTCCTGACGGCATTGACACGTTAAGTCGGTAGCCGGGGCGGACAGGGTCCGGTACCGTCGGTGTATGGCAGCGATATCTTTCAAGCGTCATCGTTTTCCGCCCGAGATTATCCAACACGCGGTCTGGCTCTACGCGGGGTTCACGCTGTCGTTTCGCGACGTCGAGGATCTGCTGGCCGAGCGCGGGATTGACGTATCGAACGAAACGGTGCGGCGTTGGTTCTTGAAGTTCGGGCGACTGGTCGCCAGAAACCTGGAGCGCAGCCGTCCGCGCCCGAGTTCGTACTGGCATCTCGACGAGATGGTGATCGCCATCCGCGGTCGTAAATACTGGCTATGGCGCGCTGTCGATCACGAAGGCGAGGTGCTAGACTTCCTGGTTCAGCGTCGCCGCTGCGCGAAGTCTGCCGAGCGATTGCTACGCAAGCTGCTGAAGAAGAGGGGCTTTGCCCCGGAGCGCATCACCACAGATAAGCTGAAATCCTATCCGGCTGCGGTCCGCAAGATGCGGCTATCTGCGGTTCATGACCAAGGGCTACGAGCGAACAATCGCGCGGAGAATTCCCACCAGCCGGTTCGGCGGCGAGAGCGAAAACAACAGCGGTTCAAATCGCCGGGATCAGCGCAACGGTTCCTTTCCATCCACGCCGCCGTCTACAACGCCTTCTACGTCCAACGCCATCTTCTATCGCGACGAATTTTCAAGGCGTTTCGCGCCGAAACATTCGCTGTCTGGAATCAAAGTTGGCTTGCGGCCTGATCCGGATCACAATCGAATTGTGGCGACCGTGGCAGTTAACGTGTCAATGCCGTTTGGGATCTATGCTCAGTGTCGAAAT
>JAOTVC010000188.1 GCA_029863585.1 Alphaproteobacteria bacterium | reverse complement strand
TTACCGGAACCGTCAGGTAGAAGTCCCCGTCCCGCTTGGAAACGGCGATGCGATGGGCCTCGGGGATCGGCGTCGGCTTGCTGGCCTGGTTCGGTGGCGCCTTTGTGAATCTGCCGGTGCGCACCATGGCCATGGCCGCCGGCATGATCTTTCCCGAAGCATCGTTGGAGAGGATCGTGAAGGTCATGTGGAGAGAACCGATCCTTGCGATCCCCTGGGCCATGAGCTTGTGTTCGCCAGGCTGCGGCGATTTGTTCGTCACGGAAATGTAGTAGCCGGCCGCGTCGGGACCATTCAGACGGCGCACGGGAACTGCGGTTTCGACCACCGTGTTTTTCAGTTGGTCTGCAGCGGCCTTTACGAGTTGCCGCATGGATTTCAGGTCGGACGCAGTTTCTCGCCTGGTCCTAGGTTGGAAGGCCATCATCTGGATCAGGAGCGGGGCCTCTGGTGCGGCATCGATCCCGATCTCCACGCCGAGCGGTTTTTCGATCGGTGTCGACTTGCTGAGCCAGGCTTTCGGCACGTCGAAGCGGAGGCTGCTCCGGTCCTTCAGAAAAAAGTCACGGGGCTCTAGCGTGCCCGCGGCAGCCAAAAAAGGGCTCAGAACAAGCGTTGCCAGCGCCAGAACAGGCGCTGCCAGCCGCAGCATTTCGGACTTGCTCATGAATCGCTCTCCGTTTCGTCCGAGCCAATAGAAAGCCCTTTAAATTCGTTCTTTTTCATGCCCTGGGATTACACACAATTGATTCCAAAAGTAATCATATTGTTAATTTTTGGGGCGCTAGATTTGACTTGCGCGGGATAGGCCCCAACTGCCCAGGATGGTTCCTTCCATCTTGGTTTCCTGGCTTTTCGAAGCCAGGAAGCGACGGTGAAACGGTCCAATTGCGGGTGTGGAGAATTGCAAGATCTTTTGAATGAATGGCCCGATTTCGAATCGCTCCAGCAGGACGATCCGATCGCCATCATGGAGCTCAACCGGGTTACCGGGTTCCTGCCGAAAGGCGTGGGACATCAGTCCTATGCGATCTTCTTCGACAGCTATCTGATCTGCGACGACGAAGCCTTCCTACGCTTGGGACGTCTGCTTTCCAACCGCATTTTCCGCCGCGAACTGCACGAAGAAATCTCCAAGCGCCGGTTCGAGCGCAGCCTGGCGGTGCTGTTGGCCAACCTGATCGCGGCGATGCGCCGTGACTGGGACCCCTGGATCGCGATCTCGCGCAACAAGATCGACTACCAGCGCCGTTACACCAGCCCGCTGATCAACTTCAACGCGCTGCGGGCGGCCATGGACGCGCTCCGGGACCTCGGTTACATCGAATTCCGGCGCGGATTCCGGCCGCCGCCGGGCAACACCGGATTCCGCACCCGCATGAAACCGTCCGACCGTTTCGTGCGCCTGGTGCGCAATCTCGGCGCCGCGGACGTGCGTATCTTCTCTGTGATCGAGGAACGTGAGACCGTTGTCGTGAAAGACGCCCACGGGCGTTTCCTGGATTACGACGACAGCCCCCGGACCTTCGGGATGCGAGCGGCGATCGAGGCCTATAACCGCCAACTGTCCCAGGCCCGGATCGTGCTGCCCCCCGACATCCCATCCGCGGCCATCGATTTTTCCCAAAACCGGGTCTATCGCGTGTTCAGCAACCGCAACCTGGAAGAAGGCGGAGGATTCTACGGGCCTTGGTGGGCATCGTGCTCGCCCGAGTTCAGGCCGTTCATCGAGATCAACGATCAGCCGGTCATCGAGTTGACCTTCGAGGCCCAGGTCGTCCAACAGGTCTACGCCCGCCAGGGCTTCACCTGCTTCGAGGCGATGGGTGACGAGGATCCCTACCTGATTCCGGGATTCGAGAGCTTTCCCCGCGCGTTCGGCAAGGTGGCGTTCCAGATCCTGTTGAATTGTTTCTCCGAGGCCCACGCCCTGGTCGCCCTGATGCGGAGCGACGTCAACACCTTGCTGGGCGATACGCAGATCGGCTATCAGCCGAACGATGTCCTCACCGCCGTCACGGTAAAGCACGAAGAAGTGGAGGAGCAGTTCCTGTCCGGCGTCGGTCCCAAGCTGCAATACGAGGCCGCCTGCATCGCCGAGAACGTGATCCGCAACGGGCTCGACCGCGGAATCAGCGTTCTCCTGGCCCAAGACGGTTTCATCGTCGCGCGCGAGCACGAATATTGGCTGCGCGCCGCGATGTCCACCGCGTGGTCGGAAACCTATCCGGACTGCTCGGGCATCCCCAATATCAGGGCCCATCCCGGGCGCTCATCTCACGACATGGGCCTTGCCGCGCGTTCGGCATAATGCCCCGCTAAGGCCCCTGGGGCGGCGCTCGGGCGGTCAATCCCTGGCCGCGACCGAAAAGCTCTCCGGTGGTTCTTGGCGCTGATAGCGCTCCCACATGGTGATGTAGGCCTGCTCCAAATGGCGGCGGAACCGGTCGGTATCGAACAAAGGATGGTTCGAGCGGTTCTGTCGGAGCCGGGCTTTGACGTCGTTGAGCCTGGCCGGATCGGTGGCAAGCGCTCGCGCCAATTCCTCATATGCCGCGAGGTCGGGCGCCGCCAATTGCGGAAGCCCGACGGCGTTCAGCAGGCTGGTTGCCACGCGTCCGGCGAATGTCGTTCCGCAGCAGGTGACGATCGGCAGGCCGGCCCATAACGCGTCGCTTGCCGAAGTGTGGGCGTTGTAAGGCAGGGTATCGATAAACAAGTCGGCGAGGCGATGCCGCGCGAGATGTCGCGATTGCTCCAGTCTCGGCGCAAAGACGATTCGCTCCGGCGCGACCCCCCGGCTCGACGCTTCCGATCTCAGGTTCCGCCCGGAATCGGCGTTGTCTTCAACGAGCCACAGGACGCTCCCCTCCACATCGCGGAGAAGCCGCATCCAAAGGTCGAAGACCTGCGGCGTGATCTTGTAATGCTGGTTGAAACAGCAAAAAACGAAACCGTCCGCCGGCAATCCCGACGCCTCGCGATCCAGGACTTCCAGGGAGATGTGCCGGTCGGAATCGTTGACCTGGTAGCTATCGGGCAGGTAGACGACCTTCTCCGCGTAAAATTTCCGATGGTCTTCAGGGATAACGAAGCGGTCGGCCAAGATATAATCGATGTACTCGGCCCCCATGCTTCCCGGGTAGCCTAGATACTGCGCCTGGACGGGGGCGGGGCGGAATCCAAGAATCTCGGGCCGGGAATCTTGGGTGAAGCCTTTGCAATCGATCGCGATATCGACCTCAAGCTCGCGGATCAATCGCGCAATTTCCAACGCGCTCCGGTCGCGGACGTCGATGAAGCGGTCAAAGGCGCGCTCCAGCCGCGTTCGCATCGGCCCTCGTTGGTTGGGCCCGTAAGAGATGGCAATGGTTTCGAACCGGGTTCGGTCGTGCCGCTCAAAGAGACCGGCCATCAGGAAGGCCGTTGGATGCACGTGAAAATCGGAGGAGAGATAGGCGATGCGGATCCTGTCATGACGGTAGGGATCGCCCCGCACAAGCCGGCGCGGTGACGGCGGATGATCGCTCCGGACATGGATTTGGGCGCATTTCAGCTGTTCGGCCGGGGAATGGGAGCCCGACAGGAATGCAAAGGGCAGGCACGCAAGCTTGCCCTGCTCCACACCCTGAACAACCGCCCGCCTGGCCGCTTCGAAGTCAAGCCAATGGCAGGCGCGGCCTTTTGAACTCCAATAATTACCAGCTGCATAGCGATAATCCGGCGCCACATCGAGCAACTTTTCATAGGACCCTGCGGCTTCTTCAAAGCGCTTGAGAAGGCACAGAACGCCTCCCCGGCTGTTCAGGGCCTCCGGAGATTCGGGCCTGAGTGCCAAAGCGCGGTCGCAACTGGCGAGCGCTTCCTCCAACCGCCCAAGGGCGCGGAGGGCGGCGCCGCGGTTGATGTGCGCATCGGCGTAATCGGGTGTGAGCGCCACGGCGCGCTCGCAGCTGGCGAGCGCTTCCTCGAAACGGCCAAGGGCGCGCAACGCGACGGCACGGTTGTTATGGGTGGCGGAGTCGTCCGGGGAGTATTCAAGGGCGCAGTCAAAACTGGCGAGCGCTTCCTCGAAACGGCCAAGGGCGCGCAGGGCGATTCCGCGATTGGCGTGGGCGTCTGCGAAATCGGGCCGGAGCGCCAACGCGCGCTCGCAACTGCCAACCGCGTCCTCAAAGCGCGCAAGACTGAGAAAGACATTTCCAAGATTCGAATGGGCCGCCGCATCCCCGGGGTTGAGCGCAAGCGCCTTGCCGATCAATTCCGCCCCCGCCGCCCCGTTCCCGGTTTGCGCCTTGAGGACCCCCAGGAGATGCAATGCGTCGAAATGGTCCGGCACGGTTTTCAAGATTCTTTGGTAGAGGCGCTCGGCATCAGGCAGGCGTCCCTGCAGGTGAAGTTCCGTCGCGCGCTGAAAATCGGCGTCAGTTCGAGCCGGTCCGAACCGCGCAGCCGCTGGTGGCTCCCCTGTCTGTCTTTCGCTCACGCCGCGCCTTTCCCTCGGTCCAACAAGGGCTTGCCGTTTTGATTCCGGGTGCCCTTGTTGGTCCATTCCTTGCCCCGCATTCCTTAACATAAGGAGCCCCGGTCCGGAAATTTGTTGCGCAATGACTTGGGGATGGACGCCGAAGGCTTGGCCAGGGGGCTATCCCGGCGTCTGCCGCATCTGCGGGCGTGCCGGGAATCGCCTTGTCAGTGCCGCGCCGCGCCCCCTAGAATTGCATCAAAACAATAGAATTCCCAGGCGAGAGGCGTCCGAAACAATAACGCTGGGAGTAAAGTCATGATTGGGAAGCGAATACTTTGGACCGCGTTGGCCGCGTCGCTTGGCGTGGGTTTTGCGGGCGCGCCGGCGCAGGCCGATGCGACGGCGGATTTCTTCAAGAGCAAGCGCCTGAAACTGCTGATCAGTTCCAGCCCCGGGGGCGGATACGACACCTATGCCCGGCTGGTGGCGCGCCACATCGTCAAACACATTCCGGGCAAGCCGTCCCTGATCCCCACCAACATGCCGGGGGCCGGCGGCGTGCGCATGGCCAACTTCATGTATCACAAGGCGCCGCGCGACGGCTCTCACTTCGGCCACATCCAGCGGGGCGTGCCCTTCGAACCGTTGCTGGGCAACAAGAAGGCCAACTTCGACGCCATGAAATTTACCTGGCTGGGCAGCCTGAATGAGAGCATCGCGGTGATGTTCGTGCGCAGCGACGTGCCGATCGATTCGATCGAGGACGCCAAGACCAAGACCTTCGTATTGGGCGACGGCGGCGGCGATTCCCAGGTCTTTGGCGTGATCACCAACAACGTCATCGGCACCAGGTTCAACATCATTTCGAGCTATCCCGGGAGCTCCGAGGCACGGCTTGCCGTGATGCGCGGCGAGTTGCAGGGCATGTCGGCGTTGTCTTATGCGTCGCTGAACACCCAGGCCCCGACCTGGCTTCCCGAGAAAAAGATCAAGATCCTTGTGCAGTTTGGGCTACGCAAGCATCCCAAGCTCGATCCCAAGATTCCCTTGATCCTGGACCTTGCGAAGAACCAGGAGGATCGCGCTGTCCTGGAAACCGTCTTTGCCCGGCAAAAGATGGCGCGACCGTTCTTCGCCCCGCCGGAGGTCCCCGCCGACCGGGCCAAGGCGCTGCGCACCGCGCTGATGGATACCACCAAGGACAAGAAGTTCCTGGAGCACGTCAAGAAACGGCGGCTTGAGATCAACGCGATCCCCCATACCGAGATCGAGGCGATCATCAAGCGCATCTACGGGCTGCCCAGGCCCCTGATCGAACGGACGCGGGCGGCCCTCAAGGAGCGGCCCTTCGTTTCCAACGTCAAGCTGCTGAAGGTTAAGACGGCGGATTGGCAACTCCAGAAGAAGGGCAAACGGTCCTACATCGTGTTCAAGGACGGCAAAGGCGAGGAACTCAAGCTCCGCATCCACAGCCGTCGCACCCGCGGCGTCATCGCCGGCAAGAAAGTGCGCGGTTCCAAGGCCGTGCTCAAGGAGCTGAAGCCGGGAATGAACTGCGAAATCCGCTATGTCGGCAAGGGCGGCAACGCGGTCCGGCTCAACTGCGGCTAAGTGGGAAACGGTCCGGCAACGACCCGGACAGTAGACCGAGGAAGACGCCGTCCCTAAGAACGGGGACGGCGTTTTCGATTGTCTGTCGGGCCGGAAACGCCACGCGGGCGGCGGGCAATTATGTCATTGCATCGCCCGGAGGCCGGACGCGGGGTCAGGACGCGAGCGCCGATTCGTCGATATATTCGGCCATGTCGGGCTTGACCCCGGATTTCGCCATCTCTTCCAGCCACTTCTTGTGGATGCGCGGATCCTGATCCTCGTACTCTACCTGGCGTCCGCCCTCCTTGATGCTGGCATCGGTTTCGCCCGCGATACCGTCGCGCTTGTGCTTGAGCAAGGGATAGCGCCGGTTGCCGAGGCTGATGGCGAGATAGCGCGCCGGGTCGGGCGAGGTATTGAAATGCTGGTGGAACTGCTGTTCCGCCGGTGCATAGAGCCATCCGTGTGACCAGGGCACTTCCAGGAAGTCCTGATCCCCCTCGTACCAAAGCAGCGAATAGCCGCTTCCCGTAACCGCCCAGATATGGACTCCGGCGCCGTGGCGATGGCCCTTCTTGTACCTAGCCACCGGGATTTCCGAAACATGGGCATGCATCGTCCCGTCGGCCAGCACGAAGACGATGTTGGCCCCGCCGGCCCCGCGTTCGACCCAGGTGTGCAGCTCGAAATTCGTCAGGTCCGGGACATAGGTGGTCTCCCACATGTGACGGCCCGGCTTGATCGGCGTGAAGTCGCCGTCGCCTTCGTAATATTTGGGATCGCCGAGCCGCTGTTCGAACACGAAGTCGTTGTCGAAGACGAACCGCTCGTCGTGATAGAGGTTCAGGGTGAACGGCAGGTCGTGGGTGCAGGCAAGAAGGGCGCGTTCGCTGCCCGAGCCGTTGAAGATCTGGTACGGCGTGTTCAGCGGGATCGTGAACAGGCTCTTCGGCCCCCATTCGAAGGAATGGCGCGTGCCGTTGGGCAGATCGACGATCGTCGATCCGTGCCCTTCGAGGCCGTAGAACATCGGCTCATAGAGGTGCCGCATGGGCGCGGTGTTCTTGCCGCCGGCGATATCGAGGGTGTAGGCGCTGCAATAATCGCCCCGGCCGTGGACATGCAGGAAGGCGCCCTTGCAGTCGAAGCGCGGCCAGGGACCGGTCTCCGCCGCGATGGCGTTAATGGCGAAATCCTCATGCACCGGGGGGCCTTCCGCATCCGCCCAGTCATTGTAGGGCTCGAGCAGGAATTTCTTGTCGCGATCGGTATCGAAGACATGGACTTTTTTCTTTCCGATCATGGGTGCCTCCCTTTGGCCGCATCGG
>JAOTVC010000187.1 GCA_029863585.1 Alphaproteobacteria bacterium | reverse complement strand
CCGAAACCGTCTTTCGGCGTGGTTAAACCTAGACATAGGGCGCCCCGACCCCAATGTTAAGGGCGTCATGGCCATACTGCTCGCCTTTATTGTCGTTCCCATCGCTGAAATCGCCCTGTTGATCCATGTCGGCGGCCTGATCGGCGCCTGGGAAACCGTCGCCCTGGTGGTCTTGACCGCCGTCATCGGCACGGCGCTGTTCCGCGCCCAGGGCCTCCGTGTGCTGCTGCGGGCCCAGGACGTGATGGCCCAGGGCGGCTTCCCCGCCAAGGAGCTGTTCGACGGAATCTGCATCCTGGTGGCCGGCGTCCTGCTGCTGACGCCCGGATTTATCACCGATACCCTGGGGCTGGCGCTTCTGATGCCGGGGCTCCGGGTGTGGATCGGACGCCTCTTGTGGCAGGCGGCACGGCGGTCCGGCCATGTCCACATGCATATGGAAGGCGCCTCCTGGCACGACTCCGGACGACCCACACCGGACGACGTCATCGAAGGCGACTTCACCGTGGTCGGTCCCGACGAATCGGCCCCCCGGCGGGAACGCATCGACAAACCGGGCGGTGATCAAAAGCGGCAATAACGCTGGCGACATGCCCGCCTCGGTTCTTGCACGTCCCTGAAAAGCATGGTAGCCACAGCCGGCGTCGGGCGAGCCCCGGCACGTCGACCTTCAGGCGGAACCCAGCCGATGACAGATACCCCCGATCCCCTACCCACCGACGGCGCCAACGGCAGCGCGGAAGAGTCCTCGGAAAACGGTCCCTTCATCCACGCCCATGCGCAATACATCAAGGATCTCTCGTTCGAGAATCCGCTCGCCATCGAAGTCGTGACCAGCGAGGGCATCGATCCGCAGGTCAACCTCAATTGTTCCGTTGATTTTACCCAGCTCGGCGAAACCGCTTACGAGGTGGTGTTGTCCATGGAAGGCCGGGCGGTACAGGACGAAAAGACCCTGTTCCTGGTTGCCGTGGATTATGCGGGAATGTTCACCCTCGCAAACGTTCCCCAGGAACATATCGATCCCATCCTCAAGATCCACTGCGCGACGCTGCTGTTTCCCTTCGCCCGGGCGATCATCGCCAACGTCACCCGCGAGGGCGGCTACCCGCCGCTCCTGATCGACATCATCGACTTTTCGCAGCTCTATCAGGGCTCGAAAACCGCGGGCGAGGCCGGAGAGGCCGACCAGGCTCCAGACGCCCAGGCCTGAGCCGGGGCTCCGGCCGGTTATCCCTGGCTATCCTTATTTGTTCCAGATCGGATCGGACATGGCGCCGATAAAGGCCGCGTGGGCCGCCTGTTCCTCAGGCGACGCCGCGTGGGACCGCGGCGCCCGGACCGGGCGCTCCACGGTGCCAGCCTGGGCTTTCTCCCCTGCCTCGGCCGCCAGACCGAGGCCCGGCTGGCGGCCGCCCATGAGCTCGAGATAGACATCGGCCAGCAGCCGGGTATCGAGCAGCGCGCCATGCAGGTCCCGATCCGAATTGTCGATCCCGAAACGGCGGCACAAGGCATCGAGAGACGCCGGCGCACCGGGGAATTTGCGCCGCGCCAAAGCCACCGTATCCACCACCTCGAACCCGTCGAGAGGGGGCCGGCCGATCAAGGCCAGCTCGGCGTTGAGGAATTTGAGATCGAATTCGGCGTTGTGGATGACCAGGGCGCCATCCTCGATGAAGTTGAGAAAGTCGTCGGCGACGTCGGCAAACAGGGGAAACTGCGCGAGGAAATCGGCCGCCAGACCGTGGACCCGAAACGCTTCCTCCGGCATGTCGCGCTCGGGATTGACATAGGTCTGGTAATGACGGCCGGAAGGGATCCGGTTGATCAGCTCGATACAGGCGATCTCCACCACCCGGTGGCCGCCGACGGGATCGAGCCCCGTGGTTTCCGTGTCAAGAACGATTTCCCGCATCGATGCCTCCGGCTGATCGTACACGGCGCCGTCCGATCCACCCGGGCGGCAGCCCCGGCCTCCGGCACCGGCGCGTCACATCAGTTTTCTTACTACAGCCTTGAGACCGAGGAAAGTCCGCCGGCGGCCAAGACCGGTGGGAACCACGAAATCCGCTCGCCTGCATTTTTCCACTTCCGGCATCTGCCGGGCACGGACCGCTTCCAGCCGCGCCTTGGTCATCCCCGGCCGCGCCATGACTCGGGCCTCCTGGACGAAATCGGGTGCGGTCAGGACCACGACGACATCGCAGAGCAATTCCGCCCTCGTCTCGAACAGGAGCGGGATTTCCAATGCGGCGATGGGAATCCGGCGCAGGTTTTGCCGCGCGATGAAGGCATGCTCGCCTTGGCGCACCAAGGGATGCAGGATGCCCTCGAGCCGGCCGAGGGCGGCCGCATCGCCGAATACCGCGCGCCCCAGGGCAGGCCTGGAAATGACGCCGTGCTCAACCACGTCGGGAAAGGCATCGTGGACCGCCGTCACCGCGCCGCCGCCGGGTTCGAGGAGGCCATGGGCATACCTGTCGGCATAGAAAACCGGTACATGGAGCCGCTCCAGCATTGCCGCCGCGGTCGACTTGCCCATGCCAATAGAGCCGGTCAGGCCGATGATGCGCGTGCGCCGTCCCATCAATCGGGCATTCCGCCCGCCACGTCAGGCCAGCCCCGCGCGGACATGGGCAGCGAGGGAATCGCTGACTTCGGGCTGCGCTCCGAAAAAGGCCTTGAAGCCCGGGACCGCTTGATGGAGCAGCATGCCGAGGCCGCCGACCACCGGGTTGCCGCGCGCCGCCGCCGCCGCCAGCAATGGGGTGCGTTCGGGAGCATAGACGATGTCGTAAACCACGGCGTCGGTGGGCAGCTCGGAAATATCCAGGTCAAGGGCTTTCTGCCCGACCATTCCCTGGGTGGTCGCGTTGACCAAAAGGCCGGCGCCGTCCAGGGCGTGGGTCCGGTTGACCCAATTGATCACCCGCACGGCAGCCCCCAGGCCGATGGCGATCTCCTCGGCGCGTGCCAGCGTCCGGTTGCAGAGGCGGACTTCCGGCACGCCGGCTTCGGTCAAGGCCGCCACCAGGGCCCGGGCCGCGCCGCCGCCGCCGATCACCACCGCCGGTGCCGCCGTGGGATCGAATTCGGGCCGCGCCGCGGCGAGATGGGCGAGAAATCCTACGCCATCGGTATTGGTGCCGAGGAGGCTGCCGTCGCCGCGAACCACCACGGTATTGACCGCGCCAATCCGCTTCGCCACCGCATCGGCCTGGTCAACCACCTTCAGCGCGGTTTCCTTATGGGGCACGGTGATGTTGACACCGGCGAAACCGAGATGGGCGAGCACCCTGAGCGCCTGGGGGAAATGCTCCGGGTCGACGGCCAGGGGAACATAGGCGCCGTCCAATCCGTATTGGTCGAGCCAAAAATTGTGGAGCCGCGGCGAGAGCGAGTGAGCCACGGGCCAACCCATCACACCCGCCACCTTGGCCTTACCGGTCAGGATCATTCCGTCACCACGGCATTGGCACGCAGGAAATCGAGCAGGGCCAGCAGAGGCAGGCCCAGGATCGTGAAATAGCTGCCATCGATACGGCTGAACAGTTGCACGCCGAGGTCTTCCAAACGGTAGGCGCCGACCGATGAAAGGACGCTTTCTCCCGCCTCCGCGAGATAATGGTCGAGAAAAGCTTCCGTGAAGGCCCGCATGGTGAGTTCCGGTGATTCGAGGTGATGCCAAATTTGCGCGCCGTCGCGAAAAATGCAAGCGGCCGTCGCAAGGCGATGGGTCTTCCCGCATAAGGCCAGAAGGGATTTCCGAGCCTCAAGCAAATCCCGAGGCTTGTCGAACCATCGGCCGTCAAGGTCGAGAATCTGATCCGCCCCGATGACGAGGGCACCAGGATAGCGCGGGGTGATCCGCGCCGCCTTAAGGCGGGCAAGTTCGAGCGCACAATCCTCGGCATCTGCGCCATCGGCTGACATTGCTTCCTTGATGGCGGTCTCATCCACCCTTGCCGGCGCGGTCACGAACGCAACCCCGGCCCGCCTTAAAAGGTCCTGGCGCGTGACGCTGGCCGATGCGAGAACCACCTGCGTGACCGGCCCCGCCGTCATCGAAGCCTCGTCATGGCGTCTCAAGCACCTGGCCGGGCTTCGCCTTGCGATGTTCCAACAGACCGAGTACGGCGGCGGCGGTTTCTTCGATGGAACGCCGCGTGACGTCGATCACGGACCAGCCATGCTCGACGTAAAAGCGGTGGGCGTCGCGTACCTCGCGCTTGACGACCTCGGGATCGGTATAGTCGGTATCGCCCATCTGCTGCAGGGCCTTGAGGCGGCTGCGCCGGATCTGCACCAAACGCTGAGGATCCTTGGTAAGTCCGACGATCAGCGGCGCTTTTTCCCGGAAGAGGAAATCCGGCAGCGCCGACCCCGGTACAAAGGGAATGTTGGCCGCTTTGATCCCCTGGTTTGCAAGATAGATGCAGGTCGGCGTCTTTGACGTCCGGGACACGCCGACCAGGATGACATCGGCTTCGGAATAGTCGATGACGCGCTGCCCGTCATCGGTCGCGAGCGCGAAATCCATCGCCTCGATGCGATCAAAATATTTGGCATCCAATTGATGTTGATGACCCGGCCGGGCCCGGCCCTCGGTCCCCAGGTAACCCTTCAGCGCGACCATCACAGGATCGAGGACCGATACGCAAGGAACCTTGAGACGGCGGCATTCGGCTTCGAGAAACTCGCGGATCGCCGAATTCACCAGGGTATAGAGCACCATGCCGGGATGGGCCTCTATCCCTTCTAGAACCGGGCGCATCTGACGTCTTGTCCGGACCATGGACCAGTGATGTTCGACCTTGGGCACGTCTTCGAATTGGACGAGGCAGGCCCGGGTCAGCGCCCGAATGGTCTCGCCGCTGGCATCGGAAATCAGATGAAAATGAAAGGTCTTCGGTTGATCCATGTCTTCGCGTTCCTATCCTCCACCGGCCTTAGCCCTGTGGATAGCCCGCGTCGGAACCCGATGACAAGAACTTCAAGCCCTGGGATAAGGCGCCATTTGTCCCCAGGGGGGTCCAATCGATCCCGACTGGCATGAAAATGATAGGGTTCGCCACGCACCGGAGCAAAACATTCTCAACAGGGTTTGGAATCGGGGACGACTTGGTCCCAGCATCGATTATCCCCATGACTCTTGCTTTTGATCTTTCTGGATCGCCATTGGGGTCCACTGTTATTCCGCCCCGCTCACAGATCAGTCCCCGATCGATCGGCCAACGCCTCACCGCGATCGTTCTGGGGGGTATTTCACTCGGAGAGATAATCCCCGAGATTCCTACCCCCAACAACAACAACAACCTTTTCTTTTAAGGATTCTTATTAAAGGGTAGAAAGGGCGCGGTGATCAGCGAGAACTCCTTAATGACCAAATCCCTTCTTCGCGCACTCAAGGGGGAACCCCAGGATCGGGTTCCCATCTGGTTGATGCGGCAAGCCGGCCGGTACCTTCCCGAATACATGGAGGTTCGCTCCAAGGCGCCGGATTTCCTGAAATTCTGCTACAGCCCGGATATGGCGGTGGAAGTCACGTTGCAGCCGGTCCGTAGGTTCGGCCTGGATGGGGCGATCATTTTTTCCGATATCCTGGTGATCCCGGACGCTTTGGGCCAGAAGGTGGGATTTGAACCCGGTCGCGGCCCGGTGCTGGAGGCGCTGCCCGGGCCCGAGGCCATCGCCGCCCTGTCGCGGGAGGGCCTTCGTGAAGACCTCGCGCCGGTCTATCAGGCGATCGGAGAAGTGTCGCGTAATTTGCCCGCGGAAGTGACCATGATCGGCTTCGCCGGCGCGCCTTGGACGATAGCGTCCTACATGATCGAAGGTGGTTCCTCCAAGGATTTTGCCAAGCTTAAATCCTGGGCCTATGGCGCGCCGGAAGGGCTGGCCCGGTTGTTCGATCTCTTGGTCGCCGCCATCGCCGATCATCTTTGCGCGCAAATCGAAGCCGGCGCGGAAGTCGTGCAGATCTTCGACAGCTGGGCCGGTGTCCTGCCGGAGCAGGCCTTCGAGGCATGGTCCCTCAGGCCGATCTCTGAAATCGTATCCCGGGTCAAGGGCGTCCATCCCGGCGTGCCGATCATCGTCTTTCCCAACCGCGCGGCGTTCTATTATCAACGGATCGCAAGCTCATCGGGTGCCGATGCCGTTTCTATCGATGCTACGGTGCCTTTGGAATACGCCCGCGACGTTCTCCAAAAAGCGGCCTGCGTGCAGGGCAATCTGGATCCCATGCTGCTGGTCCAGGGCGGCGAGCCGATGAAACGGGAGGCGCGGCGGATCCTTGATACCCTGGCCGGCGGGCCCTTCGTCTTCAACCTGGGCCATGGCATCGTCCCCCAGACACCACCGGATCATGTCGCGGCTCTGGTCGAGGAGGTCCACAATTGGCGAGCCTAGAACGGGTCGCCGTCGTCCTGTTCAATCTCGGCGGGCCCGATGGCCTCGATGCGGTCGAGCCGTTCCTGTTCAATCTGTTCCGCGATCCTGCGATCATCGGTTTGCCCAATCCCTTGCGCTGGGTGGTGGCCAAGATGATCTCCCGGCGGCGGGCGCCGCTGGCGCGGGAGATTTACGGCCATATGGGAGGTGCATCGCCGATCCTTGGCCGGACCCGGGCCCAGGCCGATGCCCTCAAGGCGGTTCTGGAAAGCCGCAGGGACAAGATCGATTGGCAGGTCGAGGTCGTCATGCGGTACTGGCATCCTTTTTCCGATGCGGCGGCATCCCGGGTTAAGGCGTTCGCGCCGGATCGGATCGTCAAGCTGCCGCTTTATCCCCAGTTCTCCACCACCACGACGGGGTCCTCCAGCAAGGACTGGGACCGCGCCGCCGCCGCCGCCGGACTCAACCTGCCCGCCGGCCTGATCTGCTGCTATCCCGATCACCCGCGCTTCATCGAAGCACAGGTCGAATTGATTGCCGCGGTCCTTGATCAAGCAAGGAGGCAGAATCCGAAGACGCCGCTGCGGATTCTGCTCTCCGCCCACGGCCTGCCCAAGAAGGTGATCGCCAAGGGCGATTGCTATCAGTGGCAGGTCGAACGCACGGCGGCGGCGATTTCCGAATCACTGTCGGCCCGGGAACCCGGCGGCGCGGGACTTGATATCGTGACCTGTTACCAGAGCCGTGTGGGACCGCTCGAATGGATCGGCCCGGCGACCGAGGAGGAAATCAGGCGCGCCGGTGCCGATGGCTGCGGCCTGGTTGTGGCGCCCATCGCCTTCGTCTCCGAGCATTCGGAAACCCTGGTGGAGCTCGATATCGAATATGCCGCTTTGGCCCGTGCATCGGGGGTCAAGGGATATGCCCGCGTCCCGGCGCTCGATGACGATGCAACCTTTATCGCCTGCCTCGCCGATCTAGTGGAGGCGGCAATCGAGG
>JAOTVC010000186.1 GCA_029863585.1 Alphaproteobacteria bacterium | reverse complement strand
CTTTGCCTCTTGCCCCTTGCTCGCCGGCCACGAACAGCGTGTCGTTGCGCACCTCTATGGAAAGCTCGTCCTCGGCGAAGCCCGCGACGGCGAAGGTCAGGCGATAGTGATTTTCACCCACCGCCTCGACATCGTATGGCGGGAAGCCATCGTCGACATTGCGCAAGCCGGCAGTGTTTTCCAAAGCGCGCGCCATGCGATCGAATCCAACCGTAGTCCGGTAATAGGGGGAGAAATCGAATCCAATCATTGTCCCACATCCTCCTTGAAGCAATGCAAAACCTTGATCGATCGAGCCGGCCCGGGATCGATGCCCCGCTCTCCGGCCGCTTCCGCCGGACCCGCCTTCACGGCGTCCGGCAGACCTTATCTAGGGCCCTTGAAAAAGCCTTCAAGCCCCCTGGGCCGAATTTTTTATTCTTTGTTATCGAATGGTTAGGCAATGATGCCGCTCTTCCACATCGCGGGAAAAAAATTGCAGCGGGCCCCTTGAAGTCGGTTCAGGCGCTCCTAGATTCTTGGCCGAAAACCGACCCCTCCCCCGGGACGGGCCCGATGACTTTGGTGTGAATTTGTCGAAAGGATCGACCGATGGATTTGCTCAAAGAGATCCGTTTTCAGCGCCTTCTCAGCCGCTACGAAAAGACTTTCGGCGCCGAACCGCCGATCACGGACGCGACCGTCGACGAGGCCATCGCCTTCATGTCCGAACGGTTGGCCAGCTGCCGGGTGACTTCCGGCGACGTGGCGGGTCCGATGGCGGGGCAGCACGCCTAGCCGACTTTTCGGACCGTCGGGCGCCGCGCTCAGGAGAACCGGTTGGACCGCGGGAACCCCTTGGGCGGCAGCCGGCCGGCCTGGGAACGCTTGCCGATCCATGCCTTGAGATCGGTTTCCGTCCGCGTCCGCCCGCCCGAACTCCATGCAAGCCCCGCTTTCAAATCGAAGGTCGTGAGGTCGGAAAGCCCGCCGTCCCGGTAGGACTGCAGCTTGACGCCCCGGCCCCGGGTCATTTCCGGCAGGTCGGCCGCCGGGAACACCAGGAGCTTTCGGTTCTCGCCGACCACCGCGACGTGGTCTCCCGCAAGCGGGGCACAGACCTGGGCCTCGATATCGCCGCGCACATTGAGGACCTGCTTGCCGCTCCGGGTCTGGGCGATCACGCTGTCTTCCACGGCAATGAACCCCCGGCCGTCGCTGGAGGCAACCACGAGCTTGCGGCCAGGTTCATGCACCCTGAGAGACAGGATCTCATGATCGTTGGACAGATCGATCATCAGGCGCACCGGCTCACCGTTGCCCCGGCCCGGCGGCAGGCGGTCGCAGCCGATCGTGTAAAAGCGCCCGTTGGTGGCGAACAACACCAGCTTGTCCGTGCTCAAGGCGTGGAAGCGGAAAGCCGGGCTGTCGCCATCCTTGTATTTCACCTCCACGTCCGCATCGAGGTGCCCCTTGAAGGCCCGGATCCACCCCTTGGCGGAACAGATCACGGTGATCGGTTCCTTTTCGATCGCGATGTCGAGGGGGATCACCACCGTTGCCGGCGGGCTGCCGATCTCGGTGCGCCGGCGGCCGATCTCGGTCTTGGCGCCGAACTTGGTGCGCATCTCCTTGATCTCATCGGCGATGGCCTGCATGCGCTTCTTCTTGTCGCGCAGCAGCGCCCTGAGCCCCTTGGCCTCCTTGGTCAGGTCGGCGTGTTCCGCGCGGATCTCGATCTCGTCCAGCTTGCGCAGGGCGCGCAGGCGCATGTTTAAAATCGCCTCGGCCTGGATCTCGGTGATCTTGAGTGCCTTCACCAATTCCGCTTTCGGATGATCCTCCTCGCGGATGATCTTGATGACCAGGTCGAGATTGGCGTAGGCGGCGAGGTAGCCCCCCAGCACCTCCAAACGGTTCTCGATCTTGGCCAGCCGAAACGACGTGACCCGCTTGAGCACGACGTGCCGGTGATCGAGGAAGGCGGTCAGCACCTCGCGCAGGTTCATCACTCGCGGCGTCTGATCCGCGTCCAGCACGTTCATGTTGAAGCCGATGCGCGCCTCGAGCTCGGTCTGCTGAAACAGTTGCGCCATCAGATGCTCGGGCTCGATCCCGCGCGACTTGGGCTCGACCACCAGGCGAACGTCTTCCGCGGATTCGTCGCGGATGTCACCCACCAGGGGCAGCTTGCGCGCCTCCATCAGGGCCGCCACCCGCTCCACCAGGCGCGACTTCTGCACCTGCCAGGGGATTTCCGTCACCACCACCTGGTAGCGGCCCTGGGAGAGCTTCTCTACCTCCCATTTGGCACGGACGCGGAATCCCCCGCGACCGGTCGTATAGGCCTCCTTAATCGCATCCGCAGATTCCACCAGGACGCCGCCGGTCGGGAAATCCGGCCCCGGCACGAAGTCGCACAACTTGGTTATGGTCGCGTTGGGATATTTGATCAGATGAAGAAGCGCATCGCACAGTTCACCGGCATTGTGGGGTGGAATGGAGGTCGCCATGCCGACCGCGATGCCGGTCGCCCCATTGGCCAGCAGGTTGGGAAAAGCGGCGGGAAGGACGATGGGCTCGCTCTCTTCGCCGTCGTAAGTATCGCGAAAATCGACCGCGTCCTCTTCGATACCCTGGAGAAGCGCGCTGGCGACCGCCGTCAGGCGCGCCTCGGTGTAGCGCATGGCGGCGGCGTTATCGCCGTCGATATTGCCGAAATTCCCCTGCCCGTCGACCAGCGGATAGCGCACCGCGAAGGCCTGGGCGAGGCGCACCAAGGCGTCGTAGACGGCGGCGTCGCCATGGGGATGATACTTGCCGATGACGTCGCCCACCACCCGCGCGCATTTCTTGAAGCCCGTATCGGGATCGAGCCGTAGTTTGAGCATGGCGTAAAGCAGGCGCCGGTGCACCGGCTTGAGCCCGTCGCGCACGTCGGGCAGCGAACGGGACATGATGGTGGAGAGCGCATAGGAAAGGTAGCGCTCGCCCAACGCATCGGCCAGAGGAGCATCGATAACGGTTGTGGTGCTGGGACTTGAGGCCATTGGGAACTCACATGGTAAATGCGACGAGAGCCGCAAGATACAGTAGGTCAGTCGGAAAAAGCATCAACAAATCGTGCCCGGCTGGCCGGCATCGCCCGGCCTTCGCCGCCAAAATGGTGATGGGCCAGAAAATACCCGGTGAGCCTGAGCCCGGCCGCGATATCGCTCTCTTGCACCCGGCCCGGGCTGTCGGCGCGCAGGAAGGCCGGCAGGGCCAGAAGCTTTTCCTTGTAGGGCGCCCCGGCGCCGGCGCTGACCGCCCGTCCGGATCGCGGCGAAACGTAGATCAGGTCGTCCACCGCGCCGGTCGCGGCGCAGCACGACAGATCGAGCCCGAAACCCAGGCAATCGAGCAGCGAGAGCTCCCAGCGCACATAGGCCACGGCCCAATCGGGAGCACGGGTCACGGCCACGGTGTCGGAAACTGCGCCTCGGCCGCTCGGCGGCATCTCCACCGCTTCCAGGGCACGAAGGAAAGCGAGGGTATCGTGAAAGACGGCAGCGTGGGCCTCACGCTCGGCCAGGCTGGCATCGAGCAACGCCATGGCGGCGGCCAGCCCCTTCAGGCGCAGCGGATCCTCCAGCACCCGGGCGGCAAAATCATGCACCGGCTCCAGGGTATAGGTCCCGAGATGGGCCTCGAGCCGCGCCCGCCACACGGCATCCACCAGGTTGCCCGGCTGCAGGGCGCCCTGCCGGCGGCGCGATTGGCCGCCGCGGATCAATCCCAGATGCCGCCCCCGCTCCGGACTGAGCAGGCTCGCGATCACCGCGGTCTCGCCATACTTGCGCGCCGACAGCACCAGGCCCTGATCTCGCCATTCCATGACCGTATCCGCCGTTCAACGCTCGAACTCAAGCCCGATCTCGCGAAAATGCTCGGGCCGATCCATCCAGTCGGCCCGGGCCTTGACATGCAGGAACAGATGCACCTTGCGGTCCAACAGGCTTTCCAGTTCGGCCCTGGCCGCGGCGCCGATCGATTTGATTCGGGCGCCGCCCTTGCCGACGACCATGCCTTTCTGGCTTTCGCGCTGGACCAGGATGACCTGGTCGATGCGCACGCCGCCATCCTTGCGTTCCTGCCAGCTCTCGGTTTCGACGGTCAGCGAATAGGGTAATTCCTGGTGCAATTGCAAGAAAGCCTGCTCCCGTGTCACCTCCGCCGCCATCACCCGCATCGGCACGTCGGTCAATTGATCTTCAGGGTAATGCCACGGACCTGGCCTGAGGCCCTCGATCAAGCACGCCATCAGGTCCTCGACCCCGTCACCGGTGGCGGCGGAGATCAAGAATATCCGCTCGAACACGCCGGTCTCATCGTGAATCCGCGTGACCTCCAACAGGGCCTGCGGCTTAACCAAATCGATCTTGTTGAGCGCGAGCACCGCCTGGCGGCCGACCTTTCTCAGGCCGGCGACGATCTCCACCGTATCGGGATCCATTTTCCCCGGCGCCTTGGCCGCGCGATCAGCATCGACCACCACCACCGCACGGTCGGAATCGGCGATGCCCGCCCATGCCGCCTTCACCATGGCGCGGTCGAGCCGGCGCCTGGGCGTGAAGATGCCCGGCGTGTCGGTAAAGATCAGCTGGGCATCGCCACGGATGGCGATCCCCGACATCCGCGCCCTAGTGGTCTGTACCTTCGGCGTGACGATGGCGATCTTGGTTCCGACGAAGCGGTTCAGGAGGGTCGATTTACCGGCGTTGGGCGCCCCGGCCAAAGCGATGAAGCCGCATTTTGTCCCCGCCGCGGCGGGTCGAGACCCACCTGCTTCAGACATCCTGCGCTCTTCGGTCCTCGGCATCTGCGTTCTCGCCGTCGATGGCGGCAAGCAGCGTCCGCGCCGCGTCCTGTTCGGCCCGCCGCTTGGTCCCGGCCTTGGCCCGGACCGGCGGAAATCCCTCGACGGAAACCTCGATGGTGAATTCGGGTTCGTGGGCGGGGCCGGTCTCCGACACCACGCGATAGTCCGGCAGGGCCAACGCGCGCGCCTGGGCCCATTCCTGCAGCCGCGTCTTGGGATCCCGCACCGGGCCCGCCGCTGCCACCAGAAGCGGCCGCCAGTATTCCCGGATGAAACGCCCCGCCGCCTCCAAACCGCCATCGCGATAGAGCGCGCCGATCAGCGCCTCGCAGGCATCGGCCTGCAGCGCCGTATTGCGATGTCCGCCGGTGCGCGCCTCGGCTTCGGACAATTGCAGGAAGCGCCCGAGGTCGAGCGCCGCGCTGACCTCCTCCAACGCCTCGCGCCGAACCAGGGCCGTGAAGCGCCGGGCCAGTTCCCCTTCGGGGGCATCGGGAAAGCTGTCGAGCAGGAGGTCGGCTACCACCAGCCCAAGGACACGGTCGCCAAGGAATTCCAATCGTTCATTGCCGAAACGGTGGCCGTCGGTGCGCGCCGCGCTCCGGTGGGTCAAGGCCTCTTCAAGCAAGCGCGGATCGGCAAAGCTGTGCCTCAGGACGCCGGCGAGGGCAACGAGTGGCCCTTGTCGTTTCTGCTCGCCGTGCGGTGCCGCCATTGAGACTGCCCTCCGGACTTAGTTCACACCGTTGAAGAACCGTGAAAAGCGGATCGCCCGCGGCCAGTTCCAGATCTCCCAAAGCCGGGCCGACCCATCGGTGGAAAAGAACAGGAACTCCGCCCGGCCTACCAGATTTTCGGCCGGCACGTAGCCGACCTGGTTCAACACTCGGGAGTCCAGGGAACTGTCGCGGTTGTCGCCCATGGCGAAATAATGCCCCTTTGGCACCACGTAAACCGGCGTGTCGTCAAGCCGGTCATTGTCGGAATTCTCGATGATAAGATGGGTGCGGCCATTGGGAAGGGTCTCGACATAACGGGCGAAAGTCTGGGTAGTGCCGTATTGATCGTTCAGGATGTATTCGCCCACCCGCTCGCGTTTGACCGCGGTCCCGTTGATTTGAAGGATGCCGCGTTTGACCTGGATCCGGTCGCCCGGCAGACCGATGATACGCTTGATGTAATCGGTCGTGTTATCGAGCGGCAACTTGAACACGGCAACATCGCCGCGCTTGGGTTCCGAGGCGAAGATGCGGCCATTGAACAAGCTCAGGCTGAACGGCAGCGAATGCTTGCTGTATCCGTAGGACAGCTTGGAAACGAAAAGATAGTCGCCAACCAGCAGCGTCGGGATCATCGATCCTGATGGAATGTTGAAGGGTTCGTAAGCGAAGGTTCGCACAACCACCGCGATAAGAACCGCATAGACGACCGTCTTCAGCGTTTCGCCCCAGGTCCCGGACTTCTTGACCTTGGCCCGCTGCTTGGTGCCGCCTCCTTCGTTCATATGTGCCATTCAAAATACCTAATATCTTGAATACAAATAATAAATTATACCACCAGGGCGCGTAACAATGCACCGCTCAAGGCGCCTGTCAAGGGAAAGCGTGGCCCCTGGCCAAAGGGTTCAATCTTGCGACGTGATCGCCACGGCACTGATGATAACGATGGCCTGGGCCAGCGGCGGCTCGTCGGTCAGCGAGACCTCGATCACCGCTTCATGACCGTCGGGCAGAAGCTCATCCAACCGGTCCCGGGCGCCGCCGGTCAACGTCATGGTCGGTTTTCCGGAAGCGAGGTTGACGACCCCCATGTCCCGCCAGAACACCCCGCGACGGAAGCCGGTGCCCAGCGCCTTTGAACACGCCTCCTTGGCCGCGAAACGTTTGGCGTAGCTCTCGATCCGGTTGACGCGGGCGTCGGACTTCGCGCGTTCCACATCGGTGAAAATCCGGTCCAGAAACCGATCGCCGTGGCGTTCGATGGTGCGCGCGATGCGCCGAATGTCGATCATGTCGTTGCCCAAACCGATGATCATGGGCCGCGGCCTTCAGGCGCTCATCTGACCGGAGGCTTGGGCCCGGGCCTTGTCCATGGCCGCCCGCATCCGCTTGATGGCGGAATCGAGGCCGGAAAAAATAGCTTCGCCGATCAGGAAGTGTCCGATATTGAGTTCCTCCACTTCCGCGATGGCGGCGATGTCTCCGACGGTTTCGAAACTGAGGCCGTGCCCGGCGTGACATTCCAGCCCGGCCTCCGCCGCCAGAGCGGCGGCGGCCTTGATCCGCTCCAACTCGCGCGCCCGGTCGGCGCCCTCCAGGTCGCAATAGGCCCCAACGTGAAGTTCCACCACCGGCGCGCCCAGGGCCGCGGCCGCATCGATCTGGCGCCGGTCGGGATCAATGAAGAGCGACACGCGAATGCCCGCGCCGCCGAGCTTTTCAATGTACCTCCCCAGCCGGTTACGGCCGGCCACAACATCGAGCCCGCCTTCGGTGGTCAGCTCCCGGCGCTTTTCCGGGACGATGCAGGCGGCATGGGGTTGGTGGCGAAGCGCGATCGACACCATTTCCTCGGTGGCGGCCATTTCCAGATTCAGCGGCAATTCGATTTCGCGGCTCAACGCGACAATGTCACCATCGGAGATATGGCGCCGATCCTCGC
>JAOTVC010000185.1 GCA_029863585.1 Alphaproteobacteria bacterium | reverse complement strand
CCAATCGAATGAAGCGAAAAGGAGAAGGATTCTCCCTAGCCAACGGCAACGTGCTTCGGTGGCTTCCCGCTAGCCCTTGAAGCATTCCACCGAAAGGATCCAATTGGGGGACGGTTTGCCGGCGGACTCTCTTGGCGCCCCCTCCTTGGCCGCGGGATACTGGTACTCGACATTGGTCCAACAGGTGATGCGCTCCTTGCGCATGGCGAAGGCGCGATACGCCTTGCCCTTGCGGGTGTAACGATCGACCATCTTGTTCTTGATGAAGCCGTGCTTCTCAAGCGCGCCGGAAACGGCGCGGACCATGTCCTCCAAACCGGCGGCAGCCTTGGCGGCGGCCTTGGCACCGGCCTTTTCCGTCGCCGCCCCTTCCGCGGTGATGCGGCACTGGCGGCCCTTGATCCCGAGATCACCTTCCCGGAACCAGTGAATCTCCGTGCTGAACGGGCCTGATATGGGAACCGCGGTCTCGAGATCCTTGGCCAACGCCTTGCAGGCCTCGAGCGGATAGGGAACCGCCTGCGCCGCGCCGTCCCGCACGCCCGCCGATATGCACGCGATCGAAAGCAGGATGAGGGCCAGGGTCTTGAACTGTCTCCGTCTCATCCGCGAAGCCTATCAAAAACGCAACGGTTGCGGAACAACGGCGATTGGGACTCCCGTCCCCGTCCAAGCTGGGGTAGGATTTGGTCAGCGTCGGTTCCCCGATTTTGGGGATGCAAGAGGGAACAGGGTAGGCCCGCGCCGTGCGATGCCGAACCCTGGCTGCCCCCGCAACTGTACGCGGCGAGCAAGCGCCTTATTTCGTGCCACTGGGAAACCGGGAAGGCCTGGCGCAAGTGAAGACCCGCGAGCCAGGAGACCTGCCGGCGTCAGCGTCACCTTTCCACCATCCGGGGTTGGTCGGTGGGACGGACGCCCGTTGCGGTGACGTGGCATCGTGTCGCCGCTGGGGAGTCCGTCGTGGAAAATCCACGCCTGCATTTCTCGCTTTCCGCCCATCACCTCCGCCGTTTCGGCGGGGACGGGTCCGCGCGTCACGGTTTTGGCCGAACCGGGCGCGGGCCAGTGGGTGCCTTGCGCCCTTTCTCAAAATCACAAGACACATGAGAAAGGGTTCCTAAATGATCGTGAAGCCTCAGTTTATGAGGGAAATCAGAGCTTGGCGACCGGGCGGAGCAAGAGCCCGCCGGGCGGCGGTTGCCGCATTGGCCTGCTGCACCGCCGCACTGCCGGCCGTGGCCGCCGACACGCCCAGCCCGCACCCCGAAGTGGTCGTTTCGGCCAGCCGGGTGCCCGTGGCTGGCCGGGAATCGGGTTCGGCGGTGACCGTCATCACCGATGAGCAGCTCGACGACCGGCAGGTGCGCATCGTCTCCGACGTCCTGCGCGACATTCCCGGCGTCGCCGTCAACCGGTCTGGCTCCACCGGGACGCTCACCCAGGTGCGCCTGCGCGGGGCCGAAGGCAATCAGACGCTGGTGCTGATCGACGGCATCGAGGTCAACAACCCGGCCGGCGCTTCGGAGTTCCAGTTCCAGAACCTGCTCAATGCCGGGATTGCGCGGATCGAGGTCCTGCGCGGGCCGCAGAGCGCGCTTTGGGGGTCGGACGCCATCGGCGGGGTCATCAACATCGTGACCAAGCGTCCGGGGCCCGGCTGGACCCTGGCGGCCCGGGGCGAGGGCGGCAGCTTCTCCACCCTCGACGGGCTGGCCCATTTCGGATACGGCGCAGAGCGCCTCTATGTCAGCGGCACCGTCAACCGGTACGAGACTGCGGGCGTCTCCATCGCCGATGCGGATGCCGGCAATCCGGAAAGGGACGGCTACGAGAACCTGACCGGCCGCCTCAAGGCGGGCATCAAGCCCGCGCGCAATTTCGAGATCGAAATCGTCGGCATGCGGGTCGACAGCGAACTGGATAACGACGATTCCGCGGCCGTGGTCAACATCACCGACGGCGACACCACATCGGAAACGGTGCAGACCTACGGCCTGGCCAAGGCCACGCTGACCCTGGCCGACGGCGCCTGGGAGCACATTCTGCGCACCGCCTACGCCAAGGATGAAACCGAATTCTTCGACGGCACCGGCGCCAACACCTTTTCCTCCCACGGCAGCAAGAAGAAGACCGATTACCAGACCAACGTCCTGTTCGAAACGCCGGCCTTCGCCGCGGCCAAGCACACGCTGACCTTCGCCCTGGAGCGCGAGACCGATACCCAGTTCACCAATAGCGGGTTTTCCGGACCGAACGAGGTTTCCGTTCAGAACACCGGCTATGTCGGAGAATATCGCCTTGGCCTGTGGGACCGGTTGTTCCTGTCCGCGGCGCTGCGCCACGACGACAACGACCCGCTCTTCGACGACTCCACCACCTGGCGGACGACCCTCGCCTATGTCATCAAGCCGTGGGGGACGCGCCTCCATGCCAGCGCCGGCACCGGGGCCAAGAACCCCACCCTGTTCGAGCTGTTCGGCGCCACCCCCAGCTTCACCGGCAACCCGAGCCTCGGCCCCGAGACCGCCCTGGGTGTCGATGCCGGGATCGAACAGCAGCTCTGGGACCGCCGGGTGGTGGTGGACGCGACCTTGTTCGCCAACTGGATCGAGGATCTGATCTCGGGCTCCGGCAACACCGCCGTCAACCTGCCCGGAACGTCGCGGACCCGGGGGGTGGAACTGAGCCTGGCCGCAACACCCCGGCCCGATCTCCGCATCGACCTCAGCTACACCTTCCTGCAGACCCGGGACGCCGACGGTATCAGCCTGATCCGCAGGCCCAAGCACATCGCCGCGCTCAACGCGCTGTACCGCTTTCGCATCCTGGACCGCGCGGCAACGGCGAATATCGGCATCCGCTATGGCGGCGACCAGACCGACACGGTGTTCAACAGCTTCTTCCCGGTGGAGATCGAAACCAAGAAGCTCGAGGGCTACACCCTGGTCAACGCCGGATTTTCCTGGCAGGTGACGGAGCGGCTGCAGCTCTTCGCCCGGGGCGAAAACCTTCTGGACGAACACTATCAGGAGGTGTTCGGCTACGGCGCGCCGGGCCTCGGCGTCTTCGCCGGCCTGCGGCTGACGCTCGGCGGCGCGCCGGGCACCGGCGGCACGTGAGACATGGGCGCCGGGGCGAGAATGGCATTGGGGATCCAGCGGATGCGGTGGCAGACGCTGGCGCTGGCGGCGGCTGCCTTCGCCGTCCTTGCCCTTCCCGGCCCCGGCCTGGCCGACGGCCCGGCCAAGCCCCGGCGCATCGCCTCCCTCAACGTCTGCACCGATCAGCTCGCCCTGCTGCTGGGCGCGCGCGACCGCCTGGTGTCGGTGACCTTCCTGGCCGCCGATCCGTCGTCTTCGGCCCTGGCGGCGGAAGCCCGCGGGCTCCGCCTCAACCGCGGCCGGGCCGAGGAGATCGTGCCGTTGGCCCCGGACCTGGTGCTGGCCGGGGACACCGCGGCCGCACCCGGCGTGCAGATGCTGGGGCGCCTCGGGTTCCGCATCAAGGTGGTGCCGCTGGCCCGCAACCTCGCCGACATCCCGCGCAATATCGCGATCCTCGCCCACGCCATCGGCGAGGAGGCTCGAGGCCGGGCGATGATCGCCCGATTCGAGGAAGGCCTCGCCCGCGTCACCCAAACCCACCCCGCCCCTGGCGGTCACCGGCCCATCGCATTGCTTATCGGCCCCAACGGGGTGACCAGCGGACGGGACAGCCTGGCCGGGGCGATCATCGAAACGGCGGGCTTCGCCAACGGCGCCGACGGGTTCGGGGTTTTGGGCGTCGGCCGCCTTCCCCTGGAACGCGTGCTTGCGGCGCGGCCCGACGTCCTGATCCTGTCCAGCCTGAAGGTGTCCCATCCGTCGCTTGCCGCGGGCTTCATCCGCCACCCCGCCCTCGCCGCCGCATCGGCCGCGGCAACCCGCGTGTCCATCCATCACCACGTCTGGGCCTGCGGCACGCCGCTGGTCCTCGGCGCCATCGAACGGCTGGCCCACCTGCGCGCAACTCTCGGCGACGGCGGAAAGGCGCTGCGGCCATGAGCGCGGCTTTGCAAGGGGCGGGACGGCGGCGCATCGGTCGGCACACGCGTCAGGCCCTGCTGCTGCCGGCATTGGCTCTCGTTCTGGTCCTGGTCTTCGTCCTTTCCCTCGGCATCGGACCGGCCGGGATCGGATTCATCGAGGCACTGGGCGCGCTTTTCGGCGGCGCCGGTGAAGCCACGCGGCTGATCGTTCTCGAACTGCGCCTGCCGCGCGCCATCCTGGGAGTTCTGGTCGGGGCGACCCTGGGCCTTGCCGGGGCCGCGCTGCAAGGATATCTGCGCAACCCCCTGGCCGAGCCCGGCCTCATCGGCGTGTCCTCGAGCGCCGCGCTGGGCGCCGTGTTGACGCTGTATACCGGCATCGCCGCCGCCTTCACCCTAGCCCTGCCGCTCGGCGGCGTCATCGGTGCGGTGATCGGCGTCGTGCTGCTGCAAGTGCTGGCGGGGCGCGGCGGCGGCACCTTGACCCTGATTCTGGCGGGCATCGCCGTCACCTCCATGGCCGGCGCCTTGACGGCGCTGATTCTCAACCTCGCCCCCAGCCCGTTCGCGGCGCTGGAGATCGTGTTCTGGCTGATGGGTTCGCTGGCCGACCGCAGCTTCGCCCATGTCTGGCTGGCGCTTCCCTTCATGGTCCCGGGCTGGGCCCTTCTCGCCACCCTGGCCCGCCCGCTGGACGCCCTGACGCTGGGCGAGGACACCGCCCACAGCCTCGGCTTTCCGGTGACCGGGGTGCGCGCGCGGCTGATCGCGGGCACGGCGCTGTCGGTAGGGGCGGCGACCGCCGTCGCCGGGACCATCGGGTTCCTCGGCCTGGTGGTGCCGCATCTCCTGCGCCCCTTCGTGGGCCACCGGGCAGGCGCCCTGCTCGCCCCCAGCGCGCTCGGCGGCGCGATCCTGATGGTGCTGGCCGATATCGCCGTGCGCCTGCCGTTCCCGGGCAATGAGCTCAAGCTGGGGGTGCTGACCGCCCTGGTGGGCGGCCCCTTCTTCCTGTGGCTGATCGTCGCTTACCGGAGGCGGCTGCCATGACCGCACTGTCCGTTCGCGACCTCACCCTCGCCCTCGATGGCCGGGATGTCCTGAAAGGCATCGGTTTCGATGCCGCGCCCGGCGAGCTGATCGGCGTGATCGGACCCAACGGGGCGGGCAAGACGACCCTGCTGCGCGCCCTTGCCGGCGCGATCCCGCACCGCGCGGGAAACATTACCTTGGACGGCGCGCCCGTGACGGCGCTTGCGGCCCGGGAGCGGGCGCGCCGGATCGCCTATCTCGGCCAGGAAGAGGCGCCGCAATGGGCCATCAGTTGCGAAAACCTGGTGGGCCTGGGACGCCTGCCCCACCGCCCCTCCTGGCAGGGTGAATCTGCCGCCGACCGGGCGGCGGTGGCCGCGGCGCTCATGGCCTGCGATGCCCTGCAACTCGCGGATCGGCCGGTCAACCGGCTGTCGGGCGGCGAACGCACGCGCGTCTTGCTGGCCCGGGCGCTGGCGGTCGAATCCGATTTCCTGCTGGCCGACGAGCCGACCGCCGGCCTCGATCCGGCCCACGCCTTGCAGGTGATGGAGGTGCTGGCCTGCCGGGCGGCCGCGGGCACCGGGGTCATCGTCACCCTGCACGACCTGACCAATGCGCTGCGCTATTGCAACCGGCTGATCCTGCTGAACCATGGCACGCTTGCCGCCGAAGGGAGCCCCGATGCGGTTCTCTCGCCCGAAAACCTGGCGCGCATTTACGGCATCCGCGCCCATGCCGGAACCGCCGCCGGCAAGCCCTTCCTCGTGCCCCTGATGCGCACCGGCGACGAGGATGCCGCAAAGGGGAGCCGGCCGTGACCACCGCCACCGGGCCTTTCCCCAAGTGCCGCGCACGGCATCGGCCCGCCTTGGCCCTTGCCTGCGGAGCCTCCCTCCTCATTCATGGCGGCCTTCTCGCCGCGGCTCATTGGGCAAGGGAAGGCGCAAAACCGGTCCCCACCCCGCCCCTGGTCGCCATCCCGGTGATCGACCCGGGGCGGCTCAAGCCTCCGTCCGGCGCCTTGACGCAAGCCGTTCGCCCGGCCCCCGTCGCGGCCAAGGCAGCGGCAGCGGCAACGACACGGACCAACACACCGCCAGCCCCGCCCCAAGAAGCGGAAGCGGAAGCGAAGACCGAGGCCAAGGCGCGGACGGATGCCCTGCCCGCCCCGCACCCGGAACCAGAGGCGAAGGCGAAGGTGAACGAAAAGGCCGAGGCAAAGGCGAAGCCGAAGACCACGCAACCACAAACCGCCCGCGCGAAGACGGCGCAAGCCTCGGCCCGCCCCGCCTGGACCCGCAACCCGCCGCTGCCGCCCCGGCGTCCGGTTTCCCTTGCCGGTTTGCAGCCCGCCACCCCGCCACCGACAAAACCGCGGACCGCCGACCCGATGCGGAATGCCCCGCCCCTAGTCAAGACCGCGCCGGTCACCGCGCCGCGCGCCGGCGCCATCCAAGAGCGGGCCGCGGCACTTGTCCGCACCGGGGCGGCCAAGATCCTCCGCCCGCCCGCCGCCGGCCGCGGTCTCTCCCGGGCCAGGGTCGCGGGGCTCGGCAATCCGCCGCCCGCCTACCCCTGGATCTCTCGCAACCGCGGCGAACAGGGTCGGGTCATCCTGGATGTCGAGGTCACGGCGGAAGGCCGGGCACGGGCGGTCCGGGTCAAACGTTCAAGCGGTTCCAAGCGCCTCGATGAGGCGGCCCTGGCGGCGGTGCGCGACTGGCGCTTTGCCCCCGCACGTCGCGGCGGCCAGGCGGTCCCCGGGCGGATCGACGTGCCCATCACCTTCCGCCTGACCGACTGAGCCGCCCCTACGGCCCGCGTGGCGCATCGGCGAGGACAGCCAACGCGTCATCGATGTCCCGAGCCGTATGGTCGGCGGAGATTTGGAAGCGGATCTCTTCGTCCCCCCTTGGCACCACGGGGTAGCCCAGGCCGGTGGCGAGCACGCCGCCCTGGAAGAGGTGATGGGCGATGGCGCGGGTGGCCTCGGTATCGCGCACCATCAGCGGCACGATGGGATGCGGCCCGGGGATGGTCTCGCGCCCCTGGGCGGCAAGCCCCGCCTCGAAGCGCGCTGTCATCTCGCGGACATGGGCGAGCAGCCGCCGCCCTTCCTCGCCGTCGACGATCTCCACCGCCGTGGCCGCCGCCGCCGCCTCGCCGGGGGTGATGGGATTGGAATAGATATAGAAGGGCGAGGTCTCGCGAAGGTATCGGATGATGGTTTCGCGCGCCGTCACGTAGCCGCCGTTGACGCCGAACGCCTTGCCCAGCGTCGCCACCAGGATGTCGCACGGCGGGGCGTCCGTCACTTCCTCGGTCCCCCGGCCGGTTTCCCCGAAGGCGCCGGCGCCGTGGGAATCATCGACCATGACGATCACGCCTTCCTCGAAGGCGGCGTCGAACTGGCGCGCCAGCGCCATGATCTCCTTGAGCGGCG
>JAOTVC010000024.1 GCA_029863585.1 Alphaproteobacteria bacterium | reverse complement strand
TGATGGCCGGCCGCCTCGCCAATGCTTTCACGGCCTACCGGGTGCTGATCTTCTCGGTGTGCTGCGCCATCCTCTGCCTGACGGTGACGCCGTTGCTGGGCAGCGCCGTTCTGCTGGCGATCGCCAGCATGCTGCGCGGCGGATTCATGGGGGTGAGCCAGCCGCTCTTGATCTCCATCATGGCCCAGTCGGCGGGCAATTCCCAAGGCAAGGCCGTGGGCTTGCGGACCACGGTCAATCGGCTCGCCATCCTCGTGGTTCCGGTGATCATGGGTGCCGTTGCCGAATTTTTCGGCATCGCTGTTAGTTTCTATGCCGTCGGCGCCCTTCTGATCGGTCTGATGCTGCTGGTGGGCTGGCGGTCGCGCAACGCCTTCCCCAAGGCGAGCTGACCGAACGGCGGACGGGAACGCGACGATGCGCGGCGCGATCATCCCGGCACTGGCGCTCGGCCTTCCGCTGTTGTGGCCGGGCCACCTGGCGGCGCAGCCCGCGCAACCCGCCGCCCTCGATCCCGCCCTGCTTGCCCAAACCCTGGACAAGGCCGCCAAGCTGCCGCGCCTGCGCGCCCTGATCGTCGCCCGGCACGGCAAGAGCCTGGTCGAACGTGTGTTCCGCGGCCCCGGGCTGGACGTGCCGGTCAACGTCAAATCGGTTTCCAAGACCGTCATCTCCGCCCTTGTGGGGGCGGCGATCGACCGCGGCGTGCTGGAGGGACCGGATCAGCCCATCGCCCCCCTGCTGCCCGATCAACTGCCGAAGCGGACGGATCCGCGCCTCGCCCGGGTGACCATCGGCCATCTCCTGTCCATGCGGTCGGGGCTCGAACGCACGTCCGGACGCAATTACGGGCGCTGGGTGCAAAGCCGGAACTGGGTTCGCTTCGTCCTCGCCCGGCCCCTCGTCGAGGAACCGGGCACCGCCATGCAGTACTCTACCGGCAACAGCCACCTGCTCTCCGCCGTTCTTACGCGCGCCGCCGGCCGCTCCACATTGGAGCTCGCCCGGGCCTGGCTGGCGGCGCCGCTCGGATTCGCGCTGCAGCCGTGGCAGACCGATCCGCAAGGAATCTATTTGGGGGGCAACAACATGCGGCTTTCGCCCCGGGCGCTATTGCGGATCGGCGAGATGTACCGCAACGGCGGCAGGCATCGAGGCCGCCAGGTGATCTCCCGGGCATGGGTCCGGGCCTCATGGGTGCCGCGCGCCGTCTCCCCCTATTCCGGCGACGGCTATGGCTACGGCTGGTTCATCACGGCGGCCTGCGGCCACCCCGTCTTTTACGCCCGCGGCTTCGGCGGCCAGTTTATCTATGTCGTTCCAACCCTGGAATTGACCATCGTCCTCACCTCGACCACCACCACAAGGACCCGGATCGGCGGCTACCGGACGGCGCTCAAGTCCTTGGTAGGCAGCGGAATAATCGCGGCCGCCCGTCGCGCCGACGCCGGCGCGCTGGCCCCGGCCCCGGCCGACTGCATGCTGTGATTACCGCCAATGCGGTGGAAATGGCGGCGCCACCCGCTTGGCAAGACCGGCACCGATGCGTTAAATAGGCTAAGTTGTAAAGGAATACGCCATACCATGATCCGACGCCGTCGGCAGGCGGCTCGATCCTCGAACACGGGAGCCTAACCCCATGCGACGACTTATCGTCCCGGTCCTTCTTGGCGTCCTTCTCAGCGGCCCCGCCCTGGCCATCGACAGCGGCGGCAGTTATGTCGGCCGGTTCAATTATTCCTGTCCCCAGGTCCTGGAATTGCACGGCAAGTCCGGCATCCAGAAAGACGGCACCGGGGTCACCTTCAATCGAAGTTTCTCGGTGATCGTCGGTTGGATGGCCGGTTACATGTCGAGCATCAATGCGATCCGCCCCGGCAAGTCGGACTTTTTCGGCAACATGGCCGACGAAGCCGGATGGATCGCGAAGTGGTGTGAGGCGAACCAGAAGTCCGATCTGATGGAAGCGATGGAAGCGCTGACCAAGGAACGGACGGCGGTGAAAAAGAAACCCAAGGCCGCCGACAAGAAACCGGTGGCGCCGGTGCGCAAGCAGCCACAATCCGACCAGCCCCCAACGCGGGTGCCTTGATCCCGCAAGCCTAGCGGAGCCAGGCGATGCTGAGATTCTCCCGCACCGCGCAGCCCGGCAGGTTTCGTGCCAGGCAGACGCCGGGCGGGCTCGGCGGCTGGCTGCGGATCATCGGGTTCCTTGCCGGTGCGCTCCTTTGCCTCGTCGTGCTGACGCCCCTGGGCACCGCATTTTTCGAGCCGCTCACGCCGGGGAAGACCAACGCCGTCCTCGCCGGCATTGCCCTGTGCGGCCTCGCCTGGCTCGCCCGCGGCGACCGTCCGCGCTGCCCCATCTGTGGCATCGGCATGCTCAGGGCCGAGAACATCGGCACCACGCAACAGAAGCTGGGGCTAGTGGACCATCCCATGTTCCGCCCCAACTCCTGGACCCAGTGGTATCGCTGCAGCCAGTGCGGCTACCGCGAATGGGACGAACAGGACGATCCGCCTGCGGAGCGACAAACCTAGGAGATAGGCTCCGCCGGCCCCGCAAGCTCCTTGGAGAGAAATGAAAAACTGCGGTCGTAGGACAAGTCCGAGGCCGCACGCTGGGCGGCGGGCACATCGGCGTCGGGGGTTATCTGGGCGAAACTGTGGCCCATGCCCTGATACCAATGCAGTTCGTAATCTGCCCCCAGGCGATCCATCGCCGCGGCGAAGGCTTCGACCTCCTGGCGCGGCGTCGAGTGATCCTCGGTCCCATAGTGGCATTGCAGCCTGCAGGAGATGCCCGCGAGCTCCCGCTCATCGGGAAACAGGCTCTGGTGATAGATCACGCCGGCATCGAAAGCGTCGCTCCGGGCCGCGGCCAGCAACGCGAGGCCGCCGCCCAGGCAGAACCCCATGATGCCGATCTTGGCGGTCGGCCCGACCCAGGGCAAGCTGTGAAGGAACGCGGCTCCTCCGGCGATGACGGAGACCGCCGCCGTGACGTCCAGGGAATTCTTGGCGAACAGGCCTGCGGTCCTATTCGGCGGGGTCTGGCCGCCCATATAGTCCGGTGACAAGGCAACGAAACCGGCCCGCGCATAGCGCCGGGTAATCTCGCGCTGGGTCCAGGTCAGGCCGCCCATGCCGGACAGCAGCACCATGCCCATCCGCCCTTCGCCTTGTTCCGGGCGAGCGAGGAAGCCATCGGTGTAGACGCCCTCGGTCTCGTACCCCGCGTGCAGGGAAACGATGCGCTCCCCCGCGCTGTTGCTGTCCTTCGCCATGTGGTGTTCTCCGGGCCGTCCGGCCGTAGCTGTTGCGTGCGGCCCTGTTGGCGACAAGCGGCCGCCGGATCGCCCGGCGGCCGCATCGCGCCAAGCCCCCCGCGGGGCCGGACGGTCAGTTTCCTACTTGCACTTGATGGACTTGGCCTGGCTCATCTCGCCGTAATACTCGATCTGGCAGTTGAGCCCGGTCTTGAGTGCGCCGCGCTTGGCTTTCTTGCCGCCGACGGAGATCTTGGTCTTCTTGCCGATCTTCGCGTGAGCGGGCTTACCGTTATCTGCGAAGACGATGACCCTGCCCTTCTTCTGAAGGCCGGTGATCGCCGAGGAGACCTTGATGACCTTGGCCCGCTCCAGCTTGCCGGGCTTGAGGTAGGCGCGCAGCTTGGCCTGCAACTCCTGCGGCGCGGAGAATGTTTCCTCGATGATCTTGGTCACCTTTTCAGCGCTGATCGGCGCGACCAGCACCCGGGCCTTCTTGGCCTCTGCCAGGTATTTCGGGTCGCGATAGGTCGCGGCATAAGCCTTGCGCATGATCTCGACCCGATCCTTGGGCACGCCCGGCGGCATATACACCGGATAGCCCAATTCGAACTGAGCCATTTTCAGCTTGAGGATCGCCTTCTTTTCCGGATCGCTGATCTGATCGATCAGGAGCGGTACACTCGATGGCACGGCCGGGTCTGGCTCCAAGCCTTGCTGGTAGAGAAGGTTGACTTTCTTGTCGGTGAGCCAATCCGGATGGCGACTGGTAAGGCCCGCCCAGGCGTTGGTCGCGCGCCCCTGGGTTTCGCCCCGTACCATGGCGAGATCGATATCGCCGCCGCTGGGATAGCCGATGATGACCCGGTATTTGAAACCCAGCAAGTTCTTCAGGAACACGGCATCGACCGTGGACGAACTACCGACCCCCGATGACCCGACGACGAGTTCGTGCTTCAGCAGGTCCTTCCAGGTCTTGACCGGTGAGGTATGCCAGGACATGGCCACGGCGACGAACCGCGCCGGCGCGCCGATCCAATTGAACTTCGTCGGGTCGTACTTGATGTTCTTGCCGCGCCCCGTATTGCCGTAAAACAGTGGCAACACTGGGACAGACATCAGCGAGCCCATGGTCTCGGTACCGTCCTTGGGCGCCTGGTTATACAAATAGTTGGCGCCGACGATACCCCCAGCTCCGGTCTTGTTCTTGGCCAGCACCGTGGGGTTGCCGGGAATATGGCGGCCGACATGGCGCGCACCAAGCCGGTTCATCAGGTCGACGGAGCCGCCGCTTCCAGATGTGATGTAATGGGTCATCCGCTTGTTCTTGTAGAAATCAGCGGCGCCCGCAGCCTGCGGCAGGGCCACGCCCGCCAACAGGGCCAGCGCGCCGGCACCCAGTACGAAACCATGTGAGTTCATTGCTTAGACTCCCTGTTCAGTCCGATCGAGGGCGCGCGGATCATTAACAGGGTCCGGGCAACGCCCTAAATGCGCGGCAGCCGCCGACCCCCGATCTTCCGTCGGTTGCCAGGGCATCGCGCCACGCAGTTGGCGAGAGTATAGCCGGTCCCGGTCGATCCGCCGAATCGGAATCACCCCGTGTTTCGCCGTCTTCCCCGACGATCGAAGAATCCCTGCCGATTCAGCCGTTTAGTCCCGGGCGATCGGCGCCACCCCCATCCATTGGCCCCGGCCTTGGGCCTTGGCTTCGCGGTAGGCGACAACGGCAATAGCGATATCCGCCGCCCCGGTGCCGGCGTTGTTCTTATGCAAGGTGATCTGGTCGTCGGACGCCCGCCCCGGACGGTCGCCATTGGCGATTTCCCCGATCTCGGCGATCTCGTCCAAAGCAACACGCCCGTCGGTGACCAGGCCGAAAAGATCGCCCTGCTCGTCCTGGACCACCTGCTCCCGGGAATTGACCGCGATGCAATCCGCCCGCAGCACCACGGCGTCGTCGACCTCGCGCCGGGGGGCGTCCAACCATCCCGCCCGCACCAAGGCGATGTTCGAACCCACGATGGACGTGACATGCTGGCCCGGCTCCAGCCAGTCGCCGAACACCACCGGGACATTGGTGTTGGTCGCGGCGATGACGACGTCGGCCCCGGCCACGGCCTTTTGGGCCTCATCCACCGGAACGATCTCCACCCCAAACAGCGGACCGTACGCTTCGGCGAAGCGTTCCCTGTTTTCAGGCGTGCGGGTGTGGACGTTGACCCGCTCGATCGGTCGGACGGCGGTCAGCGCCTGCAACTGGGTCACCGCCTGGGCGCCGGCGCCGATCAAGCCGCACACCGCCGAGTCCGCCCGCGCAAGGTGCTTGAAACCGACGCCGCTGGTCGCCCCGGTCCTAAGCGCCGTGCGCGCCGTGTAGCCGACGATACGTTCCGGGATCGATCCCACAAGCAACGCCAGCAACCGGGAATCGCTTGCGTCATGAAGGATGCAGATCTGGTGTTCCCGGTCGACGGTGCGCTGGATCGGACCGTCCTGGACGACCCGTTCGGTGTGTTCCACGATGCCGATCACGCCAAGCGCCGGCACCGCGCCCGGGAAGCAACTGAAGCGGACGCTGTTTGGAGAATGAATTCGCCGCCGCGGCGCATTGACCATGGGCCAGGCGGCGGCCTCGGCATAGGCTTTCTCGATGGCGTCTATGGCGTCCGCCATGCCCACCAAGCCTTCCAGGTCCTCGGGATGGAGGAGGAGGTAACCTGCGTTGGCATGGGCCCCGGGTCCGCCCTGCGGCTCACGGTCATTCATGGTCAGGCTCCCTAGGCGTCCTGGTCCCGTCAATCCCGCGGACCCGCGCGCTGCGCCAAGCGCAGCAACGCGAACATGAACAAGGCCGCGCAGGCCAGGGGTATGAGGTTAAATGTAAAGACAAAATTCACCGCCGGCCCCACGGCTTCGGGCTTGGTGGCATCGCCCAGGCCGGCCACCGAGGCCAGCATCCCGCCCGTGGCCGCGCCGAATGCGGTACCGAGCGAGCGCATGGACGGGATCGACGCGCTGGTGACCCGCTCCTCTCCCTTGCGCCCATTGGCCATCACCCGGGTCACCAACAACACGTTATGCGCCCCCACCCCCAGCCCGAGGATCAATGCCGCGAGGGTCAGGATCCCCAGATGGGGCGTCTGGGCGAAGTAGGCGATGCCGCCGAGGCCGACCAACATCAAGAGCGGGCCCGCCCGCAGCGCCGCGTCCTCGCGCCGTCCGGAAAAGCCCGAGACGGCAAAGGTCGCGATGGTCCAACCCGCCGATACGGTGATGGCGATGAAGCTGACGAACAGGGGCGAGACGCCGTGGACCACCTGCAGCAGGAGCGGCATGAAGACATTGAGAGTGGTCTGCGCCATGCCGCCCAGCAGCAGCACCCAGAGGCCGAGCCCGACCGGCGAAAACAGCGACAGCGCGCCGCTGGGATAGAGCCGGTTGGCGGCATGACGGTCGAGCCGGAGACAGGCCCATACCAGGACCACCGCGGCGACGATCATCACCACCCGCGAAACGCCGCCGAACACCGGGCCGGCCAGCGCCACCGCGAAGACGCCGCCTGACAGCAACATCAGGCGCAGCAAGGGAAAGCGGTTTGAGCGCGCAGGCGGCGCCGCGCCGGTTTCGCCATCGGTGGTCTTGAACCAGGCCAGCACCACGAGAATCAGGATCACCGGCGCCAGCACCCAGAACGAGCCGCGCCACCAGCCCACCGCGGCGAAGGCACCGCCCACCACCGGGCCCATCAACTGGCAAATCATCCAGGCCCCCTGATGCAGGGCCAAGACCCGCTTGCGCTGGGGCTCGGTGAAGTGGCCGCTGACCAGCGCCATGCCGCCACCGATGATCAGCCCGCCTGAAAACCCCTGCAAGAGCCGGGCGACGTTCAAGGCACCGATACTGGGCGCAAGCGCGCAGCCGATGGTCGCCGCCATGAACACGAGACCGCTGACCGCATAGCCCCGCCGCGGACCCAGAACGTTCCATACCGGGCCCAGGGCGGCGGTGCCGGTAATGGCGCCGATGGTGTACAGCATCGCCGGCCAGGCATAGAAATCGGCGCCGCCGATATCGGCAACCACGGTCGGCATGACGATGGCGATCACCAGGGTTTGAAGCGCGTGCATGCCGACGCCGAGCAGCACCAGCACGGTGTAGACCGCGCGCCCCTCCCGGAACAATTCCGAGAAGGCCGCCCTGGCAGGTTCGGCTTCCGCCGCCGCGTCCTGGCTATGGCTCATTTCCGCCTGCTTTCCGCGATCGAGAACGGGATGGGATGCCGCACCACCCTATTGGGCGGCGGATTTCGACGGCAGGGAGCGGGCGCACACCTCGATCGTCTCACGCAAGGTGCGGTCGGGATCGACCGTATCGCGGCGTTCGGAAGCGAACGGCGATCGTTCCAGCAACTGGTAAAGCTCGGTCGCGCCGACATGGAAATGCGCCGTGACTCCGGCGCTGTCCATGGTGCGGGCGATCTCCTTCATCTCGCCGATGTAGCGCCCCGAAACTGCGGGCAGCCGGGGAATCATGTACTCCATCCGCTTGTAGGCGGCGGACGCGCTCGCTTCCAGTTCAGCGTGGATCTCGTCGGCGACACCAAGCTGCTCGGCAGCGATCAGGACGGCGGTCTCAAGCGCCCGGGAACACTTGCTGATGCCGGCATAGCACATCTTGACCGCCGTCCCGCGACCGATCTCAGGCCCGCATTGGCGCACGTCGATGCCCAAGCCGTGGAGTTCGTCCATCAGCGCGGCGTCCGGCCCGCTCATGTAGAACCGGGTCGGGAGTGGCCCGCCGCCGGGCGGATTGCCGATGATGCCGCCGTCGATATAGACCGCCCCGGCCCCTTCGATCACCTGCTGCATGGCGCGGGCCGTATCGGGCGATACCGCGTTGCAATCGGCGTAAGGCGGCGTGTGCCCGCTGGCCTTCATCGCCGCGGCCACACGGGCCGCCATGTCGGGCGCGGATTCCGGCGGCAGGATGGAGAGCACGATCTCCGCCTCCCCCAACAGGGAATCCAAGCTGCCCGCGTCGCGGAACCCAGCCGCCGCCGCGCGGGCGCGGGTGGCGTCGCTGCGCCCGGCGAGGCAGGTCAGCACTTCCAGGCCGCCGGCATGAAAAGCCTTGCCGACGGCGGCACCCATTTCACCGGGCACCAGGATGGCGACGGTCTTGTAAGCCATGGCGTTTTCCCCCTCTCTTGTCATTCTGTTTGCCGGGAGAGTAGCGCCATTGTCGGAAGATGGATACTCCGCGCCGCCGGACGCGGGCGGGGAGCGCCCCCGAAAACCGGCCGGCCCCGCCGACCGGCCCCGCAAGGGGTGGCCGGCCACAGCCGCCCCCGGCGTCCTCGGCCGGCTTCCTGGCGGCGGCGACGTGGGCAACGAGATCGCGCCGGCCAAGGGACGGGCCGCACAACGGGCCGAAGGGGCTGGCAAACCCGGTTTCGCGGTGACGATGTTGCTGGACGCGAGCCCGGGCTAGGGGGTCAGTCGGAGAATGGCTCCCAGGCACGCTGGACGGCCGGACGGACCTCGATGGCATCATGCCAGCGCTTGAGATTGGGATATTCGGCGAGCCCGATTTCGTTCACGCCGTGCAGATGCACGTCGGGATACATGGAAATGTCGGCGACCGAGTAATTCCCGGCCACGTATTCGTTGTCGCCGAGGTGTCGGTTCAGAGTCGCCAGCATGTCGCGCAGCACCTCGTCGTAGTGCTTCTTGGCCGGCGGCACGTCTTCGGGATTCCGCTTGTTCCAGAATCCGTACTGCTGGGCCAGCGTCGTGAAGGTGGACGATCCGAAGAACAACCACTGGTCGACCTTGACCCGCGCGACGGGATCGGCGGGATAGAGGCCGTTGCCCGCCTTTTCGCCGAGATATTTGAGGATGGCGCCGGATTCGCACAAGGTGATGCGCTGACCGCCCGGCCCGTCGTCGTCCACCAGGGCGGGGATCTTATGACCCGGACTGATCTTCAGGTATTCCGGTTCGAACTGGGCCTTCTTGCGCAGGTTGACGGGCTTGAGCGTGTATTCCAAGCCGCTTTCCTCCGCCCCGTGGCGCGCCTTGAAGCCGTTGTCGGTAGTCCAGGTGTAGAGATCGATCATCCCCGCCTCCTTCGTTGTCTTGTTCGTCGTTCGCTTCTTCTATCTCGCGCGGCACCCGATTGACGTGCCCCCTATTGCTTCGCCTTGAGCGTCTTGAGATACCCGACGATGTCCGCGACCATCTTGGGGGTCAGTCGGAACCGGTGCATCGGGCGCCTGGGATTCTTGAGCCAGGTGTCCATGTAGGTCTCGCTCATGGGAATCTGCTGGGCGATGTCCTTGAAGGCAGGGGCCTCCCGGCCCTCGGGCCTTTCATTGGCGACCACGTGACAGCCCGAGCACCAGAGCTTGGAGATGCGCCGCCCTTCCTTGGCATCTTCGGCGCGCGCGGCGCCGGCTCCGATCGCCACGGCCGCCATGGCTGCCGCCGCCACTAGAAATCCTCGTATCATCATCTGTACACCTCTTTCATCAACTGCCGACGGGGATCGCCCCAGGCCGGATCTGAAACACCCGTGTCCCCTGAAGGGGCCGGCTTTTGGCAAACCATGGGCCAAAGCCGGGTTCACTTCAAGGGCGTGTGATCCCATCACGCGGCGGCCAAGGCGCCGCGCAGCAGGCGGCCGGGCAAGCGGCCGGAATGCTGGGTGCCGCGCATCAGAACCTCACCGTTGACGATGGTTTCCTTGATGCCGACCGCCTTCTGCAGGATGCGGTGCGCTCCGGTGGGCAGGTCATGGACCAGTTCCGGCATGTCGGGGGCGATTGAAGCGGGATCGAAGACACAGATATCGGCATACCAGCCTTCACGGACCAGGCCACGCTCCTTGAGGCCCCAGAAGGCGGCGATATCGAAGGTGATCTTGCGCACCGCCGCTTCGAGGGTGATGGCCTGCTTCTGGCGTACCCAGTTGCCCAGCAGGTCGGCCTGCACCGGGTTGACGATGGTCTGGATATGGGCGCCGGAATCACCGAAGGTGACGGCGGTGTTGGGGTGGCGCAGCATGGCGAGCACATAATCCTGGTCCTCGCAATTGGTGGGCGCCAGGAAAAACAGCTTGAGGTGCTTCTCCAGCGCCATGTCGATCATCGCCTCGATTGCATCGGTGCCGCGCTCGGCGGCGATCTCCGCCACCGAACGGAACGGCGGCAGGGTGTTGTAGAGCGGAAATATCCAGTTCCAATCGACGTCCCGCAGCATGACGTTGTTGAGCGAGGGATCGGTCTCGCGCTTGTGGTTGCGCGCCACCTCCACCAATTTGGCCCGCATGTCGGGATCGCGAAGGCCCTTTTCCTGCTCCGCCAACGGCCACGTGCGGAACTCCTTCCACACCGGCGCATTGTCGTAGGGCATGAATGTTTCGAAGGACCGGAGCGAGCCGTTCCAAGCCGCCGTCGCCTGAACCAGCATGCGCCCACCCGCCGCCGTCACCTCGTCCACCATGGCGAATTGCGGGCGCCAATTGTCGGGATGGCGCCGGTTCGACCAGGCGCCGCCGAAGGTGCAGGGCACACCGGTGTCGATGGCGAGCGCCTTAAGGCGGTCGATCTCCGCGGCGCGCTCTTGCGGATCGACATTGACGATGCCGCGCGACAGTTCGAAGACGCCGGCCCCCAGGGCGCCCATGGCCTCCACCAGCGCGCGGATCTCCGACCAATCGGCATAGCGGCTCGCGACCGGGCCGCCGTCGGCGGTGCGGTGATTGGCCGAACAGGTGGTGGAAAATCCGATGGCGCCCGCCTTCATCGCGGTCTCGACCTCGCGGCAGAGCGCCGCAAGGTCGTCCGCATCGGCGGCGCCCTCGAAGGCGCGCTCGCCCATCACATAGGTGCGGATCGCGGAATGGCCGACATAGCTCGCGTAATTGAGCCCCTTGGGCAATTGGTCCAGGGTGTCCAAGAATTGAGGAAAGGTCTCCCACGACCAGGGAATGCCGGCCTCCATGGCGGACGGCGGAATTTCCTCCGCCATTTCAAGGTTGGTGAAGACGTGGCGCTTATCGGCTTCGGCACAAGGCGCCAGGGTAAAGCCGCAATTCCCCATCACCGCCGTGGTCACCCCGTGCCAACAGTTGTTGGAGCCGATCTCGTCCCAGAACACCTGGGCATCGTAATGGGCGTGGCCGTCGATGAAGCCGGGCGCCACCACATGGTCCTCGGCGTCGATCACCTCTTCGGCGCTTTGCCCCGAAAGATCGCCGATTTCCGCGATGCGCCCGCCGGAAACGCCGACATCGGCGCGGTATGCAGGCAAGCCGGAACCGTCCACAACGGTGCCGTCCTTGATGATCAGATCGAAAGCCATGGCCGTTTCCCCAAAATCCTGGATTTTGGGGAGTCTAGCGCAAATCCGCCGGTGCGTCCGCCTACCAGTTCGGCTGGGCCATGGTTTCGGCGAACTGGGAGAACATGATGTTGAAACTGACGCTGATGCGCAGGGCCGAGGACTCGTTGGGGTCGACCGAATGGGGCAGCCAGGAGGGAAACAGCAGCAGCATGCCTTCCTCCACGTTCATGTTGACGGTTTCGGCATTCTCTACCGTGCGTTCGGTAACCACCGGAATCACCACCTGATTCTGCAGGCGCGGATCGTGGAAATTGATGGTGTTGGCGCCCTTTTCGGCGCTGACGTAATAGACGCAACTCAGGAAATTGTTAGCGTGGCTATGCAGCTTATGGGCGGCCCCCGGCGGCCCCATGTTGGCCCAGCCGCCGGTGAACTGGAACGTGCAATCCGCTACCTTGAGATAGGCCAGGGCATTTTCGACCGCGTCGTGAACATGGCCAACGAGCTCCTGGAAATCGGGGTGAAGATGCAGGTCCTGGCGCGATTGCCAGGGCTCATCCAGGGGAAATTGCGGTTCGGCGCGGCGCATGCCATCGAGCACGGTGCGCAGGCGCTGATTGACGGCCCGGGCAACCTCGGGCTCCAGCTGCACCCTCCACACACAGGTCGGGAAAATGTGAAGCACATTTTCCGTCTTGAAGACGGATTTCTTCTTCTCAGCCACTATTATGGCGACCCCCACCCTTTCGGGATTGTATTGTCGCTACTTATGGTTATGACTAGTCCCTGTCAAAATACTGGGCCGGATTATGATTCTTGTCCAGGGCTAATATTTTTCCTGCCCTTATGAGCGGCAATCTTGATTGTCCGGCGTCGCATTTCTTCTGTCCCTATCCCCTGAATCACGAGCCATAGCGCCGCCTTGACCGGGCTTCGCCGGGCCCCCTACACTCCCGCACTCCCGCACAGCAGGAAAGGCGGACCCAGGAATGGCAGAAACAACCGATTGCGTGGTCATCGGCGGCGGTGTCGTGGGCCTTGCCTGCGCCCGGGAGATGGCTCTGGCCGGGTTGGAGGTGGTGATCATCGAGGCGGAGGACGCTATCGGCCTGCATACCTCCTCGCGCAACACCAGCTGCATCCATGCCGGGCTCAATTACGTTCCGGGCAGTCTGAAGGCCCGCCTGGTGCTGCGCGGCAAGGAGCTCCTCTACCGGTTCTGCCCGGAACACGGGGTGGCGCACAAGCGCTGCGGCAAGCTGATGGTGGCGGTGGACGAGGCGGGCGCTCAGGAACTGCCCAAGATCAAGGCCAATGCGGAAACCAACGGCCTGTTCGATTTGGAATTCCTGGACCCGGACCAGGTCCGCGAGATGGAACCGGAGCTCTCCTTCCATACGGTGCTCTATTCCCCTTCGTCGGGCATCATCGACACCCACGAACTGATGCTGGCCCTATTGGGCGACGCGGAAGCCCACGGTGCGGTGCTGGCGCTGAACAGTCCGGTCAGCGGCGGACGCGTCACCGGCGACGGCATCGAGGTCGATGTCGGCGGCGCCGAGGCGATGACCTTGAAATGCCGCATCTGCATCAACGCCGCGGGATTCGGCGCCCAGAAGATCGCCGCCGCCATGGACGGCGTGCCGCCGCAGACGGTGCCCGGCCAGGTCCTGCAGAAGGGCGTCTATTTCGTAGCCGCCTCGAAACGGCCCTTCACCCACCTCATCTATCCCCTGCCGGGGGAGCACAGCGCGGCCGTCCATGTCAGCCCCGACGTCGCCGGCGCGGTGCGCTTCGGCCCCAACACCGTGCCGACGGACCGGATCGACTATTCCGTGGACGAGAGCCTGGCGCCGTTCTTCTATGAAGCCGCCAAGCGGTTTTGGCCGGGGATCGAGGAGGGCGACCTTGTGCCTGGGTGGGCCGGGATACGCCCCAAGACCAGCAACGAACGGGCCTCGCGCAACGATTTCATCGTCCAGGATGTTTCGGTCCATGGCGTCGACGGGCTGATCAACCTGTTTGGGATCGAATCGCCCGGCATGACCAGTTCCATGGCCATCGCCGAACACGTCCGGAGCCTGACCTCGGCCGCCTGACGGCGGGACCGCCCCGATGCTGGAAGCCCTTTACCTGGTCATCGGCCTGATGATCGTGATGGCGATGATCCCCGTCATCGCCATCCTGTCGCTCGGCCTCGCCATCGCGAAGCGCTTCGTCATGCGCTGGCACGATCCCGTCGAACGCTACCGGTTCCGCGTGCGGCTCGGCGGCAACGTCGCCTATTTCATCGCCCTCTTGAACGCCGTCGCCCTGCTTTATTACTTCGTTGCCGCCGGCCTGCCATTCGGCGACCCCTTCCTGCCCTGGTTGCAGGCCAGCGCCCTGCGCCTGCCCGAGGGCTGGTATCTCGCGACCGCGATCGGGTTCCTGATCGGCGGGTTCGCCCTCAAGGTGACGCGCCTGCCCCACGTCGCCGCCTTGCTCGCCGTGGTGTTCCTGACCCAGATTTCGCTTGAGGTCGCGCCCGCGATCTATGCGCTGGCCGACGATCCCGGGCTGTTCTCGCGCTTCTTCGTCGAGATCGAGCGCATGCACGAGGGCTACCAGAAGGTCGGCGGCATTCCCAAGACGGTGATGGGAACGGTGCTGGCGGGGCTCGCTTATGGGCTCGCGTTGCAATTCACCTATTACCTGCTGACCGTGGCCGCATTCCTGGTCGCCCTGCAGGGAACCTTGCGCCTGCGCGCGATCCGGCGGGTCAAGGCCACCAAGGAGCGGATGCGGGAAGAGGTCGACAACCTGACGCCGTTCAGCCCCTGATCAGGAGCCGTCGGAGCCCGCCGTCCCCGGCAAGGGATCCTCGAGAGACGCAAACAGCGTGGCATTGCCCCCCGCCGCCGCGGTGTTGACGGACACGGTGCGCTCGACCGCGAAGCGCGGCAGGTAATGGGGGCCGCCGGCCTTGGGGCCGGTGCCGGACAGCCCCTCGCCGCCGAACGGCTGGGAACCCACCACCGCGCCGGTCATCGCCCGATTGACATAGACATTCCCTGCCGGAACCCGGGCGCGGACCTGGGCCCAGGTCGCCTCGATACGGCTGTGGATGCCGAGGGTCAGGCCGTAGCCGGTGGCGGCGATGGCATCGAGCAGGGGCTCCAGGCCGTCCGCCGGATAGCGCAGCACGTGGAGGACCGGGCCGAACACCTCACGTTCGGGAATTTGATCGGCCGTGATCTCGAAGGCGGCGGGCGCGAACCAATGGCCGTCGGCGAGGCCCTTGGGCAGCGGCACGCGGCCGATCAGGCGGGCGCCGGCGTCCATCTTGCGCGCATGCCGGGTGAGGGTCTTCTTGGCATCCGCATCGATCACCGGCCCAACATCGGTGGCGATATCGGCGGGATCGCCGACCACCAGTTCCGCCATGGCGCCGGCCAGCATGTCCAGGGTACGGTCGGCCACGTCGTCCTGGATCAGCAGCACCCGCAGGGCCGAACACCGCTGGCCCGCGCTGAGGAAGGCGGAGCGCACGACGTCCGCCACCACCTGCTCGGCCAGGGCCGAGGAATCGGCCACCATGGCGTTCTGGCCGCCGGTTTCGGCAATCAGCGTCGCGATCGCGCCGTCCCGGGCGGCCAAGGCCCGGTTGATCAATGACGCCGTCTCGGTCGAACCGGTGAAGGCCACCCCATCGACACGCGGGTCCTTGGTCAGTGCCGCGCCCACCTCCGCCCCGGAACCGGGCAGCAGGGCGATGGCCTCGGCCGCCACACCGGAGGCGATCAGGTGCCTGACCGCCCGGGCCGCCACCAATGGCGTCTGCTCGGCGGGCTTGGCGATGACGCCATTGCCGGCGGCAAGCGCCGCCGTGACCTGGCCCATGAAGATGGCCAGCGGGAAATTCCACGGGCTGATGCAGGCGAAAATCCCGCGCGGCGCAAAGCCGAGCCGGTTCTCCTCCCCGGTGACGCCGGGCAGAAGCTTCGGACTGGCGCAGTCGGCGCGCGCCCGGGCCGCGTAATAGCGGCAGAAATCAGCCGCCTCGCGCACCTCCGCAACGCCGTCGGCCAGGGTCTTTCCCCCCTCCCGGGCCAGCAGCAACAGCAGCGCCGGAAGGTCGGCCTCCAGCGCATCGGCGGCACGCTCCAGCGCCGCGGCACGCTCCGTCGCCGGGACCACCCCCCAGGCGGGTGCCCCTTGGGCCACGGTGCCGAGCGCCGCCTCCACCTCGGCCGCGCCGGCCTCCCGCACGCTGCCAACCGCCGTCGCGAGGTCCGCCGGCGCCCGCACCGGCCGCGGCTCCTTCGCCGCCAGGGCCCGGCCCGCCACCAGGGGCGCGGCCTCGAAATCCTCGCCGGCCGCTGCCGCGATGTCCCGGTCAAGCGCCCGTACGGCCTTGGGATCGGCAAGGTCGAGCCCGCGGCTATTGGGGCGCTCCGGAGCGAACAGGGCGGAAGGTGCGGGGATCCTCGGATGAGGAACGGGCTCGCCTGCCGCCATCAGGCCGGCCAAACGTTCGGCGGGGTCGGCGATCAGCCGGGCCATCGGCGCCTTGTCGTCGCCGATGCGGTTGACGAAAGAGGTATTCGCGCCGTTTTCCAGCAGCCTGCGCACCAGGTAGGGCAGCAGGTCCTCATGGCTGCCGACCGGCGCATAGATGCGGAGCGGGTGGCCGCCCTCCTGGGCCCGCGATGCCGCCTCGGCCATATGCCCGTAAAGCGCCTCGCCCATGCCGTGCAGGCGCTGGAATTCGAACGATCCGGCCGGCCGGCCGGCCTCCCGGGCGAGCTCGATCACGGCGGCAACGGTGTGGGCATTGTGGGTCGCGAATTGAGGATAGAGGCGATCCATGTGGCCGAACAAGCGCCGGGCACAGGCGATATAGGAAAGATCCGTCGCCGATTTGCGGGTATAGACGGGATAGCCGTCAAGCCCGGCCTCCTGGGCCCGCTTGATCTCGGTATCCCAATAGGCGCCCTTGACCAGGCGCACCGAAAGCCGGCGCCGGGCGCGTGCCGCGCGGGCGGCGAGCCAATCGATGACGGCGGGCGCGCGCTTCTGATAGCCCTGCACCGCCAGCCCCAGCCCTTCCCAATCCTTCAGGGCGGCGCGTTCCATCACGCTTTCCAGCACGTCTAGGGTGGGCTCCAGCCGGTCCGCCTCCTCGGCATCGACGGTGAGGCCGATCCCCGCCGCTGCGGCCTTTTCCGCGAGCTGGCCCAGGCGATCGGCCAGCGCCGCCACCACCCGGGGCCCTTGGACAAAGGTGAACCGCGGGTGCAGCGCCGACAGCTTCACGGAAACGGAATGCGCCGCCCACACGCCGCCGTCTCCGCCGCCGGCGGCGCCCACCGCTGTCAGGGCATCGGCGTATTTGCCGAAATAGCGCTCGGCATCCCGGGCGGTCATCGCCGCCTCGCCCAGCATGTCGAAGGAAAAACGGAAGCCGGGCACGTCCTCGGCCTTATCCAGGGCCTCCTCGACGGTGCGGCCCATGACGAACTGGCGGCCGATGATGCGCACCGCGCCGCGGACGGCCTCGCGGATGAAGGGCTCGCCCGAGCGGGCCACCAGACGCTTCACGAAGCCCGTGAAATCGCGCCCGGCACCGCCCATCCGCACGACCCCGCCGGTCAGCATCAGCCCCCAAGTGGAGGCATTGACCAGCAGCGAATCGCTCATGCCCAGGTGGCGGTCCCATTCGGCGCCGCCGATTTTTTCCTCGATCAGACGGTCGGCCGTGTCGTCATCGGGGATGCGCAACAGCGCTTCGGCCAGGCACATCAGCGCCACGCCCTCGCGGCTCGATAATTGGTATTCCTGTAGGAAGCTTTCCAGCCCCGGCTCATCCTGGCGCCGGCGGCGGATGGCACGGACCAGGCGCCGGGCGGTGCGTTCGATCCGCTTGCGCGCATCCGCCTCGAACGCGCCCTGGTCCAGGAGCCCGGTCACGGCGCGGCGTTCGTCCATGCGGATGCGCATCCGGATGGCGTCGCGCTGCTTTCCTGCGCGGATATGGCCTGGGCCGATAATCACCTAGTGATTATGACGCAATCAGCACCGTGACGCGGCGGGAAAATCCACCACAGACGCGGCGCCGGGCCGCATCCTTCGACAGGATCAGGATGAGGGTCTTAGGAACACCGTCATGCTGAGCCTGTCGAAACAAGAGGGTGTCGAAGCGTGGCACGGGGGGCGGCTCCCCGGATCGGGGCCCTAAAGCAGCCCCAGCTCCCTGAGCTCCCGCGCCATGCCCTCGGGCAGGCGCTCGGCGCCCTTTGGGAGGCGTGGAGCGGCGCCGAGGTCGGGCGGTGCGTCGCCCGGCGCTAAGTAACGCCAGCCCTGCAGCGCCCGGTGGCCGATAGGCTGGGTGCGGACGATCTTGGCGGCCAAACCGATGGCGCAACGCTTGCGCCCCTCGCCGCGACGGCGTTCCTCCAGCGCGACAATGCGCTGGCGGGCGACGATCTCGCCGCGGATGATCCAATACATGGAGCCGCCGTCCAGCAGCTCCGGCGCCCGGCGCGGGAAATTCCGCGTAAAGTGCCAGTTGATCGGCCGTTCACCCTTGGCCCGGCGCTCGTCCCGGCGCGCCTTCTGGACCCGGGCCAAATGGGCGACGGACTCGATACCGACGGCCATCTTCAGCAGATGCAGCGTCACCGCCCGGCCCCCGGGGCGGCACTCGTGAAAAACCCATGCTCAGCCATTCTTGGAAACGACGTTCAAGAGCGCCTGGCGCCCCTCCTTGGCCATGATGTTGAGCGCCCGGTCGATGGCCTTGGGCAGGTCTTCGGGGTCCACGACCTGCTCGCCATAGCCGCCAGCGACCTCCACCGCCTTCTCGTAGGCCGTGCCGTCCTGGAAATAGGTCAGGGGTTCCCAATTGCTCTTGGCGGCGGCGCCATCGGGGAAGACGTCGCGGGTGTTGCGCCTGACCGCGTTCCACATGTGATTGTTGAAGACCACGGTCAGCATCGGCAGGTCTTCGGCCGCCGACACGTAATGCGCCGGCACCGGATTGCCGAACATATAGGCGCCGTCGCCCTGGGTGCAGATGACCTGGCGGTTGCGCTGAGCCAGCTTGGCGCCGAGCGCGGTGCCGAGCCCCCAGCCGAGTCCGCCGCCCTGGCCCAGGGAGAAATAGCTGCCGGGATGCTTCAGGTTGGCGTGAAGCGGATTGAACTGGCTCTCGCGAATGATGATGGCATCGTCGTCCCGGGCCTGGTCCAGGCAATGGGTGATCCAGGCGGGATGGATCGGGGTGTCCTTGGCGGCCTCGGCCAGCGCCGCGGCGCGGCGTTCGGCCTGGCCCTCGCGCAGGGTCGCGATCCGCTTGCGCCGGGCGTCGATGCGCGGCTTGGCCGCGGCCTCATGCTCGGCCAGCGCCTCATCGAGCGCGGCAAAGGAGCGTTTCACCAGCCCGGTGATGGCGATATCGGAAGGGTAGCCCCGGATCGGATAGGTGGAGAACAGCGGGTCGGTCCCAAGGTGGATGACCTTGCACGCCTCCCTCGGCCCCTTGGTGCCGGGAATCCAGGGCACGTCGCATTCGGCGACGATGATCAGATCGGCCTCTTCGAGAAGCGGATCCGGGTTGTAGCCCACATGCATGGGATGGTCCGACGGCAGGCACATGTAGCGCGGCTTGCGCTGGCTGACCGGGATGGCGAACCGCTCGGCCATGGCCGCGAGGGGGGCCACGTCTTCCGGATCCTGGCCGACGCTGGCGGTGATCAGCAGCGGATTCTCCGCCGCCGCGATCAGGGCCGCGGCCTCGTCTATGGCGTCGGCGTCGGGGCTCGGCGGGCTCGGGTATTGGCGGCGGCTCGGTGAGGTATAGGTGAAATTCGTAAATTCCTGGGCCAGCGGCTCGCGCGGCAGCGTCAGGTAGACCGGCCCGCGGGGATAGGTCATGGCGGCGTTGAGCGCCCGGTCCACCGCCGCTTCGACCACTTCCGCGTTGGGCAGTTCGTAGTCCCATTTGACCAGCTCGCGGACCAGGGCCCGCTGGTCGAACATCTCCTGGGGCCAGTGGATTTCCGCACTGCGCCGGCCCTTAAGGGCCGCGGTTTCCGAGTACGGTGTGCGGCCCGCCGAGAACAGCACCGGCACGTTGCCCTTGAAAGCGTTGATCAAGCCGCACATGGCGTTGGCGGTGCCGACATTGACGTGCACCATCACCACCTGGGGCCGCCCGGTCAGGGCGTAATAGCCCTGGGCCATGCAGATGGCGACGTTCTCGTGCGGGCAGGTGATCGGTTCGGGCATCTTGACGCCCTTCACCCGGCAGCGCGAGAAGGCCTCGATGATCGGCGCAAAATCGGTGCCGGCGTTGCCGAACAGATAGTCGATGCCGCGGTCGGCCAGAATTTCGAGATAGGCCTCGGCAACGATGCCGTCCTTAATGGTCTTCTGGGCCATGGCTTACTCCCTGATCAAGGTCTTGTCGTTGCGTCGGTTTGGCTGGTGGCGCGACCGCTGCCCACCGCAGGATAGAGGCAGTATACAGGGGCAGCCCGCCGGGGGCCAACTGGCGGCGCCTACCAGGGAATCTCCCGACCGTCATAAGCAAAGAACCGCCCGGATTTTTCCGGTCCGGCATCGGCGATCACCTGGCGCAGCCCCTGGACGGAGGCTTCCGGCGTGATCGCGGCATGGGGGCCACCCATGTCGGTCCGCACCCAACCGGGGTGAAGCAACAGCACGATCATGCCGTCCTGGGCGGTGTCGATGGCGAGGCTGCGCCCGGCGGCGTTCAGGCCCGCCTTGGAAGACCGGTAGAGCATGTAAGCCCCCGATGTGTTTTCCGCGATGGAGCCCAATGTGCTGGACAGGAATGCGATGCGGCGCCCGCTGCCGCGTTTGAGGTGCGGCAAAAACGCCAGGGCCACCTTGATCGGCCCGATGGTGTTGACCTTGAGCTCCTCCTCCCAGGCGTCGAAATCGATGCCGCCCGCCCGCTGGCCGGAGCTCAGCATCCCGGCATTGTTGACCAGGATATCGATCGCCTCCCCGGCCAGGGTTTCGGCCAGGGCATCCACGCCTGCGAGATCGGTGACGTCGAGGCGATGGAGCGTAACATCGCCGGCGAGGGCCGCAAGCGCCGCCGCACGATCAGGATCGCGGCAGGTGGCCAGCACCCGCGCCCCGTCCGCCGCGTATTGACGCGCGAATTCCAGGCCGATTCCCCGGCTTGCACCCGTGATCAGAACCGTCGCCATGCGTCACCTCCTCTCATGCCAGGAACATCGCGGCAAAGCCCAGGAAGGTGGAAAAGCCCACCACGTCGGTCACCGTCATCAGAAACACGCCCGACGAGACCGCCGGGTCCGCACCCGCCCGGCTGAGCGCCAGCGGGATGACGATCCCCATCAGTCCCGCCACCAGCAAGTTCACCACAAGGGCACCCGCGATCACCAGACCGAGACCGGTGGAGGCGAACCAGGCACTGGCCACCACGCCCACGAAACTCGCCAGGATGATACCGTTGAACAGGCCCACGATGACCTCCTTGCCGACGATGCGCTTGGCGTTGGCGGCGTTCAGGTCCTTGACCGCCAGCGCCCGGACGGCAACGGTCATGGCCTGAGTCCCGGCATTGCCGCCGAGCCCCGCGACGATGGGCATGAGAATGGCGAGCGCCACGATCTCCTTGATGGTGGCTTCGAACTGCCAGATCACCACCGACGCGACCAGGGCGCTCAGGGCGCTGACCATCAACCAGGAAATCCGCGAACGCGAGGTCTTGAGCGCCGCCAGGTAGAGATCGTCCTCCTTGACACCGCCGAGACGCATGATGTCCTCCTCGGCCTCTTCGTCCATCACGTCGAGCACGTCGTCATGGGTGATGACGCCGACAAGGCGGCCGTACGAATCCACCACCGGGGCCGAGGCAAGGTCGTATTGGCGGAACAGCAGCCCAACCTCTTCCTGGTCCGTTTCGACGGGAACGGCATGGATATCCGTCCTCATGAGGTCTTGGAGCCGCACCGGGCGGCGGTTGCGCAACAGCCGGCTCAAGGACACCGAACCCATCGGGCGATGGGTGGGGTCGACCACGTACAGATCGAAGAACTCCCCGGGCAGGGCTTCGCCTCCCTTCTCCGCTTCATCGCGCAGGAAGTCGATGGAGTCGCCCACCGTCCAGAAGGAGGGGACGGCGACAACCTCCCGCTCCATCAGGCGGCCCGCCGAGTCCTCGGGCCAGGACAGAGCCTCCTCCACCATGGCGCGGTCGCCGGTCTCCAGCCGCTCCAGAACCTCGGCCTGGACCGGCTTCTCCAGGTTCTCGATGACGTCGACCGCATCGTCGGTATCGAGCTCCGCGACTGCGGCTGCGACGTCGTGGGGCTCCATGCGCCCGACGACGTCGTCGCGCACCGGCTGTTCGAGGAAGGTCAGCAGCTCGGGGTCGAGATGCGGCCCGATCAGCGCCACCAGGATGTGGCGCTCGGAGGGGGTCAAGCCCTCGATGAGGTCGGCAAGGTCGGCAACGTGGAGGCCCAGGGCGATGGCCTCGCAGCGGGCCGTATCGCCGGCGTCGAGGGCCTCGCGGAAGTCGGCGATCTGCCGATGGGTGACGCCGTAGAGTTCAACCGCGGGTGCGTCGGGCCCGATGTCGGTGCCTTCGGACATGGCCTTTCTCCCCGATGGAGCACACGCAGGCGCCGTTAACGGCGCGGCGCGGTCCGCGGCAAATGAATCGGGCCCGCCATTGCCACGCGGGCCCGGAATGGTGCGGTCGAGAAGACTCGAACTTCCACGGGGTTTCCCCCACAGCGACCTCAACGCTGCGCGTCTACCAATTCCGCCACGACCGCTCTATTCGCTGCTAGAATATTTCAAACGCCGGCCCGGAGCCGTAGCTTCCGGGCCCGTGGGAGATAGCAAATCAAGCCCCGGAGTGCAAGGTTATGGTCGCCGCCCTGCCTGCCCAGGCCCCCCGGAAGCGCCCGGTTGACATAGATTGGCGCGTCAGTCCCGGTCTGGTCGCTTACCAAGACGCCGTCGCCGAGATGGAGGCCCGGGTCGCCGCCATCCGGACGGGCGAGAAGCCGGAGCTGATCTGGTGCCTTGAACACCCGCCGCTCTACACCGCGGGCACCTCGGCGGAGACCTCGGAACTCCTCGACATCAAGGGCCTGCCGGTCTACCGCACCGGCCGCGGCGGGCGGACCACCTGGCACGGCCCCGGGCAAAGGGTGGCCTATGTGATGCTCGACCTCAGGGAGCGCGGATCGGACGTGCGTGCCTTCGTGCGCGACCTCGAGGACTGGGTGATCGCGACCCTCGGGCGATTCGGCATAAGCGGCGAACGGCGCGACGGCCGGGTCGGCATCTGGGTGCCACGGGGGGCCGGGGAAGAGAAGATCGCCGCCATCGGCGTGCGCGTGCGCCGCTGGGTCAGCTACCACGGCATCGCCATCAACCTGGCGCCCGATCTCGGCCATTTTGCCGGCATCGTTCCCTGCGGGTTGGCCGGGTTCGGTGTCACCTCGCTGAAGGCACTCGGCGTCGACGCCACCATGGCCGATCTCGACCGGGCGCTGCGCACCAGCTTCGAGGACGTCTTCGGCCGCTCGACCGTCCCTGAATCCGCTGGCAAGAGAAAAGCCTAAGTCCCCATTGCCGGGTGGCGATGGCGCTTGAATCGGCCTGCCTCTTGGGTCTACAAAGCCATTGAGAGGCATCCGCACGGTCCGGAGCGGCGCCGGTGGCGCGTGGGACCGGAGACCAAGCAAAAGGGTGCGGCGCCCCCATTTTTATTTTTTGAGTAACGAGAAACTGCACGGCAGGCCAGCCCCCGGCGCGGCCCGATTCTCGGTTGCTCCTGTCCTGGCTGCATGACCCCGATCCGAGGGAGGATTTACCGTGGCCGAGGAAAAGACATTCAGGGACGTCCAGATCCCCGCAAACAAGATCGAGATAAACAAGATCGGTGTCGGCGACTTGTGGCAGGCGCTGAAGCAAGGCTATGACGACTTCACCGCCCACCCCACCCATATCGTCTTCATCGCCGCCATATACCCGCTCTTCGCGTTGCTGCTGACGTTGTTCCTGGCCGGCAAGAACGTCGCGCATCTTGCCTTCCCAGTGATCTCCGGCCTGGCGCTCCTCGGTCCCGCCGTCGCGGTCTGTCTGTTCGAGATGAGCCGGCATCGCGAACGGGGGCGCGAGATGAGCTGGGGCTCGGCGTTCGAGTTCGTCCACTCCGCCCACTTCGCGCCCATCGTCGCGTTGTCGCTGGTGATGATGGTGCTGTACGTGGCTTGGCTCTACATGGCGCAACTCATGTACACCGGGTTGTTCGGAGACGCCGCGCCAGCCTCGCTCGCCGCCTTCGCGAACGAAGTGCTGAACACCCGGCGCGGCGGCGCCCTGATCGCCTACGGCACCTTCGTCGGGTTCCTGTTCGCGGTGGTGGTGCTGGCCACCTCGGTGGTGGCGTTCCCCCTGATCCTGGACCGGCCGGTCACGACCATGACGGCGGTCTCCACGTCGATCCGCGCGGTCGCCGCGAACTCGTTCGTGATGGCACTGTGGGGCGTGATCGTCGTGGCGCTGCTGGTTGCCGGGGCGGCCGTGCTCCTAATCGGGCTGGCCGTGGTCCTGCCGGTCCTGGGACATGCCACCTGGCATCTCTACCGCAGGCTCGTCAAGCCGGACTAGACGCAGTTGGCGTTTCCGGTTCGGTCCTAGTTCGCCCCCGTGGTTCGCCCCTTAGTGCGGCCCCAGTGCGGCACTAGGGCGGCCCTAGTGCGGGATGAAGATGAAATTCTTGACGTAGTCCTTCGCGGGCCCGTTACGGCACGCCTGGTGCTGTTTGAAAGAAAAATGGGCGAGGCTTGTGAGCACCCCGCCGATCAGGGCAAAGCCCGCATAGTCGCGATCCTTCAAGTAGGCGAAGACGTCCTCCGCCCCGCTGCCCGCATGCAGGCGTTCGTTTTCGATGAACAGGTTGGGCCGTTCGCGCGCGAGCGTCTTTTCCATCCCCTTCAACGCCGCCAATTCATGGCCTTCGATGTCGATCTTGACGAAGCCGACCCCCCGGTAATCGAGATCGTCCACCGCCCGGCACGGCACGGTGAGACGCCCCGCCCCGGCCTCCGCCGCCTTGGCGAGACTGGCGCCGTTGCTGGACCAGCCCTTGGCGGTCCGCGGCACCACCAGTTCGGCCTCGCCCGAGCGGTCGCTGACGGCGACCGGCAGAACCGTGACATTGGCATCCGCCACGGCCTTCAGGGACCGCAGGGGAAACGGATTGGGTTCGAAGGCATAGACATGGGTGGAGAGGCGCGAGAGGTAATAGGTAAACAGTCCGAGATTGGCGCCGATGTCCAGGCTCGCCTTGCCGCGGTCGGTGAGGAACGGCAGAAGCCCCATCTCCGGGCTCTTCCAGTGCAGATAGCGATAGGCCCGCAGCCGGTAATAGGCGCGAAACGGCATGTAGCGGAATTTCACGTCCTGCCAGAACGCGTTGCGCCGATCGCGCGAGGATTCGCACGGCAGGGCGTCGGCGGGCCGATTCACGGCGCGCGATCCCACACTGCTTCGCGGCGCAGAGCGCGGAGCAGCAGCGCCAGGCCGAGACCGGCCAGCGCCAAGCCGGCGAGGTCGAACCAAAGCGGCTGGAATTCGACCGTCGATGTGTTCACGGTTTCCGGATTGTAGCCCCGGATCCTGAAGGGCAGCAGGGCGCTCACGATGAACCCCTGGGCGTTGAACAGCGCGTGGCCGAAAATGCAGGGCCAGAGCGAACCGCTGCGGTAAAAGAGCCAGCCCAGGACCAACCCCATCACCAGGGCGGACGCGGACTGGTAGGGGTTGAGATGCATGGCACCAAAGATCAAGGCGGACAGGAAAATCGCCGTCCCCGGCCGGTAGCGGCCGAGAAATCCCCGCAGGATGATTCCCCTCAGCAGCAGTTCCTCAACCACCGGCGCGACGACGACGACCGCCAGCAAAGACGCCGCGCCACCGCTGCCGACCTGACGGAAGGCCTCGGCGAGAAACTCCGGCATGGGCAGGATCCAGCGCACCAGGTTATCGGCCTCGGACAGGAGAATGCCGAAACCGAGGACGGTGACGATCAGCGGCCCATAGACGACGGGCCGGACGGCGGCAAAGGGCAGGGCTTCAAGGAACGGCAGGCCCATGCGCCGCACCGCCCAGGCGATCACCAACCCGAAGGACACCAGATTGGCGACGACAAGGAAACTCGCGAGATGTGCCGCCCCGCGCGCCCCCGGGACGCTCCGAGAGAGGAGAAAGACGACCAAGCCCTGAAGCACCAGGACCGCGACGACAAGACCGATCGCTTGACCCAAGCGCGGGTACGGCGCGGCGATTGTCTTCGGCATGGTCATGGAGGGGATATTACGCGGTATTGGGAGGATTGGCAGCCCGCTACCCAACCTGCCCGGCCCTGCCCGGCGCGGGCCCGGGCAAGGTCGATCCATTCCCGCTCCCGGGTGCGGTAGCATTTCGGGGCCCGCCGGGCGCGGGGGCCCGCCGGGCGCGGACCAGGACCTCATCGAACAGTTGCTTAGCACGGCCTGGGCCTCGCCGCGCCCCCACAAGCAGGGCATAGCGGTCCCGGGCTTCCTCGCCGGGACAGGTTTCGACCAGAACGCGATACTCCCTGCCCGCGGCGATTTTTCCAACCGCTTGGGGTTGCACCGGATCAGAGGGTCGGCAATTGGCGGAACTCTTCCGGGAAGTCGTCCTCGGTGGGGCGGTATTCGCCGGGAATCTGGATGACGCGCTCGACTTTGGCTTTCGGCGGGCCCTGGTGGCAGGCCTGGACCAACGCGCGGACGGCTGACATCTCACCGGACAAGACCGCCTCGACGCTGCCATCGGCGCGATTGCGCACCCAGCCGCGGACCCCCCGGGCGGTGGCCTCCCCGACCAGCCATTGGCGGTAATAGACCCGCTGCACCCGTCCCTGAATCTTCAGGTGCAGGGCCATAAGTTCCGGTTCATCGGCCATCGGCTGACCTCCTCCTCACCCTTCAGCCAGGAGCTCAAGAAATTGCGCCGCCTGGCGGAGGTCAAGTGCCGTGGCCTCGCGCCCTCGGCTAGCCTCCTCATCGGCGCCCCAACGCTCGGCCTGGTAAATCTCATCAACCGTGGCCGCGGCGAAGGCCTCCGCCGCGTCGATCCTCCCCCGGGCCAGCGCCAGGCCGATGACGACGGATCCCGCCGACCGGGTGGCCAGGGACAGGGCGGCCAGGGTGAAATCGTCCGCGGCCCCCACCGCGGCGGCGATGGCGGCAAGCGCCCTGGGATCGTGGTCGGGGGCGGCCAAACCCGAAGTCACCGAGAGCGATGCCCCGAATTCGGCGGCAAACCAGTCGGTCAACGGCGCCCAGGCCGCTGCCTGGGCCGCCACCAGGGCATCGGGATGGGAACAGCGAAAGCACACCAGATCGGTCGCGCCGTAGCCCGAAAGATCGGCCACCACCCGGTCGCGGGCGCCGCGCTCATGGGTGATCACGTCGATCGCCCCGGCGGCGATCCGGAAATTAGGAGCCGCGATTTGGGCGCCCTTGCCCTTGCCCGAAAGGGCGCCGGGCTGATCGGCGATCACGTCCTTGATCTCTTTGGCGATTTCCCGAGCGAGCGCCGCCCCGGGCACGATCAGCGGGTGCCGGCCGGGGGTCTTGGCGGGCGCCCCGTTCAAGGTGACGGCAAAACCCGCTTCCTCGCGGGCGATTCCGGTCTCGAATTGGGCGGCCCCGCGCCCGGCCGATCCCGTCATGGCGCCGCCTTTCCGGCCCTGCCTTGGATGATCCCCTCGACTGCCGGGGGCAAATCGCCAAAGGCGTCAATGATGTCCGCCGCACCGGCAGCCAATAGCTCGGCAGGCCCGTGATAGCCCCAGCCGACACCGAGGGCCGGGACGCGGGCGTTGCGGGCCATTTCCATGTCGAAGCTGGTGTCGCCGATCATCACCGTCGCCATCGGCTGCGCGCCGGTCTCGATCATCGCTTGGCGCAGCATATCCGGAGCGGGCTTGCCCGGATTGGTATCGGCGGTCTGCAAGGTGGCAAAGCGCCCGGCGAGAGCAAAACGTTCCAGGATCGCGTTGAGCCCGCGCACCGATTTTCCGGTGGCGATGCCGAGCACCCATCCCGCCTCCGACAGCGCATCGAGAGCGGCGAATGCGCCGTCGAACGGCATCTCGGACATTTCTCCCGCCTCGCGCAGCGCCGCGAAGGCGTTCTTGTAGTGATCCTCCAACATTTCCCGCCGCCCGACATCGACGTTGGGGGCGAGCCGGCCGATGGCCGCTCCCAGGGACAGGCCCACCACCCGGCGGATGTCACCCCCCGGCGGCGGCTCTAGGTCCATGGCGGCGAACGCCGCGCCCATGGCGGCGACGATCATGTGCTGGCTGTCGACCAGGGTTCCGTCCATGTCGAAAACGGCCAGGCGCGGGCCACGGCGCGCGGCATCGGCAAGTGAGTCCATGGCCCTAATTTGGCAACAAAGCCGGCGTTTGAAAAGCCCGGAGACCGCCTCCGGCTTTCGCGAGGCGGCGTCATGACTTACCCTGGAAGCAAGGAGGCACCTCGTGATGACCGAGCTCAAAACCGCACCCAAGCCGGGAGAAGGACGGGATGACGAAACCGGGCCGAACCCGGCGCGGCATGTCCGCTTCCTTGGGCTCATCCTCGGCGGCGCCGCTTTCGTGGGTCTGTTGACGATCGATCCGCCCCAGGGCATGACCCAACCCGCCTGGCGGATCGCCGCCGTCGCCGTGCTGATGGCGGTGCTCTGGATCACCGAAGCCCTGCCTCTGGCCGCGACCGCGCTGATCCCGCTGGCCGCCTTTCCGCTGCTCGGCATCTCAGGCATAGGCGCGGCCGCGGCACCTTATGCCAACCCCTTGATTTTCCTGTTTTTTGGGGGCTTCGTGATTGCGCTGGCCATGGAACGCTGGCGTCTGCATGAACGCATCGCGCTCGCCGTTCTGCGCCGGGCCGGCAATCGCATGGACGGCATCGTCGGCGGATTCATGGCGGCGACGGCCGGCCTCTCCATGTGGGTCTCGAATACCGCGACGGCGCTGATGATGCTGCCCATCGCGCTCTCGGTGATCTCCGTGCTCCACCTGGAGGTCGCCGGAACCGAGGCCCGGACCGGCCCGCGGGGATTCGCGCCGGCCCTGTTGCTCGCCATCGCCTATGGCGCATCGTTGGGCGGCATGGCGACCCTGGTGGGCACCCCGCCCAATGCCTTCCTCGCCGGTTTCATGAAACAGACCTACGGCGCCGACATCGGCTTCGCCCAATGGCTCGCCCTCGGCCTGCCGCTGGCCGTGATATTGCTGGCCATCGTATGGTGGCTGCTGACCCGGGTGATTTATCGCCTCAAGGGGCACACCATCGGCGGGGCCGGTGCGGTGATCGCCGGGCGGGAGGCGGCCCGAGGGCCCTGGTCCCGGGGGGAAAAACTGGCCGCCTGCCTCTTCGCGGCGACGGCCCTCGCCTGGGTGACCCGCCCCCTGTTCGCACCCTACCTGCCCGACAGCGTGCGCCTCGACGACACCGTGATCGCCATAACCGCGGCGGTCGCCGCTTTCACGATCCCGGTCGATCCGCGCCGCGGCGTGTTCCTGATGAACTGGGACTGGGCCAAGCGGCTGCCCTGGGACATCCTGCTGTTGTTCGGCGGTGGGCTGACGCTCGCCTCCGGGATCGCCGAGACCGGGCTAGCCGCCTGGATGGGGGACGCCCTCAAGGGGATTGGCGCCCTGCCGCCGATCGTCATCGTGCTGGCGGTGATCGCGGTTATCGTGTTTCTGACCGAGCTCACCTCCAACACCGCGACGACGGCGGCATTTCTGCCGGTGATGGCGGCACTCGCGATCTCGCTCGGTGAAAACCCTCTGTTGCTCGTGGTCCCCGCCGCCCTGGCGGCAAGCTGTGCCTTCATGCTGCCGGTGGCGACGCCGCCAAATGCCATCGTCTTCGGCTCCGGCCACCTGACGATCCCCCAGATGGCGCGCGCGGGCATCCTCCTCAACGTCGCCGCGATCATCGTCCTGACGGGGTTCGCCTACAGCCTCTTGCTGATCGTCTTCGGGGTGGAACCGGGCGTGCTTCCCGATTGGGCGAAGGTCCGCTGATCCCAGGGCGGGGTTCAGTCGCGGGGAAAACGGTCTTCCGCTGCCGGACACGCGAATCCGAAGGCGCCGATCGCCGCCTCGAGATGCGGCGGCAGGGGGGCCACGATCCGCAAGGGTGGACCGGAGGGACGCGGGATCTCGATCGCCCGGGCATGCAGGTGGAGGCGCGCCTCCAACCCCTGGCCGGCCAGAAAGGCCCCGCTTCCGCCGTACTTGCCGTCCCCCAAGATCGGCGTGTTGATCGCCGCCATATGGGCGCGCA
>JAOTVC010000184.1 GCA_029863585.1 Alphaproteobacteria bacterium | reverse complement strand
CAATGCGGCCGACCTGTTCGGCCTGTCGACGGCGGCCTGAGGGCGCGGCGCAGGCGCCCTCCGGCGCAAAGAAAAAAGGGGCGGCCCCGCGTGACCGCCCCTTTCTCGTACGATCCCGCCCGCGCCTAGAACAGGTAACCCCGCTCGCCGTGGGTGCGCACGTCGAGGCCTTCGAGCTCGTCTTCCGGATCGACCCTGAGGCCGACCAGCGCATCGACGATCTTGACGATGATCCAGGTCGCGATGGCGGTGTAGACCACGGTCGATGCCACACCGATGGCCTGGATCCCGAACTGATGGGCGACGGTCAGCTTGGACGCGCCGAGGCCTCCCAGGGCGCTGGCGCCGAACACCGCGGTCAGCAGGGTGCCGGTGCAGCCGCCGACGCCGTGGACCGCCATGACGTCGAGGGAATCGTCGATGCCGCAGCGCGACTTGACGATCCCTACGGCGACGTAACACAGACCCCCGGCGATGGCGCCGATGGCCAGCGCCCCGACCGGGCCGACGAAGCCCGATGCCGGGGTGATGGTCGCCAATCCGGCGATGGCGCCGGTCGTGATGCCGACCAGGGTCGGCTTGCCGTGCCCCGCCCATTCGATGATCATCCAGGTGAGCGCCGCGGTCGCGGCGGAGATGTGGGTCACCGTGATGGCCATGCCGGCGGCGCCGTCGGAGGTGAGCGCCGATCCGCCGTTGAAACCGTACCAGCCGACCCACAGCATCGCCGCGCCCATCATCACCATGCCGGGGCTGTGGGGCGGCTGCAGCTCATGGGGAAAGCCGCGCCGGCCGCCAAGGGCGCGGGCGATGACCAGGGCCGCGGTGCCGCATGTGGCATGGACCACCAGGCCGCCCGCGAAATCCTGAACGCCCATGGCGCTCAGCCATCCGCCGCCCCACACCCAGTGGGCGACGGGGGCGTAGACGATGATCAACCAGAACACGGTGAACAGCGCCATGGCGGCGAACTTGATGCGCTCGACATAGGCGCCGACGATCAGGGCCGGGGTGATGATGGCGAAGGTCATCTGAAACATGAAGAAGACGTTCTCCGGCAGATGGGACGCGGCGGAGGATGGTGTCGCGGTGCCGATGCCGGCGAGGAACGCCTTGCCCAGGCCCCCGACATAGGCGTTGATCGGCCCGCCGTCGCCGAAGGCCAGGCTGTAGACGCCGACCAACCACAGCACCGAGACGATGCAGGTGATGGCGAAGCACTGCATCAGGACGCTGAGCACGTTCTGGGCGCGGACCAACCCGCCATAGAACAGCGCCAGCCCGGGCAGGGTCATGAACAGCACCAGGGCGGTCGAGGTCAGAATCCACGCAGTAGCGGAGGGATCCAACTTGTCCGCGCCCTGGGCAAGGGCGTCGGGCGCCCCGATCAGGGCCGCTGCACCGGCAGCCATGGTGAAAGTGAGACATTTTCTAAGTGACGACATTCCAAATTCCCCTTGGTCTTCTTCGTGGTTGCCAGCGTTCCCGGTTCGGCTATGGCGCCGCCCTCCATGCGGGCAGGGCAACGGCTCTCAGGCCGCCAATCCGTCCGGCAATGCTCAATTTATATGCAGTTTGAAGATGAGCCGTGCAAACCAGTGGGGTGTGACGGGCGTTGCGCCGGCACCCCAGGTCCTCGTCCAATCCCCGATTTCTGCCCTGTTACCCCCGTTTCTTCGTGTCTTTCGGCGATCGTGGCCGTTTTGGGCTCTTGTTGCGTCTGGCACCGCCTGATGAAGCTGTTTCAAGGGCCGTGCCGAAACCAATTTCTGCCTGTGTTTCTAGGGGCTTAGGAATAAATCGCATGATCTTGGGCAGCCGCTTGGCGGGCCCGACGCGGTATTCTGCATAAGTTTTAGGCGAAAAAGGCCCGGAAGGGATGCCTTCCGGGCCAGTCTACGAAGAATGGGGGCAGGGCCTACCCCCGGGGAACCGGCCCCACCGGGGGGCGGGGCCGGGAACTTGTGGTTATTGGACGCTTTCGCCGTGCAGCGACTGGTCGAGGCCTTGGCGCTCGTCCTCCTCGCTCACGCGGATGCCGATGACGAGGTCGAGGATCTTGAGGATGATCGCCGATGCGACGGCACAATATATAATCGTCGCGATGATCCCCTCGAACTGGATCCACAGCTGGCCGACATTGCCTTCCAGCACGCCGGCGGTCCCGCCGATGGATTTTGCTGCGAATACGCCGGTCAACAGCGCGCCGACAATGCCGCCGATCCCGTGGATGCCGAAGCAATCGAGCGAATCGTCGTAACCCAGCATCTTCTTCAGGCTGGTCGCCGCCCAGTAACAGATGATGCCGGAGGCAACGCCGATGGCCAGCGCGCCGGACGGTGTCACGAAGCCCGAGGCCGGGGTAATCGCGACCAGGCCGGCGACGGCGCCGGACACGATGCCCAGGACCGACGGCTTGCCGCGCAGCGCCCATTCGATGAACATCCAGGCCAGGGCCGCGGCCGCGGTGGCGATCTGGGTCACGGCCATGGCCATGCCGGCGGTACCGTTGGCGGCGACCGCGGAACCCGCGTTGAAGCCGAACCATCCGACCCATAGCAGGGAAGCGCCGATCACCGATAGCGTCAGATTGTGCGGCGCCATGTTCTCGGTGCCGTAGCCCACCCGCTTGCCCAGCATGAGGGCGGCCACCAGGCCGGCGATGCCGGCATTGATGTGAACCACCGTGCCGCCGGCGAAATCAAGCACGCCGGCCTTGCCGAGGAAGCCGCCGCCCCACACCCAATGGGTGAACGGCGCGTAGACCACGATCGACCAGATGCCGACGAACCACAGCAGGGCGGAAAATTTCATGCGGTCGGCCACCGAGCCCGCGATCAGGGCCGGCGTGATGATGGCGAAGGTCATCTGGAAGATCACAAACACCGATTCCGGCATCGTGCCGTTCAAGGTGCCGACTTCCATGTGGCCCAGCATGACCTTGGAAAAATCGCCCATATAGGCGTTGCCGGCCCCGAAAGCGATGGAGTAGCCGACCACCATCCAGATGATGGAAATCAGGCAGGTGATGGCGAAGGACTGCATCACCGCGGCCAGCACGCCTTTCTTGCGCACCATGCCGCCGTAGAACAAGGCGACCCCCGGAATAGTCATCAACAGCACCAGGGCGGTAGCTGTCAGCATCCAGGCGGTATCGCCGGAATCGAGCTTGGGTGGCGGCGTCTGGGCCAGGGCTTCGCCGGCCAGCGCCGTCATTGCCATGGCCGCGGCGCCCAGCCCCGCTATAAATCGCTTTGGAATAAACATGGTCTTCTCCTTCTTCCTGCCTCTTGTTGGTTAGAGGGCTTCGCCGTCGGTTTCGCCGGTGCGGATGCGCACGGCGGCAGTGATGTCCGATACGAATATCTTGCCGTCGCCGATCTTGCCGGTGGCGGCCGCCTTCTGGATGGCTTCCACCACCCGGTCGGCGATATCGTCGGTGACGGCGACCTCGATCTTCATCTTTGGAAGGAAGTCGATGGCGTATTCCGCACCCCTATAAATCTCGGTATGGCCCTTCTGACGGCCGAACCCCTTGACCTCGCTCACGGTCATGCCCTGAACCCCTGCTTCGGAGAGGGCGTCTCGGACCGGATCGAGCATGAAGGGCTTGATAATGGCCATGATCATTTTCATCGGTTGTACCCCTTCGTTGTTTGCTTTGCCCCGGGAGGACCTCCTTGGGAATTCAAGTGCCGTGCCGGATTGCCTAAAACTTCATGATTTCAACAAGTTAATGCGACTCCGGCGGAATAGGGGAACGCCGGGAGGCGCGAGAATGCCTAAATATTGATCAGTTTCTGGGCATCATCCAAGTGGTGCCTAAATAATAGACTGTGAATCGAGCTTTACGCTGCCCAGGACCTTGAAGGAAACTGGCGCAATGAATGGAGACGGACAATCCGGTGAAACGGTCCGCTGTGATGTCGCGATAATCGGCGGCGGCATGGCGGGGGCGACCCTGGCCCTGGCCTTGCAGTCGGTCGGGGTCGGGGTGGTGGTGATCGAACGCGACGACCCCGGCCGCTGGGCCGATCAGGCCTTCGACGGACGGGTTTCGGCGATCGCCGCCGGCTCGCGCCAGGTTTGGCAGTCGCTCGGCGCCTGGGAGGCGATGGCCCGGGACGCGGAGCCGATCCTTGACATCCGGGTGACCGATGGGGACCAGCCCTTCGTCCTGCATTTCGACCATCAGGAGCTGGGCGGCGGTCCCATGGGCCATATCCTGGAGAATCGCAGGATCAGGGCGGCCTTGCTCGACGCCGTCGAAGCCGCCCCGGGCATCCGTCTGATGGCGCCCCGGGGCGTCGCCGGGATCGAGCGGGACGCCGCCGCCGCCGTTGTAACCCTGGAAGGCGGGGGCGCGGTGCAGGCCCTCCTTGTGGTGGGGGCCGATGGCCGGGGATCGCAGGTGCGGGAAAGTGCGGGCATCAATCAGACGGCTTGGCGCTACGGCCAGGGCGCCATTGTCACCACTGTGCTGCATGAACGGCCCCACGAGGGCACCGCCGAGGAGCGCTTCCTGGACCCGGGCCCTTTCGCGATCCTGCCGATGACCGATGACGAAGAGGGTCGGCACCGCTCTTCCATCGTCTGGACCGACCGCGCCGATCTGGTGCCGGCTTACCTCGATCTGGGCGCCTCCGATTTCAATGCGGAACTCGCGGTCCGGTTCGGCGATCACCTCGGCGCCGTGCAGGCGACGGGGCCGCGTTGGTCCTATCCGCTCGGGCTCAATCTCGCCGAGTCCTACATCGCCCCGCGTCTCGCCCTGATTGGCGATGCCGCCCACGGCATCCATCCGATCGCCGGCCAGGGGCTCAACCTCGGTATCCGCGATGCCGCCGCATTGGCCGAGGTGGTGGTGGACGCGCGGCGGCTCGGCCTGGATTTCGGGATGACCACGGTGCTCGACGATTACCAGCGCTGGCGGCGGTTCGACAATGTCGCCCTGGCCGCCGCCACCGACGTCATCAACCGGCTGTTCTCCAACCCGCTCTCACCGCTGCGCCTGGTGCGTGGCCTGGGCCTGGCCGCCGTCAACCGCTTGGGCCCCGCCCGGCGCCTGTTCATGCGTGAAGCCATGGGCCTGGCCGGCGACCTGCCCCGCCTGGTCCGCGGCGAAACGCTCTAGGGATCGCGGCTCAGCCCTTCGCGCTTGAGGGCGTTGAGGTAGAGCCGCCACTTGGCGTCCCGCTCGGCACCCAGTTCCTGGAAATAGGCCCAGGAATAGATGCCGGTGTCATGGCCGTCGTCGAAGACGATGCGAAGCGCGTAATTGCCCACCACCTCCAGCGCCTTGATGCCAACCTGGCGCTTGCCGGGGACCGTCACCGCCTGGCCCGGGCCGTGACCCTGGACTTCGGCCGAGGGCGAAAGGACGCGTAGGAATTCGGCGTCGAAGCTGTGGCGGGTGCCATCGTCGAAGGCGAGATGTAGCTTGCGGGCGGCCCGGTCGAGCCGGGCCTCGGTCACGGCCGCGGGTGGGATTGCCGATGACGGCATAGGCCGGGGGCGCGGCTCAGGCCCAGGCTCAGGCATCGTCGCCGATGGCGCGCGCCTCGTCGACCAGCATGATCGGGATGCCGTCGCGGATCGGGTAGGCCAGGCCCGCCTGTTCGGAGATCAGCTCCTGGGCCTCGGCGTCGTAGCGCAGCGGTCCTTTCGTCAGGGGGCAGACCAGGATCTCGAGAAGCTTAGGGTCGATGCGGGAACTTTCATCTTGGCTCATCGGGATGCCTCGCTTAGTGGCGCGTGCCTTCGCCGCGGCCTTCGCCGCCGCTGGCCATTTCCAATAGGGTCAGAAGAATCTGGCTGCATTCGGTGGGGCCTTCCGCCTCCAACAGGGCTTGTTTTTCGGACGCATCGAACGGACAGCCCATGGCGAGGAAGGTCACCAGATCCCGGTCGTCCATCTTTTCGATGGCCTGCCAGTTGGGCTCGATACTCTGGGACTGGAAATAGCGCTTCAACGCATTCGTCAGCTGGCCCCGGTCGATGCTTGCGCCGGGGTGCGGGTCGAAATCGCCCTCGAATCCGGAGAAGTCGGGGCGCACCCGCCGGTAACCCTTGACCGGGGCTAGTTCCTCACGAACGCGAAACCGAGTCACGCCGGAGAGGTTGATCAGGTACCGGCCGTCCCCGGTCTCGGCGAAGCTCACCATCCGCCCGGCGCAGCCTGTGGGATAGACCTCGGGACCGGTGCGCCCGGCAGCGGCGATGCTGTCCGCGTCGTCGGCACCGGTCGGCTGGATCATGCCGATCAGTCGGGCATCGGTCTTGAGCGCATCGGCGGTCATGGCCAGGTAGCGCGGCTCGAAGATATTAAGCGGCAGGGTCCCGCCCGGCAGCAGGAGGACCCCGGCCAGCGGGAAGATCGGCAGGACGTCGGGAAGGTCCTCGTAGGTCGGGTCGAACGGGCTCGGGCTCACGGACACCTCATGAGAAGAGGACGGTGGACAGGCGCTCGCGCCCTTCCACGGTCAGGGGATCATCCGGACCCCAGGCTTCGAACATCTTGATCAGCTGTTTGCGGGCGGCGCCTTCGTTCCAGCCGGCGTTGCGGCGCACGATGTCCAGCAGCGCATCCACCGCACCGGGACGGTCGCCGCCGGCGAACAGGGCCATGGCAAGATCGAACCGCGCTTGGTGGTCCGCGGGATTGGCTTCGACCTTGGCCGCCAGTTCCGCCGCCGCGTCGGCACCGGCCCCCGCCACCTCGGCGGCGAGATCGAGCGCGCTGCGGACCGCGGCGACATCGGCGTCATCGCGTTTCTCCTCGGGCACGCTGTCGATCAGGTTGCGGGCCGCTTCGGCTTCACCGGAAGCGAGATAGCATTTCGCCAGCCCGGCCAGGGCCGCGACGTTCTGTTCTTCGGCTTCCAAAACCTTGGTGAACATCTGCATCGCGGTGCCGTGATCTTCCTTGGCGAGCGCCGCCTTGCCCTCGGCGATGAGTTGGGCCACCGGCGTGCCCTGGGCGTCGACGCCTCCGCCCATGGAGCTTGCCGCCTCGATCACCCGGTCGATGAATGCCTTGACCTCGCTTTCCGGCACCGCGCCCTGGAATCCGTCCAGCGGCCGCCCGCCGAAGAAGGCATAGACCATGGGGATCGATTGCACGCGCAGCTGCTGGGCCAATTGCTGGTTCTGATCGATATCGACCTTGGCGAGGCGCACCTTGCCGCCGGCTTCGGTCACCAGCCTTTCCAGCACCGGGCCGAGCTGCTTGCAGGGACCGCACCAGGGCGCCCAGAAATCGACGATAACGGGGACGCTTCGGCTGGCCTCGATCACTTCGGTCATGAAGCTGGCGGTCTCGACGTCCTGAATCAAGGGACCGGGGCCGGTTTGAGGGGCGGCGGCGCCGTCGCCACCGGGTATGATGTCCATTACGCTGTCTTTCTTTCTATCGCTGTTGTCGCTCCCGGACCTGGGCATCAGGGACGAACCCGTCGCGACGATTCGACGCCGGCACGGGCTCGACCTGAACCAGAATACCCCTAAAATGGGGGGCTTAGCGGGTTCCGTCAATGGGAAGCGCGGCAAAACCCGTGGCCCTGCCCGGCGATTCGGTCGCGGCACCGGCGATTTCGCCGGGACAG
>JAOTVC010000183.1 GCA_029863585.1 Alphaproteobacteria bacterium | reverse complement strand
AAAACCATTGCCGTCCCGCGCGCCCCGCCCCGGCTGAGAAAGATCAGCGCCGGCCAAACCAGGATCGCCGCGACGCTGATGCCCCTGACCAGGGGCGAGAGGGTGCCGTCCCAATCGTCATGGAACAGGCGCACCAGAAGACCGCCGGTGGCGAGTTCGCTCCACTGGGCGGCGACTGAGAGGGCGATGCCGAGGCAAAGGGCCGTCCCGAAAGCCTGCCCGTCGCGCGGCGTCAGGCGCCGATCGCTCCCCAATAGCGCCAGGCCGGCCGCGGCGGCGAGGCCGAGATCGGCGAGTTTCTTGAAACTGCTGGCGGGATCGAGCGACCAGGCGGCGCCGACGCCCGCCCAGAGCAGGATGGCGGCGGCCAGCCACGCCGCGCCCCACGGAAAGTGGGGCAGGGCCCGTCCCTCCCGCCGCCCCAGCACCAGCAGGCCGGCCAGCAACAGAAGGGCGAGGACGATCACCACCACCTTGGGCTCGGCGATGCTGCCGACCGGGATCGCGAAGCCCGCACCGGCGAGCAGCCAACCCCGCGGCGTCATGGGCGCTGGGTCCCTGCGCTCGCATGCGGGTCGCGGCCGGCGCCCCGGTCCGGGCGGCCGGCCGCGCCGGTGCCGGCGCCGGCACCCCGGCGCAGTGCCGGAGAGGCGAGATACGACCCCACGGACGGGATCGCAAGCGCCTGGCCGTATTCGATGAGGCCAGGCTCGCCCCGGACGACGATTCGGGAGGGATGCGTGCCATCGGCGGCAGCCCCGCGCGCCGCAATGGCAAACGAAAGGGGCAAGGGCAAGAACCCCCCGGCGGGGCGGAAGAGGTCTGGCAAATCGGTGCCGGGGTCGGTGGCGCGTTCCATCACACTGGGTGATAGCGAAACTCTGGAGCGCGGTCCACCGCCATGGCGCTCCCTGCCATTGCCGCCGCCGGCCCCAGGGCATGTTATGATTGCGTTGGGTGCCCCATCCGGTGCCAAGGGAGAACCGGCCATGGCCGATCACGTCATCTTGGTGGATGAGAACGACAAAGAGTTGGGCACGATGGAAAAGCTCGATGCCCATCGCCGCGGCCTCTTGCACCGGGCGTTTTCCATCTTCCTGTTCTCGCCCGAGGGGTTGTGCCTGATCCAGCGCCGGGCCAAAGGCAAATATCATTCGGGCGGACTGTGGGCAAATGCCTGCTGCAGCCATCCGCGCCCCGGCGAAGACCTGCACCTTGCCACCGGCCGGCGGCTCGAGGAAGAACTCGGGGTGAGGTGCGATCTGCGGAAACTGCTCGAAGTGGCTTACGACCTTGATGTGGGCGGCGGGCTCCGGGAAGTAGAATACAACCACACCTTCGTGGGCACCCTGGATAAGGATGCCGCGATCACCCCCGATCCCCAAGAGGTCGGCGAATGGGCCTGGCGGCCGGTCGCCGAGATCAAGGCCGGGCTCAAGGCCGGCACCGGGGATTATGCGCCTTGGTTCGCATTCCTGTTTCCCCGGGTCTGCCGCGCACTGTCCCTTTGACAAGGGCGCGCGGCCGTGGCGTGATGGCGGCAAGAACGAAAAATTCAGAATGCAGCGCGGGAGGTTGAAATGGGCGTTCGAACAGTCTTGATGTCTGGTGCCGTGGCTACGGTGGCCGCCTTCACGATCCTGCCCGTGGCCGGCGCGGCGGCGGCGGACCTTCCCAAATCGATGCAATTGATCCTCAAGGAGTTGAAGATCTCCGACGATATCCTGGCCGGATCCGAAGGCGAACATCAGGTGCCGGCGGCCTGGCTCAAGGACGCCCGCAAACAGGGAAAGGTCAAGATCGTCAGCTCGTGGAAGTCGAAAGGCTTCGAGAAGTTCACCGCGCCCTTCCGCGAAAGATATCCTTTCATCAAGCTCGAAAACTGGCGCGGCACCAAATATGACCGTGGTCTGAAACCCCTGCTGGCCTACCGCAGTGGCAGCCATATCGCAGACGTCGTGATCTCCATCGCCGCCTTCTACAACCAGATGAAGGCGGGCGGGGCGCTTGAGGACCTTCGCGACCTTCCCAACTTCAAGAACCTTCCCAAGCCCTATCGCGACGACGGCGGCCTTTGGATCGGCCAGAAGCTCACCTACCGCTGCATTACCTACAACACCGCCAAGGTGAAGAAGAGCGACCTGCCCAAGACCTGGGACGATCTGTTGAAGGGCGACCGCTGGAAGGGCGGGCGCCTCGCCCTCAACAACTATCCCCATAGCTGGCTGCTGCCGCTTTGGGGCATGAAGGGCGAGGACTGGGCCAAGGGTTTCGTGCGCGGGCTGTTCGCCCTGAGCCCCCAATTCCGCAAAGAGGGCCAGACCGCGTCGGTTTCCCTGGCCGCGGCCGGGGAGTTCGACGCGGTCATCATGGGCTCCGGCCATCGCACGCGCCAGTACCTGGACAAGGGGGCGCCGGTAGGATTCCACTGCCCGGAGCCGGTGCCCGTGGGGCCGGCGCAGATGGCCATGATCAAAGGCTCGCCTCGCGCGGCGGCGTCCAAGATCTTCGTCAATTGGTTCCTGTCCAAGGAGGGCCAGATCGCGCAGTACTGGGCGATGGCGGAAACGCCCGTGCACAAGGACCTGCACCGCAAGGAATTTCTCGCCTTCCCGGACCAGGCGCTGGGCAAGACCCCGGCATTCCGCTACCAGCACCTGGTGGACACCGAGACCCCAAAGTTGGTGAAGTTCTGGAACGCGATGTGGTCGAAAGGGACCGGCGAGATTGTCGAGCGGTTCAGTGGCCGGGTGAAGGCCGCCAAGCGGGGCGGCCGGCGCATCGTCGTCGACCACAAAGGCATGGATCGGACCGTCAAGGTCAGCGGTTCCAGGACCAAGATTGTCGTCGACGGCATGGAGAACGACCGCAAGGCGGTCAAGGTCGGCATGACCTGCGATATCGCGTTCCTGGTTAAGGACAAGGAAGCCAAGGAAATGATCTGCAAATAGAACGGCCGCCGGTCCCTGCCGGTCGCCGCCGGCTGTTCAATCCGTGGCTTCTTGATGCCAATTTGCGAGCGTTGCGGCGGTTCTTCCAAGGTTTCAATGTCTTAGCGCCCGTCGGCGCCGCCGATAGCGAGAATTTGTTAAGAATTGCGCCTTAGGCTGTGGGCTCGGTTTCCTCCTTCCCGGGGCAACCGCCGGGATCGCGGGGCCCGATCCGTCCCGCCATGGAGTTGGCCATGCAGTATAGGCAAGGTCTCGAACCCTTCGCGAAGATCGTCGCCGGAGATCGGCGGCTCACCATGCGCCTGATGGGAATCTGGCAGGGGCTCCGCTATGGCACGACGACTTGCGCCCCGGCCGCGGAGTTCTTCGCATCGGTCCCGTCCGACCTGTGGACCGATTGCTGTGTCGTGACCAGGGGCGAGGGCAAGGATTGGGAGCTTACGCGGATCGGTGAGACCATCGCCCGGCGCTCCGGTGTTCGTGCGGAAAGGACGCCGATCGGCGACCTGCCGCCGGATTCGCTTCTCGCCATCGCCGTGCGCGAACTGGACGACGCGATCAAGAGCGGTGCGCCGATCCTCGGCGAGGGTACAGGCCAGGACGAAGAGGGCCATCCCGCCCTGTATCGTTCGATCCTGTTGCCGCTGGCCGGTGAGGACGGCGAAATCGACCTGCTGGTGGCGGGCGCCCGTTGCCGGATGCAGTCCCAGAACGCCTGATCCCGCCGGCGTTCAAACAGTTCATCGCTATTGGGTGAAGGCCGCAGGCCCCACCGTACGGCTGCGGCGTCAACGGTGCTGGTTGCGCCAGCGCGCGACGACTTCCGCCACGAAGCCTTTATCCTTGCCGCCGTCCTTCCAGGCGCCCGAGAAGCAGGCGGTGCCGCTGTGGGGCCGGTGGTCTTCGGGAAGGTAGTCGAAGCAGAAGCGGACGGGAACCGGGATCCCTTCGCCGATGGCGATGGTCTCGCCGGTGCGCAGCGAGGGCAGGGAGTTGATCAAGCCGCGCCCCGAGTCCGACAGGGTGGCGCGCACGAATTCCTGGTCCTTCTGGTTGCTCGTGCGCATGGCGAAGATGGTGTTGCACTGGGACAGGATGCCGACCGGCAGTTCCGACGGCCGCTGGCTCACCAGGCCGATCGACACGCCGTACTTGCGTCCCTCCCGCGCTATCTTGGAAAGGGTCCGCTGGGTCGGCTCGAAGCGCTGTCCGGAATTCTGCCCGGCATAGCGATGGGCCTCTTCGCAGACCAGGAGGATCGGCACGCTGCGGTCCGCCCACAGGGCGAAATCGAAGGTCAGGCGGCAGACCAGGGAGATCACCACGTTCATGATGTCGGACGGAATCTCCGAAAGATCCAGGATGGTGATCGGCTTGCCGTTGGCCGGGATGCGGAACAACTGGGACAGCACATCGACCATGGTGTCCTTCACTGTCAGCCCTTCCTGAAACATGAAGTCGAAGCGCTTATCGGATTGGAAAGTGTTGATGCGTTCGCGAAGGCGCAGATAGGGCGCCGAATCCGTGGGTCTTTCCAGCCGCCCAAGCGATTCCTCGACCCGTTGGATGACGTCCGACATGCGATAGGGGACCGGAGAATCGGCACCGAAATAGGGGCCGTCCGCATCGCCCTTATGAAAGGTCTGGCGGGCATGGGTCACCGCATCCTTGAGGATGGTGAGGTCCGCCTCGCGATTGTCGTGGCGGTCGATCAGGGTTTCCTGCAATTCATCGAAATTCAGCAGCCAATAGGGCAGCTTGAGGTTGCCCGGACCCAGCACTTCGGCGCAGTCGCGGAAGGCGTGGCCGTATTCGTTGTGGAGGTCGAGCAGCAGGATATGCCCGTCCCGGTGCTGATCCAGGATGGATCGCAGCATGGTGGCGACGGCGCAGGACTTGCCCGATCCCGTGGTGCCCAGCACCGCGAAATGTTTGCCCAGAAGGTCGTCGATGGCGACGAAGGCGGGCAGGCTCTGGTCCTGATAGATGGTTCCGACCCGGGCGCAAGCGGCATCGGGTTTGGCATAGACCTGTTTGAGGTCTTCCAGGGTGGTGGCGTAGACCCCTTCGCCGAGGGCCGGGCAGAACGACACCCCCCGGCGGAACACCACCGCTGCCTGCTCATCGTTATTCATGGCTTCGCCGACCAGTTCCAGTTCGACGATGCGCATCTCCCGGTCTTCCGAAGACTGGCTCGGAATCGGAATCGATAGGCCGCAGACCATGCCGAAAACCATGGTTTCCGGGGTCCGGATTTTCACCAGGGCGCCGATCTGCAGGGCATTGGCCTGTCCCGGCGACTCAGGCGACTCGGAGGCTGCCGGCGTTTCAAAAATCTCCAGCAGGACGATGACCTGGGACCCCTCAACTGCCACCACGCGCCCGATCCTGATTGCGGCTTCGGGCGCCGCCTCGGCATCGCTCGCACCCCCTGCGTCGGGCGTCTGGGCCGGCGGGTTTTCGACGCTGGCGAAGGCCTCGATCTCTTCGGCGTAATCCTTGTAGGTCATGGCTGCCTTTCCCCCTTGGGCGCGGCGACGCGTTCCGCCGGCAGATGGACGACGACCCGGGTGCCGACATCGACCTTGGAGGTGATCTCCAAGGTTCCGCCATGGAGCTCCACCAGCGCCTTGGTGATGGGCAGGCCCAATCCGGTGCCCTCGTTTTGGCGCGACAGGGCGCTGTCGACCTGGCGGAAGGGTTCCAACACTTTTTGAACGTCCTCGGGCCTGATGCCGATCCCGGTGTCCCAGACGGTGACACGGAAGCGGCCATCTTCGGCCAGGGCGGTTTCAACTCCGACGCGCCCGCCTTCGCGTGTGAACTTCATGGCGTTGGAAACGAGATTGATGATGATCTGACGGAACTTCTTCTCGTCGGCGATGATCCCGCCGCGCCCTTCCTGGGAGAATTCCAGTGGTTGCAATCCGGCGGAACTGGCCTGCTCCTGGATCATCTTGAGGCAGGCCTTGATGGCGGCGGCGCTGTCGAAGACCTTGGAATCGAGATTGAGTTCGCCGGATTCGATCTTGGCGATGTCGAGAATGTCGTTGATGACGGCAAGCAGGTGCCCGCCGGCGTCGTTGATGTCCCGGGCATAGACTTGATAGCGCGACGGCTTCGGATCCGGGCCCAGCAGTTCGTTGGCGATGACGTCCGAGAACCCGATGATGGCGTTGAGCGGCGTCCGCAGCTCATGGCTCATGTTCGCGAGGAACTGGGTCTTGGCGCGGTTGGCCTCTTCCGCCGCCAGGAGGGCGGCATGTGCGGTTTCCGCCGCGCGCTCGGCTTCGCGCTTGGCCTCCATCAGGGCCTGTTGCGTCAGGCGGTTCTTCACCAGATGGCCCATCTGGCCGGCATATTTGTCGAGCAGCGAAAGCCGGCGGTGCCGTCTTGCGTGAATTTCCCACATGCGTTGTGCCGCTAAGGATGGTTCCAGCCAGCCCGGACCCTAGGCCACAAATATCAAGGATTTATTAAACCTAAGACTTCGCTGACGCGCCGCTTTGAATGGCCGCGCCGGACGCGCCCGTCCTAGCGGGAACGGCGCCGGGCGAGGACGCGATGGACCACCGCGGGCCGGGGGCTTGCGACGGTCCGATGATCGTCGATGGCGATGGAAAAACCGGCGCGCCGCGCAAGGTCCGCGATTTCCCCGGGGGAGGCCAGGAAATCCGGGTTCGACGGCCGCCCAAAGCGCTCATTGCCGACCCCAAAGGTCTGATAGATCAGCAGGCCCCCCGGGGCCACCAGCCCGAGGGTGCGGCCTAGGGTCGGGCGATGCAGGTAGTTGGTCACCAGGACGCCTTTGAAGCGCTCTCGGGCAAACGGCCAGGGGCTTGCGTCCTCGAGATCCCATTGCAGGATTTCTAGATGCCGGTGACCGGCGAGGTCCTTGAGCCCGCCGATATCCCGGTCGACCGCCAGGACCCGGTGCCCTTGCTCGAGAAGCATCCGGACATGCCGGCCGCCGCCACAGGCGAGGTCCAAAACGCGGAGGTTGCCGTCCCCAACCCCGGGCGGCGCGAGGTGCCGGGACGCTTTCGCCACCCACGGGGAGGGCGAAGCGGTCGCTGCGGTCGCCACGGCCGGGCCTCTATTGGGCCGCGGCCCGACGGTCCGTCTCTTCCGGCCAGCAGGCGAAGGCGAGGCCGCATTTGGCGTGGTGGGAGGGGAAATAATCCAGCACCGTCGCCGGGCGCTGCATGATGGCCGCGGCGGTGATCCAGGCACGGATTTCGCCGGTGCCGCCGCGCAGCGTATCGGAATCGAAAGAAAACAGGTTGATCAGCTTCTCGCCCTCGTTGCGCTTGATACGTTCCAGCACCCAGTTGTCCAGTGGCACGTCGACCCAGCCGGCCCGCGGCCCGCGGGGGTCGTGGGACAGGCCGCCCGAGGCGTAGACGATGATCCGCTCCGGCGCGTCGGCGAGGATCTCGCGCAGCGCCAGGCCCAGGTTCCAGCAGCGCCGGCCGGTCGGCAGCGGCGGGAAATTCTCGTTGAGGAAGATCGGCACCACGGGGATGTCCAGCGCCGGGTTGATCCTGGGATGGGGGTGGATCAGCATGTGCGACATGCCCTGGGACGGTTTGCCGATCGGCTGCATTTTGCCGAGATTGGCGGGATCGAATTCGCGTTCCACCAGGCCGTAAAGGATGCGCT
>JAOTVC010000182.1 GCA_029863585.1 Alphaproteobacteria bacterium | reverse complement strand
CTGCCAGGCAAGGCGGGCGGTTGATCCTCGGTCGTTTGCTCCGCCCCTCCAGGCAAGGTTTGATCCTCAGTGGAAGCTGCCCGCCCCGCACAGTCCCCATCCTTGAAGGTTCCCAGTTCGCCAAGCACGAGGATGAGCGCCGGCGGAAAGGCAAGGGCGCCCAGCAATCCGCCAACCCGCCGCGCAACCGCCGTGGTGTCCAAGCTGTATTCGGGGCTGGCAAGGGTACCCCGTACATGCACCGGAACAGCCGCGCTCAACGTTGTCTTCTTCACCTTCGGGTCGATGATCAGGTCCAGCGCCTCCGTCCGCAGATTGACAGTGCCCGTGCCGCCGAAGGCCGCAACATCGGTGTCGAGGAGCAGCCCGCCGGCCGTCGCCAGGCCCTGCCTGATGTCGAAAACACCGAGGCCGCAATTGACTGCGGTATAGCCACCAACATTCAGGGTGAGCACGTTGCTCAAAATCCGCCTTGGTCCACCGACCCACGTCTGCAGCGTTCTCGACCTGATCCTCCCCTTGCCCATCGCCAAGGTTACCTTGCCGTCGAGACTCGCCATGATCTGCCGAACCGAATTGCCCCGGCCGGCCACGTCCAGATCGAAATTGATCCGACCCTCCAACGCGCCGGCGACAGCGGCTTCCTCGAGCACGGGCTTCAGGTCGACGTTTCGCAGCGTCACTCTGGCGATCAGTCCGGCCATTTCCGTTCGGGCATCGATCCGTGCCGCGCCGCTGAACGCACCGTCATACAGTTCCGTTCTGAACGATTCGATATCGAGCAATCCATTCCTGAGCGAAAGCACTAAGGCAGCGTTCCGCCAAGGGACCCTGCGGCCGGTTACCGTCGCGGCGTCGAGGCGAAGGCCGATATCGAACGCCTTGAGCTCCTCCAGAGGCAGCGGATCGTCGGGGAAGAGCCGATCCGGCGTTTGCGTGGCCGCCTGCGGTCCCGCGCCGCCATCGCCTTCGCTGCCCCCAAGGGGCGCAAGATCGATGTTGTTGGACGAGAGAACGGCATTGAAGAAGGGACGCCCGCCAGTCAGCGCAACCGTTGCATATCCCTCAAGATCGCTCTTGCCCAATTGCGCCACGATATTCGAAAATCTGGTTTTCGTTGTTGCATCGCCCGTCAGCCGTGTCGAAATCGCGTAACCGCCCAGCGCCGGCATCTCCCTGCCCGCCAGTTCGGACAGATCGGAAAACCGTTCGCCCTTGGCTACGACCGACAGAGCCAGGCCCCCGCCTCTTGCGGGTTCGGCAATCGTCCCCTGAACCGTAACGGCGGCGCCGGACAACTCCGCCTTGAGCGAATCGATAAACAGTCTGTCGTCCTTCAGCGAGAATACCGCCACGGCACCTCGCAGCGGCGCGTTACCGGCGCCGAATGCCGCAAGATCGATCCTGTCGGAAGCGAGCCTCGCACCGACGGCAGGATGTTCACCCGACAGCGTCACATTTGCACTGCCCGTAATGTCACTGCCACCCACTTGCACCGCCAGGCCAGATATATCGATCGTAGAGGCATGATCGCCAGTCACCCGCCCGGCCAGGGAATAGCTGCCCAGTGCCGGCACCTGCCGGCCCGCAAGTGCGGACAGAGCGTCGAAGCGGTCGCCCCGGACCGCGATCGCCAGGTCGATTCCGCTGGCCGCGAGGGGATCGGCGATCGCACCCTTGACCGTCAATGTCGCGCCACCACCATCGATCGCCACTTCCACCGGCCACGGGCTGCCTGGGTCGAAGAGCCCCTCAAGCGAGCCCAGCCTTGCCGTAGCCCGAACCGGCGTATCCTTGAAGCTGCCGGCGTAGACGAGGTTCATCGGGGCGTCCGACCCTCCGCCGCCCAGGGTGAGCGAGTCGACGACGGTGCTGTACGTGGCGCCCGTTGCGGCGCTAACATAGGTCAGACGGGAATCGCGTATTTCCGCCTCGTGGACCAGAGGGAACGCCGCAGTGCCCGAGCCGGCCTGTTCGGGTTGCGGTGCCGCCTCCGCCGCAGCGCCCGGGGGCGCGAATTCGAAATTGGCGCGCCCCTGGCGGTCGGTCTCGAGCAGGATGTCGGCGCCGGTGAGTTCGATACGATCGATCTCCAGGACACCGAAGATGAGGGAGGTGAGCACGATCTTCGCCTCCAGGCGCCTGACCGACACCATATCCGGCCGCGACCCCCATTCGGCGTTGGACAGCGTCACATCGTTTACGACGATCCCGGGCGTGAGCCCGATGTCCAGGCGCAGGTCGCCGGATATGGCAAGCTCGCGGCCGGTAACCTTTCGTACCTCGTCGGCGACCAGCGGCTTGTAGGTGTTGAAATCGACAAATTTGAGTGCCACAACGGCGCCGACGACCAGGGCGACCAGCAGAAGGGATACGCCGGCTATGACAAATCCGATTGTTCTCGCGATTCTCATCGCCAACCTTTGCACAGGGCAATTCTCGTCGCGCGCACCGAAACGCGCCCCTTGAGGATGACAGCTTACGGCATTTCACCGCAGAGCCCTAACCACCGCCATCCTCAGCGCCGAATTTCCGCCGTCGGCGATGACAGTCATTCCATTTCGGCTGTGACCGCCTTCGATCAGGATGCGGCATCACTTCAGGCAACCATCGGATGGCGTTGGCGCGCCCGATTCGTGCGGTGCCGAGCAGAGACCGGTAACGGAGTCCAGTCGCGAAACCTCCAAACCGGTCCGAGAAGCAACAGCCGCGTGTCGCCACAGTCACGCCTTACTATGTCAGTCCGTGCGCCTCACCCATCTTCTCGCCGGGTCCCTTGGCGTTCGAGACCGCCAAAGGGCGCCTGGACAGACCGTTGTCGAGCAACTGATCCAGCTGGTTGCGTCCCGGACGGCCAAACGTTTGCGAGAAAAGGCTGCGCCCGCGCCGGGTCGACGGCGGGCGCAGCGATGTACAGCGGGGTTAGTGGTCGCCACGCGGTGCTGCCAGTTTCCTCATTGCCTCGTCCAGGACCTTCTTGATGCTCAGCGAGTCTGCGCCCTGACGCGGGGAATACTCCTGCAAACTCTTCAGATGCGCCGCGATGAATGGTCCTGATGAGTTCAGTGCCCACATCTTGGAAGCAAAAAACTTGCGGCCCGCGCAGCCCCACTCGTGCGACTCCTGGTCCATCTTCTCCATCGGGTCCATGAGCAGGTTGAAGAGATAGGGGATGCTGGGATATTCCTTCTTGTTAAACCAGATCCCTTCCTACTTGATCCCGATATGCATCTTCCAGGCGTCCACGCGCAAGGCCATGAGATCGGTCTCGTCGTAGTAGAAGATTTCCCGGCGGGCGGATTTCTCGCTCTTGCCGGTCCAGTGGTCAAGATTGTTGTAGCCGTCGAGGTGAACCTTATAGGTCATATCGCCTATCTTCTTGCCGGCGAGCAATTCGGCCTTGAGGTTGGGCATTCCCGCCGCGGCGGCGAGCGTGGCGAAGAGGTCTTCGTGGTTCTGGATTCCATTGGACGCGCTGCCGGGCTCGATCTTGCTGGGCCACTTGACGAGCAGCGGGACGCGCACGCCGCCTTCCCAGGTGCCGCCTTTTTCGCCGCGGAATGGCGCATAGCCGCCGTCCGGCCATAACATCAGTTCGTATCCGTTGTCGGTAGTGTAGATGACGATGGTGTTGTCGGCGACGCCAAGGTCTTCCAGCTTCTTGAGCAGGGCTCCCACCTGTTCGTCATGCTCGATCATCTTGGCGCGGACCACGTCTTCCTCGGCGCGGCCTTCATCCACCGCCATCTGGATGTATTTTTGCGGAGAGCGCGAGTGAATGTGGATCGCCGTCGTGTTGAACCAGACGAAGAACGGTTTGTCGCCCTTTCCGTTCCTGTCCAACCAGTTCAGCGTATGGTCGAGCACCTCGCCATCGAAGGTCTCCATGCGCTTGCGGGTCAGCGGTCCGGTGTTCTCGATCTTCTGTTTGCCCACGCGGCCAAACTTCGGGTCGACCGTAGGGTCGTCCACCTCGGTCGCGAAGGCATGGAGCACGCAACGCGGCCCCATCTTCTTCAGGTATTCGGGGTTCTTCTGGCCGGGGTAGTCGAGTTGTTCGGGCTCCTCCTCGGCGTTGAGATGGTAGAGATTGCCGAACCACTCGTCGAAGCCGTGCGCTGTCGGCAGAAATTCATTGCGGTCGCCCAGGTGGTTCTTGCCGAACTGCGCGGTCGCGTAGCCCTGACTCTTGAGGATCTCGGCGAGGGTAGGATCTTCCTTTTGAATTCCGCGTGTCGATCCCGGAATGCCGATGGTCGTCATCCCGGTGCGGATCGGCAATTGCCCCGTGATGAAGGCGGCACGCCCCGCGGTGCAACTCGGCTGGGCATAGTGATCGGTGAACAGCATACCTTCCTTTGCAATGCTGTCGATGTTGGGCGTGCGGCCCATCATGCCGTGCGTGTAGGCGCCGACATTCCAGGTGCCTATATCGTCGCCAAATATGACGAGAATGTTCGGCGTCTGCGTCTGCGCGAGCGCCGACGGTACGCTGAGTGCAATCGCCATCAATACCAAAGATATTCTGCCCGAAGCCTTCATCGAATGTCCCCCTTTCGTCCCACGTATGCTGTGCCTTCTTGGCAGCGATGCGGTTGCGCCGTTGCAGGGAGCAACCTTTCGAAGTAGTTGCCGCCGAAACTGGGAATTCGGGAAGTATTGTCAACTCTTGCTGGAAACCGGCATAATTTCGCCCAACCGGCCCAACAGGGCGGCGGCACCTGTCGTTGTCGGAATCCGATTTGCGGCGGCAGGTTCTTCTTACCGGTGCACGAAGAGACCATGCTACGAAACCTCTAAAGGAGGCCTTTGCGCGATAGCCTTTCGTTACGCGCAAAGGTCTACCAAAAAGGTGTTGATTGGCTGCAAGAGAAAACTAACGTATTTCTTCCGGCAATAAGGCACTTCACGCGGGTTTCGCTCTGGACCTCGGCCTGGAGCATCTACACAATGGCGTCAGTCCGAAACAGTGCTCAAAGATGTGATCTCGGCGGCGCCACCTGATGCGATTGGCGCGAATTCCCTTTAATTCGAAATGGGCTCGGGACAAGCTCACAGGGACTGTGGAGGAAGTATTGTCGGAATCCTCAAGGCGCTTGACGGCCCCATGATCCTGTCCCGAGTGTGGCCAATTCTCGTCGCAGTTTCGTGCGCTCTATGCGCTGTGGCGTTCGCACAGGCAGGCGAGCCCGGGAAAGCGCCGGGCCATGTCGGGTCCGAAACCTGTGTCGGCTGCCATCGTGACGCCGGAGACGCTTGGCGATCGTCGCACCACGCCTGGGCCTGGCGAAGCCCAACTGAAGCCTCTGTTCTCGGCGACTTCGGCAACAGCTCGTTCGAGCACCGAAGCGCCGTCAGCCGCTTTACGAAGGGCGGCGGCGGTTTTTTCGTCGAGACCGATGGGCCTGATGGGAGCCTCGCGAAGTATGAGGTCAAATACACGGTCGGGGTGACGCCGCTTCAGCAATACCTTGTCGAGACCGAGCCAGGGCGCCTGCAACAGCTGGACGTGACCTGGGATACCGAAAGGCATCTGTGGTACCACCTGTATCCCGAACAGGACTTGAAGGCCGGAAACGGCTTGCACTGGACCGGTCCGTACAAGAACTGGAACGCCAGATGCGCGGAATGCCACGCTACGGGGTTTCAGAAGAACTACAATCCGCGCAGCAAGATCTATGCGAGCAAACAGGCCGAGATCGGGGTTGGCTGCGAGGCCTGTCACGGGCCCGGCGAGGCCCACGCCGCATGGGCCGGCAATACGGGCTCTTTCGAGCCCACCCGATGGCAGGGCGCGGATGAACTTGGCCTGACCTTCGCCTTCGACCCCGCCGACCCTGAGGTGGAAATCCAGCACTGTGCCGGCTGCCATTCACGGCGGGAGCCCATTGGCGACGCCAGCCCGCCCGTCGGCGCGCCCTTCGCCGACAGCTATCGCCTTGCCGTCCTGCGGGACGGGCAGTACCACCCGGATGGCCAGATCCTGGACGAGGTCTATGTGTACGGCTCATTCCTGCAGTCGAAGATGTATGCGCAGGGCGTGCGTTGTAGCAATTGCCATGACGTGCATTCGGGTGAGTTGAAGGCGGCGGGCAATGCTGTCTGCACCCAGTGTCACAGCGAGGTGGGCAACAGCGAATTCCCGACGCTGAGGCGCGCCGTTTACGATGGCCTGGAGCACCATTTCCACGAATCGGGCACACCGGCGGCGCAGTGCGTGAACTGCCATATGCCCGAGCGCCTCTACATGGTCGTGGATGGCCGCCGCGATCACAGCTTCCGGGTTCCTCGGCCGGACCTCTCAACAGTAATATCCGTGCCCAACGCTTGCACGGATTGTCATGTCGACCGGAAGGCCGCATGGGCGGCGGACCAAGTCAAGGCGTGGTATCCGGACGGCCGTTCCGGGCAGCCGCATTACGGCCAGGTGATCGCCAGGGCACGCGGCGGCATGGATAACACCGTACAGGACCAGCTCGTCGCCCTCGCGTTGAGCCCGGACCAGCCGGGCATCGTCCGGGCGACGGCGCTTACCCTCCTGGCCTCGACACCGACGGCCGCCGTCGCCGACCGCACGGCCGCCTTTCTCGAGGATCCGGACCCGCTGGTGCGTAACGCTGCGATCCGGGTTCAGAGCGCCGCATCTCCACCGGTTCGGGCCCAGCGGATCGTCCCGAGACTGTCGGACGAGATGCGCTCCGTGCGTGTCGAGGCCGCCCGGATCCTTCTCGACATACCGGTAGCCCGCTATCCGCCGGCAATCACCCGATCGGTTCGTGCCGCCATGCGGGAATACCAGGCGTCCCTGATGGCGAAGGCGGATTTCCCGGAGGCCCAACTGGCGATCGGGGGCACCGCGCTGGCGCTCCGCAATCTGCGGGCGGCCGAGCAGGCCTTTGGCGAAGCGGCGGCCATGGATCCGCAACGCGGCGACGCGTGGATGATGGTGGCGCGATTGCAGGCTCAGCGCGGCGCCCTGGAAGAGGCTCGCGCAACGCTCGAACAGGCGGTTGCCGCGAATCCGTCGGACGGCGTGCTCCACCAGTCCCTCGGCAACATCCTGGTCATGACCGGGAAGAACAGCGAAGCCGTGGTTCCGCTTGAGGCGGCGGCACTTCTTATGCCGGACGATGCCACAATTGCGGCGGATCTCGGTGTGGTTCTGTCAAAGCTCGGTGAGCATAAGCGCGCCGTCGATGCGCTGCAGACGGTGATGGGAAGTAGTGCCGAAACGGCAGATACCCTGTATGCTTTGGTCGTCAGCTTCGTCGCGCTCGGCGACTTGACGGCGGCAGAACCCATCGCCGGCAGACTCGAGGCGGACTATCCGGCAAGCCCGCTGGGAAGGCAGGCAAGACAGCTCATTGGTAGAAGGTGAAGCTTGGTAGCTGCAAAGAAAGCGAAAAAGGGGTTAGGCGCAATGCGAAATGCTGTCGGCGCTCTCTTGATGCTGATTTTCGTTTCTGTTCCATCCAGCCTGATGGCCCAGCAGATCGCCGCCGATACCACGCCGCCTGTCTCAGCAACCGCCGAAACGCTGGCGAACCTCACCGCCGAAGAGAGGGCGGAGATTCTGTCCCGGTTGTCGGATGAACAGGCCCGTGCCCTCTTATCGGAGTATCTGAGGGCCGGTGCGGCAAAGACGGCTGCGACGCCGGATTCAGCGATCG
>JAOTVC010000023.1 GCA_029863585.1 Alphaproteobacteria bacterium | reverse complement strand
CCAGCCCCAGAGTTCGGCGATGGCGAGCGCGCCCGCGCCCGACGCCAGCATGCCCAAGCGGTAGCCGAGCTGGACCGCGGCGGCGCCCGCGCCCTGTTCGCGCTCGGCCAGGATCTCGACCCGGAAAGCATCGATGACGATGTCCTGGGTCGCCGACAGGAAGGCCACCGTGAAGGCGAGCGCCATGACCGGCAGCAGCGCCGCCCTAGGGTCGGCGAGGCCAAGGGTGATGATCGCCGCGGCCAAGGCGATCTGGGAGGCAACCATCCAGCCGCGTCTCAGGCCGAGATGCGCCGTCAGCCAGGGAATCGAAAGGCCGTCGATGAGCGGCGACCATAGGAATTTCAAGGTGTAGGGAAGGCCCATCAGGGAGAACAGGCCGATGGTGGCGAGGTCGACCCCGTCCTCGGTCAGCCGGATGGACAGGGTCGCGAAGCTGAGAGCCAGCGGCAGACCGCTGGAGAATCCGAGCACCAGGATCAGCACCATCCGGGTGTCGCGGTAAACGGCGGCGGCGGCGATCCAGCGGTTAGTCATGGGCGGCCTCGCCCGGGTTGCATGCGCGGGGCGTGCCGGGGGCTCAGTCCAGCACCGGCGCCACCAGCTGGGCGAGATCCACTTCGGGCCGGGCGCCGTAATGGCCGATCACTTCACCGGCGCAGATCGCCCCCAGGCGCCCGCAATCATGCAGATCCCGCCCCTGGGTGAGCCCGAACAGGAACCCGGCGGCGAACAGGTCGCCCGCCCCGGTGGTGTCGACCACCCTGGAAACGGGAACCGCGTCGATGACGTGGACCTCATCGCCGGAGATGATGACCGCGCCCTTTTCCGACCGGGTCAGGGCCGCCACCTGGCAATGGCCCGACACGTGCTGCAGCGCCGAATCGAAATCGTCGACCTGATAAAGCGCCATGATCTCCACTTCGTTGGCGAACAGGATGTCGACATGGCTTTCGACCAGGTCGAGGAAATCGAGGCGATGGCGGTCGACGCAGAACGGATCGGACAGCGTCAGCGCCACCGTGTTGCCATGCGCGTGGGCGATCGAGGCGGCCTTCTGGAAGGCGGCCTTGGCACCCGGCGGGTCCCACAGATAGCCTTCCAGATAGGTAACCGCGCCGGCGGCGACGACGTCTTCGTCGATGTCGTCGGGGCTCAATTCGGCAGAGACGCCCAAGAACGTCTGCATGGTGCGCTGGGCATCGGCGGTGACGAAGATCAGGCAGCGCGCGGTTGGCGGGCCCGCGGTCGCCGGCGCGCTGTCGAAGGCGACCCCCAAGGCGCTGATATCGTGGCGGAAAATGCCCCCCAGCTGATCGTTCCGCACCTTGCCGATGAAAGCGCCCCGGCCGCCCAGCGCCGCCAGCCCGGCAAGCGTGTTGGCCGCCGAACCGCCCGAGGATTCGATGCCCGCACCCATCAGACCATAGAGGTGCTCCGCCTGGCCGGCGTCGATCAGGGTCATGGTGCCCTTGTTGAGGCCATTGTCCCGAAGGAAGCCGTCTTCGGCATGGGAGATCACATCGACGATCGCGTTGCCGATACCGATGACGTCGAAGCGCCGCCCTTCAATCACCGAACGCTGAATCACTTCCGCCATTCCCAATCGCCTCTTCGTCCCGGTTCGAGCCAGGCGGAGTATACATGGGCGCGCAGGGCGCACAAACCCGCGCCGCTCTTGTTGTTTCCGGGCCGCGCAAAGGGTATTGTTAAAAGACTTTCATCACTTTCCGGAGGGCTGCGCCATGTTCGGCCGAGACAAGAGTGACGCCGCGAAGGATCCGACCCCAATCGGCGGAACCCGTCGGCCGGAGGCCAAGCCCCTTCCGACCAAGGAGGGTACGACGTCGCTAAACCTGCGCAAGCCGCTGCCGGCCCGGCCTTATAAACCGTCCACCAGCCGCATCGCCGATATTCCCGGGTTGTCGCCGCGAAGCGAGATGCGCTCCTACGGCGTCGAGGGCAAGACCCTGGTCGTGGGGCGGGAGATTTCGCTCAGCGGTCAGATCGCGGCTTGCGACAAGCTGGTGGTCGAAGGATCGGTGGAGGCGGATCTAGAGGGCTGCCGCCAGTTGGAAATCTCGCCCACGGGCTATTTCAAGGGGTCGGCCGAAATCGACGAAGCCGAAATCGCCGGGCGTTTCGATGGCCGTCTCCTGGCCAAGAAGCGCCTCAAGGTCAGGCCCACGGCCCGGATCAACGGATCGGTCGAATACGGCCAACTGGAGATCGAGGCCGGCGGCGTCATCTCCGGTGATCTCCAGGTCTTGAGCCCGGAGCCCAAGGAGCCCTCGGTCTCCCCGGAATCGCCGTTCAAGGAAAGCTCGGCTGCGACCGGCACCTGACGGGCGTTCCCTTGACCAGACCGCTTCACTGGGCGGCGTTCTGCGCCGCGCTGCTCGGCAGTTCGTGTGCCGGACCACAACCGGACCCGGCGTCACCGGCGCCGGCGCCGGAAGCCGCCGCCGAACCGGTCCCGTCTCCGCCCGCGAGGCCGTCGCCTCCGGCGCGCGCCGCCCGCACCGTGCCCAAACCCAAGCCGGCCCCGCCACCCCGGATGAAACCGGCGGAGCTTATCGGTCTGACCGAGGCACAGCTGACAAAGGTCTTGGGCAACCCGGCCTTCAAGCGGGTCGACGACCCCGCTGCCCTCTGGCAGTACCGGGGGACACGCTGTATCCTCGACCTGTTCCTCTATGCCGACGGTCCGGCCTACCGCGTGACCCATCTGGAGTTGCGCGGCCTGGCGGGCGGCCAGCCGGCCGGCACGCCGCTTCAGGATCGGGAGGCGGCGCGCTGTTTCGTAGACTTCCTTCCCGCAGCGAAGGTCAAGGGATAACGATGAAGGGCCGCTGAGCCGATGGCCGAGACCGGCATGCAAGATCACCAGGACGGCACCGCCGATGCCCGCACCGGGGCCCAAGCCGGTCCCGACTACGCGCTGAGCGATCTCTGGTATTACGCCGCGCCGTCGCGGGAGCTCGTCCCCGGCACCCTGTTGCCCAAGACGATCCTGGGCCGGGACCTGGTGTTCGGGCGGGCCGGGGACGGCCAGCCGTTCTGCCTGGAAGATGTCTGCCCGCACCGGGGCATCCCGCTCCGCTTCGGTCGGCTCGACGGCGGCGAGGTCGAATGCTGCTATCACGGCTGGCGTTTGGGGCCGGACGGCTGTCTCAAGGCGATTCCGTCGCTGACCAGGGACCAGACGTTCGATTTTTCCCGCATCAACGTCACGAACTTCCCCTGCCGCGAGGCGCAGGGCAACATCTGGGTGTGGATCGGCAAGGGAAAGGGCCCGTTCACGCCGGACATCGATATCCCGGCGTTGCCCGGCGGCGACGATCTCGGTCCCATCCGCATTTTCGACCGCCAGTTCTTTCCCTGCCCCATGGACCAGGCGGTCATGGGGCTGATGGATCCGGCCCACGGGCCCTTCGTCCATGCCTCGTGGTGGTGGCGGCCCAAGAAATCGGCCTATGAAAAGGCCAAGGCTTTCGCGCCCTCGGAATATGGCTTCACCATGTGCCGCCACCGGCCGTCGGCCAATTCGCGGGGCTACAAGCTGCTGGGCGGGGCGCCGGAGACCGAGACCGTGTTCCGCCTGCCGGGCATCCGCATCGAGGAGGTCCAGGCCGGCAAGAACCGCGTGTTGGGCCTGACCGCGGTCACCCCGATCGGCCCCAACGCCTCCGAGGTCAACCAGATCGTCTATTGGAACGTGCCCTGGCTGACGCCGCTGACGCCGCTGATCAAGCATTATGCGGTGCGCTTCCTCGGCCAGGACCGCGAGATCGTCACCAAGCAGCAGTTCGGCCTGGCCCACGACCCGCCCATGCGCCTGATCGACGATGCCGACCTGCCGGCCAAGTGGTATCTGCGCCTGAAATGGGAATTCGCCCGCGCCCGCGCCGACGGCCGGCCGTTCAGCAACCCGGTTCCGGAAGCCACCCTGCGCTGGCGCACCTGATCAGCCGGGGCCCGCCCTCAAGAGCTTCTCGATCTCCGTGCATGGTTGGGACGGGAGCTTGTTAACTTGATGTCAGCTTTTGGCCAAAAGCGGTCATGAGGCAGCTTCTACCTTAGCCAAAGGCGACGGACAAGTTCTGGTCGTCCGAATTGCTTATTCGTTGTCTATGATTCTGACTGGCGAGGCCCCTTCCGCATGGCTAATATTGCTTGCGGAGTCGGTTAGGACTTCCCAGGAGCGGGTCATGGAATTGCGACTTCTTCGCCAATTCGCGGCACTTATCGTCATAACGATAATGCAACTTAATGCCTCTCCTTCGCGGGCAGTCCTAGTCACATGGACGCTTGACGGGGTCATGTTCGATGACGGTGGCATGGCGACGGGAAGTTTTGGCTATGATGCAGCGACAAATACTTTTAATGCGATCAACATAACCACTACTCTCAATCCCTCACTGGGATTGGGTGTGACTTATACCATGCCCGGCCCTTTAGCCTCCCCCACATTGTTTAGCTCCTTTGTGGCGGTTCGCAATTATTTGTTGGCTTTCGAATTGAGTGCTCCCATGACGGACGCGGGAGGCACGATTCCACTGTCCCTTAGTCCCCTAGGACAGGAGCTTGAACTCGGCGTGGTCTGCATCGATCCTACACCATGTCCAGCCCGTGACATCATAGCTGGATCAATTTCTGCTCCGGTGGTCCCGATACCCGCTGCTTTTCCTCTCCTCCTCTCTGGCCTCGCCGTACTCGGGTTTGTGGCACGCAGAAGACGGACAGCCGCTGCGGCCTCTCCATATGTTCGGATTAACGCCCCCTCGTAGGGTGTTATTTCTTGTGGTCGAAGGGTGAGCTCATGGCCGCTTCGGGTCACAAGCGGTCATCAGGTTAACAAGCCCCGTTCGTTGAGCCTGGGCCCTTATGATCTGAACCAGCGATAGAAGAGCCAACCTAGGAGCCCAAGGGAAGCAGCCCAGATGCAGGCAATAACGACAACTGCTTCTCGGCTGGTTGGCCGTTGCTGCGCAGCTGCGGCTGCCTCTCTATGCTGGGCCATAATCTCGGGCGGGATCAGCTTCACGACGATAAGGATTCCAAGTGGCAGCAAGATAAGATCGTCCAGGTATCCAAGAACGGGAATAAAGTCCGGGATCAGGTCGATGGGAGAGAGAGCGTACGCCGCGATCAAGACCGCTAGGCCCTTCACGTACCAAGGTACGCGGGGATCACGGCCCGCGAGATAAAGGGCATAGGTGTCTCGCTTGATTGCACCAGCCCATTTTCTAAGTTGCCCAGTCATGAGGGCCTATTTGCCACCCATTGACCGCTCCGACAATGTCTGCTTCGGGTCACAAACGGACATCGGGTTAACAATCCGTTGGGCCTTTCCGGCCTCCAACTCGGCCATGCCGGCCCGGCGTGGGCACCTCAAAACAACGTCAGACCGTCGTCTTGCCCTTGAAAGCGCAGAGGTCGTTGACCGGGCATTCCGGGCATTTGGGCTTGCGCGCGGTGCAGGTATAGCGGCCGTGGAGGATCAGCCAGTGATGGGCGTGGTCCATCCATTTGCGCGGGATCGCCTTGACCAGTTTGCGCTCCACCGCCAAGGGCGTCTTGCCCCGGGCCAGGCCGGTGCGATTCGACACCCGGAACACATGGGTGTCCACCGCCATGGTGGGCTCGCCGAAGGCGACGTTGAGGACGACGTTGGCGGTCTTGCGCCCGACCCCGGGCAGGGCCTCCAAGGCGGCCCGGTCGCACGGCACCCGGGCCTTGTGATCAGTGATCAATTTTTCCGATAAGGCAATGATATTCTTGGCTTTATTGTTAAACAGCCCGATCGATTTGATGTAACCCTTGAGCCCGTCCAAGCCGAGCTTCACCATGGCCTCAGGCGTCTTCACCTTGGCGAACAGCGGCTTGGTCGCCTTGTTCACGCCGGCGTCGGTCGCCTGGGCCGAGAGCACCACCGCCACCAGAAGCGTGTAGGGATTGGCGTAATGAAGCTCGCTCTCCGGCGCCGGGGCGCGTTCCGCCAGGCGGCGGAAGAATTCATCGACATCTGCCTTCTTCATGGATCGGCACTTTAGAGGAGAAGCCGGGAGAAGAGAACCACGCGCCGCCACGGCCCGGCGGATGACCCCTTAACCTTAACGAACGCTTTGTTTTGACAGGACTTTCCGGGCGCCCTATCAAGGACACATGACGAGTTTGATCGGAGACGCCGCCCCCGGTGCCGACACCGGCGAAGGCAGGGACGCCAGCCCCGAGGAAGACGTCGTTTTCGATGCCTTGATCACGCCGCGCCGCAGCCCCTGCCCCCAGGGGTTCGCCCTGATGATGGGCACCATCGGCGCGGTCGGCGGCACCATCGGCCTCGGCTTCCTGTTCAACGGGGCCTGGCCGGTGGTCCTCTATTTCGCCGTCACCATCGCCCTGTTGGGCTGGGCGGTGCGCGCCAGCATCTTGCGCAGCCGCGCCTTCGAGCACTTGTGCCTGACACCGTCGCGGTTTTCCATCCGCCGGGTCGATATCCGCGGACGGGAAGAGCGGATCGAGCTGCAACCCTACTGGTTGCGGGTCGAACTGCAGGGCGACAGCCATGCCGAGGAATTGAGGCTGCGCACCCATGGCGTCGCCCACAGCGTCGGTTTGTGGCTGTCGCCGACCGAGCGCCTGGAACTGGCCGACGCGCTGAGGGAGGCTCTCGGGACACTCCGCAGCCCGCAATGCCTCATGACCGACCCCCAGGAGAGCTGACCGCGTGACACCCCAGTCGCTGCGCGATTACGGGCTCGTCCTCACACTCTCCCTGATCTGGGGCTCCTCATTCCTGCTGGTCAAGGTCGCCGTCGACGCGGTGCCGCCCCTGACCGTGGCGGCTTCGCGCGTCGCCATCGCCTTCGTCGTGCTCTACGCCGTGGCCCGGTGGCGCGGACAATCGCTGATCCCGCCCTGGGGCGCGGGCGGAGCCCCCATGTGGGGCCATTTCCTGATTATCGGCATGTTGGGAAACGGTATTCCCTTCACCCTGATTTCCTGGGGCGAGATCGAGGTGAGTTCGGCGCTGGCGGCCATCCTGATCGGCGTCATGCCGGTGTTCACGGTGGTGTTCGCCCATGGCTTCGGGGTCGAACGGCTGACCGGGGGCAAGCGCGTGATCGGCATCGCCGCCGGCTTTGCCGGCCTGTTGGTGTTGATCGGACCGGCGGCGCTACTGCAACTGGGGCACGCCACGATGCATGAATTCGGCATCATCGCCGCCGCCGCCAGTTACGCCGCCACCGGGGTCTATGCCCGCAGGCTCAGCTTACGCATGTCGGCGGTGGTGCTGTCGGCGGGATCCATGGCGGCCAGCAGCGCGATCATGGTGCCCGCCGCCCTGTTCCTGGAGACGCCCTGGCGGCTGGCGCCGGGGCCGGGGCCGCTTGTCGCCGTGGCCGCGCTCGGCATCGTCGCGACGGGGCTCGCCTCCATCGTCTATTTCCGGCTGCTGGCCGCGGCCGGACCGACCTTCGCCAGCACCATCAACTACCTGATCCCGGTGTTCGGCGCGATCCTTGGGGTGACGCTGCTCGGCGAGACGCTGGCCGCCTCGGACCTCGTGGCCCTGGCCCTGATCCTGTCGGGCATCGCGCTGGTCCGCAATCCCATGGCCCGCGGCGCGGCGGGCCGGGACGGCGGCGGCTAACCCGGCCCAAAAAAGCGCAAGATTCGGGTCGCGCTTATGGTTTGTGCGGGTTAGCGTCGCTTCATGAGCACCGATCAGGACCGCACCCTGGCCCGCATGGCCGACGCCATCGCCTACCTCACCGAGCACTGGGACGCCCCCCCGGACCTGAGCGCGGCGGCCCGGGCCTGCGGCATGAGCCCCTGGCATTTCCAGCGCCAATTCACCCGCGCGGTGGGCGTCAGCCCCAAGCGGTTCACCGGTTTCCTGGCCCTCGGCCATGCCAGGGAAGCGCTCAAGCGCGACGCCCCGGTGCTGGACGCGGCGCTCGGCGCGGGGCTGTCGGGCCCCTCGCGCCTGCACGACCTCGCCATCGCCTTCGAGGCGGCGACACCTGGGGAAATCAAGTCGGGCGGCGCGGGGCTGGAGGTACGTTTCGGGACCGCCGACACCCCGTTCGGCCCGATCTTCGCCGCGGCGTCGGGGCGCGGCATCACCCGCCTCGCCTTCATCGACGGGGACCGCGATGGCGCGGCGGCGCTGGCGTCCGAACGCAAAACCTGGCCGCGGGCCGGGTTCGTCAAAGACCCCGACATCGCGCCAGACATCGCCGCCGCGCTGTTCAAACGCCAGACGGCGGGCGCCGCGCCCCTGCGCCTCGCGCCGCGGGGCACCAATTTCCAGGTCAAGGTGTGGCAGGCGCTGCTGGCCATCCCGCCGGGTTCGGTCGCCACCTACACCGCCATCGCCCGGGCCATCGGCACGCCCCGGGCGGCCCGCGCCGTCGGCGGGGCGTGCGCCGCCAACCCTATCGCCCTTCTGATCCCCTGCCACCGTGTTCTGCGGCAACACGGCGCGCTCGGCGGCTATGCCTTCGGATTGTCGCGCAAACGGGCGCTGATCGCCTGGGAAGCGGCAGTGGAGGGCATGGAACGGGCCGGGCCTGCGCCCGGCGGGAGGAAAGGATCGGCAGCCTTAGGTCTCAGGCGTTGAAACCCAGCACGTCGGCCATGGAATAGAGCCCGGCGGGCTTGTCCCGGGCCCACAGCGCCGCGCGCACCGCGCCGCGGGCGAAAATCTCGCGCCCGCCGGCCTTATGGGTGATCTCGATGCGCTCACCTGCGCCGGCGAACATCACGGTATGCTCGCCCACCACATCGCCGCCGCGAAGCGACGCAAACCCGATGGCGCCGCGCTTGCGCGCGCCGGTGATGCCGTCACGCCCGCGCTCGGCAACGCCATCGAGATCCACCCCCCGGCCCCTGGCCGCCGCGCGCCCGAGGCCGAGCGCCGTGCCCGAGGGCGCATCGACCTTGTGGTGGTGGTGCATCTCGACCACCTCGATATCGAAGTCCTCGTCGAGCAGGCGCGCGATCTGTTCGGTCAGCGCCATGGCGAGATTGACGCCGACGGAAAAATTGGGCGCCTGGACGATGGCGACCGACTTGGCGGCGGCTTCGATGGCGGCCTGTTCCTCGGCCTCGAGCCCGGTGGTGCCGACCACCAGGATCGTGCCGGAATCGGCCGCCAGCTTGGCGTGATGGGCACTCGCCTTTGGCGCGGTGAAATCGAGCACCGCGCCGGCGGCGGCGAACAGGGAACCGGGATCGTCGCCGATGGCAACGCCGATATCGCCCAGTCCCGCCAACGCCCCGATATCGGAACCGATGGCGTCGTGACCCGGCCGTTCGCTGGCCGCCGCGACGGCGCAGCCTTGGGCCTCCGCCACCGCGCGGGCCAGCGCCAGCCCCATGCGCCCGGCGGCGCCGACGATCCCTATGCCCAGTTCAGCCATGTCTCTCCAGCCTGTATTCGGGGTTTTCGAAAGCGCGCCGATTTAACCACAGGGGTGGAGACGAGGGGGAGAGAATTCGCCGGGCGCCGTGCCCGGAACAGGGGAGTCCCGGGACCGAGGCCTCAGTCGCGTTCGGTTTCGGTGAGGTCGTCCCAGGCTTCCTTCACCTTGGAGAAGAAGCCTTCGGATTCGGGGCTGGTCTTGCCCGGGTTGCTCTCGGCGTCGAACTCCTTGAGAAGCTCCTTCTGGCGCTTGGAGAGCTTGACCGGGGTTTCCACCGTGGCGCGGATATACATGTCGCCGCGCTGGGTCGAGCGCATCACGCTCATACCCTTGCCGCGCAGGCGGAACTGGTGCCCCGACTGGGTGCCTTCGGGGATCGTCACCCGGGCGCGCCCGCCGTCGACCGTGGGCACCTCGACGGTGCCGCCGAGCGCCGCCTTGGTCATGGGGATAGGGACGCGCATATAGATATTGGCGCCGTCACGCTGGAAATACCGGTGCGGCGCGATGGTCAGGAAGATATAGAGATCGCCGGCGCCGCCGCCGCGCAAGCCGGCTTCGCCCTCGCCGGACAGGCGGATGCGGGTGCCGTCCTCGACGCCGGCGGGGATCGTCACCGACAGGGTCTTCTCCTTGGAAACCAGGCCCGAGCCGTGACACTCCATGCAGGGGTTTTCGATCACCTGGCCCTGGCCCTGGCAACTCGTGCAGGTGCGTTCGATGGTGAAAAATCCCTGCTGGGCGCGCACCCGGCCGCGGCCCTGGCAGGTCGGGCAGGTCACGGGATTGGAGCCCTTGGCAGCACCGGTCCCGGAACACGCCTCGCAGGACGCGGCCGAAGGCACGCGGATTGTCGCCTGCTTGCCCTTGAACGCCTCCTCCAGGGAAATTTCCATGTTGTAGCGCAGGTCCGAGCCGCGCATGTTCTGCTGCGCCGCGCCGCCGCGGGAACGCGCGCCGGTGAACTCGCCGAACATTTCATCGAAGATGTCGGCGAAACCGCCGCCACCGAAATTGAACCCGAAATCACCCGCCCCGGCGCCGGCCGCCGGACCGCCGCCGGTGCCGTCGAAGGCGGCATGGCCGAAACGGTCATAGGCGGCGCGTTTCTCCTCGTCGCTCAGGACCGCATAGGCCTCATTGATTTCCTTGAATTTCTGCTCCGCCCCCTTGTCGCCCGAATTGCGGTCGGGGTGGTACTTCATTGCGAGCTTGCGGTAGGCGCTCTTGATCTCCGCGCCTTCGGCGGACCGCTCGACCCCGAGCGTTTCGTAATAATCCTGCTTATCCATATGCTACCCCGAGCGGCGATCCCCCAAAATCCACCCCGCCGCCCGCCGGGCGGGCGGGGGCAGGGCGTGTCGTCGAACCGCCCCCTCAGGCGGACTTGTTCTTATCCCCGGTCCCGGTCTCCTTGTCCATGGCATCGTCGTCGACCTCCTGGAAGTCGGCATCGACCACCTTGTCCTCGGGCGATTCGGAGGCCGTCCCGGCTTCGCCGCCGTCGTCGTCGTTGGCACCGGCCGCTTCGGCTTCCTGGGCCGCCTTGTACATGGCCTCACCGAGCTTCATGGACGCCTGGGCCAAGACCTCGGTCTTGGACTGGATGGCGGCCTGATCGTCGCCCTCCAGCGCCGATTTGACATCGGCGATGGCATCCTCGATGGCTTTCTTCTCGTCGCCCGAGATCTTGTCGCCATGTTCAGTGAGCGATCTTTCGGTCGAATGGATCAGGGTTTCCGCCTTGTTGCGGTGTTCCACCGCCTCGCGCCGCTTCTTGTCGTCCTCGGCATGGGCCTCGGCGTCCTTGACCATCTTCTCGATCTCGTCGTCGGACAAGCCACCGGAGGCCTGGATGCGGATCTGCTGCTCCTTGCCCGTGGCCTTGTCCTTGGCCGCGACATTGACGATACCGTTGGCATCGATATCGAAACTGACCTCAACCTGCGGCATGCCGCGCTGTGCCGGCGGGATGCCCACAAGGTCGAACTGCCCGAGCAGCTTGTTGTCGGCGGCCATTTCCCGTTCGCCCTGGAATACCCGAATGGTGACCGCGGTCTGGTTGTCCTCGGCGGTCGAGAACACCTGGGATTTCTTGGTCGGGATGGTGGTGTTGCGATCGATCAGCCGGGTGAACACGCCGCCGAGCGTTTCGATGCCGAGGCTGAGCGGCGTCACGTCGAGCAGCAGCACGTCCTTGACATCGCCCTGCAGGACGCCGGCCTGGATCGCGGCACCGATGGCCACGACCTCGTCCGGGTTGACGCCCTTGTGGGGTTCGCGGCCGAAAGTGTTCTTCACGGTCTCGACGATCTTGGGCATGCGGGTCATGCCCCCGACCAGGATGACCTCCGAAATCTCCGAAGCCTTGAGGCCGGCATCCTTGAGCGCTGCCTTGCACGGGCCGACGGTCCGTTCCACCAATTCTTCGACGAGCGATTCGAGCTTGGCCCGGCTGAGCTTGATGTTGAGATGCTTGGGACCGGAGGCATCGGCGGTGATGAAGGGCAGATTGACCTCGGTCTCCATCGAGGACGACAGCTCGATCTTGGCCTTTTCCGCGGCCTCTTTGAGGCGCTGCAGGGCCAGCTTGTCCTGGCGCAGGTCGATGGTCTGTTCCTTTTTGAACTCGTTGGCCAGGTAATCGATGATCTTGGCGTCGAAATCCTCGCCGCCCAGGAAGGTGTCGCCGTTGGTCGATTTCACCTCGAACACGCCGTCGCCGATCTCGAGGATCGAGATGTCGAAGGTGCCGCCGCCGAGGTCGTAGACGGCGATGGTGCCCGTCGCTTCCTTGTCGAGCCCGTAGGCGAGCGCCGCGGCCGTGGGCTCGTTGATGATGCGCAGCACTTCGAGGCCGGCGATCTTGCCCGCGTCCTTGGTCGCCTGGCGCTGGGAATCGTTGAAATAGGCGGGGACGGTGATGACCGCCTGCTCGACCGTCTCGCCGAGATAGGATTCGGCGGTTTCCTTCATCTTTTGCAGGATGAAGGCAGACACCTGGCTGGGGCTGTATTTCTCTCCGCGGCACTCCACCCAGGCATCGCCGCTATCGGCGCTGACGATGGAGTAGGGCACCATCTTCCGGTCCTTTTCGGTGGTGGGGTCGTCATAGGGGCGGCCGATCAGGCGCTTGATGGCGAACAGCGTGTTCTCGGGGTTGGTCACGGCCTGGCGCTTGGCCGCCTGGCCCACCAGGCGTTCGCTGCTCTCGGTGAAGGCGACCATGGAGGGCGTGGTCCGCGCCCCTTCGGAATTCTCTATGACCTTGGCGTCCGATCCTTCCATGACCGCGACGCAGGAGTTGGTCGTGCCGAGGTCGATACCAATGACTTTACCCATTGCTCTTTTTTTCCTTTCCTAAGCAGCCTTCCGAAACCCGACGAGGCGCCCCGGAAAACCCTCGAAACCACCCCATCGCGCCGATTTGCACCGCCGACGGGGAATGCGAAGGGTATATAGGGAGGGGAAATTGGCCCTGCAACCGTCCGGAGCGGAAGTTTTTACCAAAAAATTGAGGATTTCCTTACCCTGCGGAGCAAATCCGAGGCGCCGGCCCGTTCAGGCGTCCCGGGCCAGACGCAGCCCTGAGAACTGCCAGTTCTGGTGGGGATAGAAGAAGTTGCGATAGCTGACCCGGATATGGCCCGGCGGGGTGACGCAGGACCCCCCCTTGAGCACCATCTGACTGCACATGAATTTGCCGTTGTATTCACCGACCGCGCCGGCCGGCGGCCGGTAACCGGGATAGGGAGCATAGGCGCTCTGGGTCCATTCCCAGGTATCGCCGAACAGGCCGCAGAAGCCGCCGTCGCCTGCGCTGGGCGCTACAGGATGCAGGTTCCCCGCCGCCAGGAGGTTGGCACCGCCGAAACCCGCCGGCCCGTGGCGCCGCGCTGCGGTCTCCCACTCGGCCTCGGTGGGAAGCCGCGCGCCCTTGAAACGGGCATAGGCGTCGGCCTCGTAATAGGTGAGATGGCTGACCGGGGCCGCCGGATCAAGCGGGCGCTCGCCGCCGAGGGTGAATTCCCACCACGCGCCGTCGTGCCTGCGCCAGTAAAGCGGGGCGTCTTCCCCTTCCAGGTTGCCGGCCCCCGCCTGGACCCAGGCCCAGCCGTCGGCCAGCCACAGGGTAGGCGTTTCATAGCCGCCGTCCTCCACGAACGCGAGGTACTCCGCATTGGTGACCGGGCACGCGGCCAGGGAAAAGTCTTCTACCCACACCCGATGGGAGGGGGTTTCGTTGTCGAAGGTAAACCCGCTGCCCGAATGGCCGATTTCCGTCTCGCCCCCTTCGACGGCGACGAAGCGGCACGGCACATCCGAAGCACCGCCGGACCGGGGCAGATCGTCGCGGTAGGCGGGCGCCAGGGGCTGGCCGCCGAGCGCATGCTTGATATCGGTCAGCAGAAGTTCCTGATGCTGCTGCTCGTGATGGATGCCGAGCATCACCATCGGCGCGACCGCCGCCCAATCCTCATCAGCGGCGGCCTCGATCAGGTCCGCCATCGCGCCGTCCACATGGGCGCGGTAGGCCAGCACGTCTTCCAGCGACGGACGGGTCAGCAGGCCCCGCTGCGGGCGGGCATGGCGCGGCCCGATGGTTTCGTAATAGGAGTTGAAGATGTAGCCGAAGCGGGGATGGAAGGGCGCGTACCCCGCGGCATGGGGAATCGCCAGGAAGGTTTCGAAGAACCAGGTGACATGGCCGAGATGCCATTTAGTGGGCGAAGCGTCGTCCATCGACTGCACCTGCTGATCCTCGGGCGAGAGGGGCCGGGCGAGGTCGAGGGTGCATTGCCTCGTGGCGAGAAAGGCCTCCAGTACCGCTGAGCGGTCGGTCGCACAGATCGAGGCAAGGAACCCGTCGAGAGCGTCTAGGCGTTGCAAGGACGTCGCCGCCATGGGATTCCTCTTCAGGCGTTGTGCCCGCCGCGAGGCGGAGCTTCAATGTCTCCAGGCTAGACGAGGCGGCGAATCAGGGCAAGTCGGGGCAGCGATGAAAGCCGATCCGGGAGTTGCAGGCCGTGCCACCGGCTCACGCCTTGGTATCGACCGGACCTTCACCGTTTTCGGGAAGTTCGCCCTTGTCGCCGGCGTCGTTGGCACCCCTTGCCGGTCGGGGCCGGGCGGCGAGATCTTCATTGGCGATGGGCGCGGCCACGGGTTCGTCGGCCGGCTTCGGCCCGCCCTTGGCGACGGCGACCATGGCCGGACGCAGCAACCGGTCGTTCAACAGGTAGCCGGGCTGGACCACCTGCACCACGGTGCCCGCGGGCTGGGAGGGGTCGTCCACCTCGAACATTGCCTGATGGCGGTCGTAATCGAACGCCTGGCCTACGGGATCGACCTTGACGATGCCGTGGCGTTCCAGGGTGGCGATCAGTTCCCGCTCGGTCAGTTCCATGCCCTGGGCCAGGGCATCGAGCGCGGCATCGGCGCTGCGATCCTCGGGCGTCACGGTATCCAGCCCCCGGCGCAGGTTGTCGAGCACGGTCAGGCAATCGCGGGCGAAGGCCGAGATGGCGTATTTTGAGGTGTCCTGGCGTTCCTTCTCGGCCCGGCGGCGGTAGTTCTCGAGTTCCGCCACCGCACGCAACATGCGGTCGTTGAGCTCCGCCGCCAACGCCTTGTAATCCGGCTCGGCGCTGGTGCCCGCTTCGGGGCCGGGTTCTTGCGGCTCGGCTTCGCCGTTCGCGGCGGATGCGGCGTCCTCTTGCCCCGGCTCAGGCGAATTCTCTGGCGTGTCTGTCATGGATACTCCGTAAACCTGTGCGATGAACGCCCCGGCAGATCAGCCCACCACACGGCGCAGCAGCTTCGACGTGTAGTCCACCATGGGCACGATTCGAGCGTAATTCATCCGGGTCGGCCCGATGACGCCGATGGCGCCGACAATGTGTTCCCCGGAATCGGCGAAGGGCGCGACCACCAGGGAGCACCCGGCATGGGCGAACAGCGCGTTGTCGGCACCGATGAACACCTGCATGCCATCGGCCGCCTGGGTGAGCTCCAGAAGCCTTTCCAGGGTTTCCTTGGCCTCGAGCGCCTGGAACAGGTCTCGAACCTTTTCCAGATCGTCGAGCGCCTTGATGTTGCCCAGCAGGTTGGCCTGGCCGCGCACGATCAGGTAGCCCTGCTGCAGGTTGCCCCCCGACCAATGCGCCATGCCGCGTTCAACCAGATCGCTTGCCAGCGAATCGAGCTGGACGCGCTGCGCCTCGATCTCGGCGAGTATCTCCGCCCGCGCCTCGGAGATGGTCCGGCCCGCCAAGCGCCGGGTTAGGTAGTTCCCCGCCTCCACCAGGGACGCGGTGGGGACGCCGAGCGGGGTTTCAATGATGCGGTTCTCGACGATGCCGTTCTCCGACACCATCACGACCAGCGCCCGGCCGGCGCCTAGGCTTACGAACTCGATATGCTTGAGCGGCGCTTCATGCTTGGGCGCGAGCACGATGGACGCGCACTGGGACAGCCCGGACAGCGCCGCCGTCGCTTCGGACAGCGCCTCTTCCACGCTGCGGCCGGCGCCCGCGCACATGGCCTCGATATCCTCGCGGTCCTCGCTCGACAGCCCGCCCAACTCCAGGATGCCGTTGACGAACAGCTTCAGCCCGGCATCGGTCGGCAGGCGGCCGGCTGAGGTGTGCGGCGAATAGAGCAGGCCCGCGTCCTGAAGGTCGGCCATCACGTTGCGGATGGTGGCCGGCGACAGGTCGAGCCCGCTGATTCGCGACAACGTGCGCGAGCCCACCGCTTCCCCGGTCTCCACGTAGGTTTCCACGATCAGGCGGAAGACCTCCCGGGACCGGTCGCTGAGCTCGGTTACCGTGCTGGGCTTATCTATGGTCATAGAAAAAACTACCTCGAAGGCTGCCTTCGAAATTCGTGCAGAATGTAGGGTCGCCCCCGGCCAGCGTCAACCTGCGCGGGTCAGATTCCTGGCATCTGGACGGCATGGCGCCGGGGCGTTAGCTTGGGCCGCGGCCGGCAAGGGGCATCGCGTCACCGAAAGCCGGAGCCGCCAACAGTTAAAGGCACAGGAAGGACCACCATGACCAATCGTCCATCGGGCAGGGCGCCCGACGATTTGCGGGCGGTGACGCTCGAAGCCGGGGCCAACAAATACGCGGAAGGATCCTGCCTGGCGAAGTTCGGCGACACCCACGTGATCTGCACCGCCAGCGTGGAAGAGCGCGTGCCCTTTTTCCTCCGCGACCAGGGACGCGGCTGGGTCACCGCGGAATACGGCATGCTGCCCAGGTCCACCGGCACCCGCACCGACCGCGAGGCGGCGCGCGGCAAGCAATCGGGCCGCACCCAGGAGATCCAGCGCCTGATCGGCCGGGCGCTGCGCTCGGTGACCGACCTCAAGGCGCTCGGCGAACGCCAGGTGAAGATCGACTGCGACGTGCTCCTGGCCGATGGCGGCACCCGCACCGCCGCAATCACCGGGTCCTGGGTGGCGCTGCATCAGGCCTTTGCCGGACTGGTGGATAAAAAGCTGATCCCCAAGATTCCGCTCACCGGGCAGATCGCCGCGGTGTCCTGCGGATTGTACGAAGGCGTCCCCATTCTCGACCTCGACTATGCCGAGGATTCCACCGCCCAGGTCGACACCAACTTCGTGCTGACCGCCGAAGGCCATTTCGTCGAGATCCAGGGCACGGCGGAGGAGCACCCGTTCCCCCAGCAGGATTTCGACGCCATGCTGGCGCTTGCCCGCAAGGGGATCGGCGAGTTGGCGGCGATGCAGCGCGCCGCGCTGCGCCTCGACGCCGCCGGGGGCTGAGGCCGATGGCGCGCCGGCTGGCGTCAGGCACCCTGGTTCTCGCCACCCATAACCCGGGCAAGGTGCGCGAGGTGGCCGCCCTGATCGAGCCCTTCCGGCTGCAAGTGCGCTCCGCCGGCGAGCTCGGCCTCGACGAGCCCGTCGAGGACGGCGCCGATTTCATTGCCAACGCAGAGATCAAGGCGCGGGCCGCGGCGGCGGCCTCGGGCCTGCCGGCGCTGGCCGACGATTCCGGGCTGGCGGTGGCGGCCCTGGGCGGCGCGCCCGGTGTCTATTCCGCCCGCTGGGCCGGGGAGCCGCGCGATTTCGCCCGGGCCATGGAACGCGTTCATGCGGAGCTCGCCGCCAGCGGCAGCGACGATGATCGCGCGCGGTTCGTCTGTGCGCTGGCGCTATGCTGGCCCGACGGCCACTGCGAGACCGTGGAAGGCGAGGTGCGGGGCCGGCTCACCTGGCCGCCCCGGGGGAGAAACGGCTTCGGCTACGATCCCATGTTCATCGCCGAGGGCGAAAGCCTGACCTTCGGCGAGATGGAGCCCGACGCCAAGCACGCCATCAGCCACCGGGCCGACGCCTTCCGCAAACTGGTGGCGCGCTGCCTCGGGCCCGGCTGAGATGGCGGGCGCGCCAAGCCAAGTCGCGGGCGATGGGCACCGGGCCACGGACCCGGCGGCGGACACCCTTGCCATTTACGTCCACTGGCCCTTTTGCGTCTCCAAATGCCCCTATTGCGACTTCAACAGCCATGTCGCGGAGGCGATAGACCAGCCGGCCTGGCGCGCGGCCTATCTCCGGGAGATCGAAGATGCCGCCCGGGCGCTCGCCGGGCGAACCGTCACTTCAGTGTTCTTCGGCGGCGGCACGCCGTCGCTGATGGCGCCCGACACCGCCGCCGCCATCCTGGAAAAGCTGCGCTCCCTGTGGCCGGACACCGCCTGGGAGACGGTCGAGATCACCCTGGAAGCCAACCCCAATTCCGCGGAGGCCCAGCGCTTCGCGGCGTTCCGCGCGGCCGGGGTCAATCGCCTGTCGCTCGGCGTCCAGGCCCTTGACGATTCCGCCCTCGGCTTCCTGGGACGGGCCCATTCGGCGGCGGAAGCGCTTGCCGCGCTCCGCACCGCGCGAGCCCATTTCGGGCGAATCAACGCCGACATGATCTATGCCCGCCCGGGCCAGAGCGAGGCCGCCTGGCGGGACGAGCTCGCCCGTCTGATGGCGGAAGGGCTCAGCCATCTTTCCCTCTATCAGCTCACCATCGAGCGCGGCACGCCGTTCTTCGCGCGTCACCGGCGCGGCGAATTCGCGCTGCCCGGCGCCGATGCCGAGGCGCGCCTCTATGAAGTGACGGGCGAGGTGCTGGGCGCCGCCGGGCTTGAAGCCTACGAGGTGTCCAACTATGCGCGGCCCGGCGCCGAATGCCGCCATAACCTGACCTATTGGCGCTATGGCGATTTCGCCGGGTTCGGTCCGGGCGCCCATGGGCGGCTGACCGGCCCCGACGGCACCGTCGCGACCGAGAACATCCGCAATCCTCGGGACTGGATCGCCGCGGTGGAAGCCCGCGCCAGCGGGCGGAAATCGGACACGCCGCTGACCCCCGATGAACGCGCGGCGGAGATGCTGCTGATGGGCCTCAGGCTTGCCCGGGGCGTCGATGAAGCGCGCTTCGAGGCGGTCACCGGCGGGACCTTCGCCGACCGGATCGCCCCCGGCAGGCTGAAGCGCCTGATCGACGCGGGGTACCTGACCTACGAAGACGGCAGGCTGCGGGCGAGCGAGGCGGGACGCCTCCGCCTGGACGCGGTGATCGGCGCCCTGTTGCCGGACGCGAGACCGGATTAATTGGAAAGTTTCTGGAACGTCCGCGGCGCCGGCGAAACCACCACGAAACGGCGCGCCCGAACCTCCATGATCGCATAGCCGCGCTCCACCAGGCCCGAAGGCAGCAGGCGGAAGATGCCGTCGGCACCGGCGAAACCGCTCGGCGAGGTCATCGCCTCCAGGGAAAACACACCGCCGCCGCCCGGCATCGAACCCGGCACCGGGACCGTCCCGGCGCCGCCCACGGCCGCCACCGCCGGCGCGCCATTCCGGCGCACCAGGACGGCGGCGAGCGCCGTCGCGTCATAGGCCAGGCTGGCCACGGCAAGAGCGGGCTTACCGAAAGCCGATTTATAGGCGGCATCGAAGGCGGTGCGGGCCGAGGGCGGCGGGGCGGCAAACCAGCCGCCGTAGAGCGCCGGCTCGGTCGCGAGGACGGGATCGTTCCAATCCACGGTGCCGAGAACCCGGACCTTGCGCGGGTCGACATCATAGAACCGCAGCAACGGAGCCAGGGCCATCAGGCCGGGCCCGCCCTGGGGCAGGAACACCGCGTCGAAATCCACATCCCCCAGGGTATCGCGCCGCTCCAGCCGCTTGAGCTCGCGTTTCGCGTCCTCGGTGCCGAGGGCCGCGAGCTCCTTGCGGCGCTTGAGCAGCGCGGCGCGGCGTTGGGCGTAATCGGCGATGCCCTGCACCAGCGGTGACAGCGCGGCGGTCGTGCGGCCCCGGTAGCGAACGACGGTCTTGAGCTCGAGACCGAGTTCGGGCATCACGGTCTGCAGGGTTTGCGCGACCAGGTCGCCGAACGGCCCCTCCGGCAACATGGCGACGAACCGCCGGAGCCCGCGGCTCCGGGCATAGGCCATGACCCGGCGCACCTGGGATTGCGGCGCGAAGCCCATGACGTAGACCCCGTTGCCCGCCACCGCGCCGTTGTTGGAAAAGGAAACGACCTGGACCCCGCGCCCCTGGGCCACCGGTGCCACCGCCTGCACGGAAGTGGAGAAAACCGGCCCCAGGATCAGCCGGGCGCCGCCGTCGAGCGCCTGGCGCGCCGCCTGGGCGGCGCCTTCCGGCGTCCCCTTGGTATCGAACGGCAACAACGCCATCTCGTCGCTGGCCATGGAAAACAGCGCGAGCTGTGCCGCGTTCAGCATGCCCCGGCCCAAATCCGCATGGGATCCGGTCAACGGCAGCAGGAGCGCCACCCGAATCACCGGCTTGACGCCGGGCGGCGGCGTCAGTTCGATCCGGCCGTCCGGCGCGCCGCCGGTGGGTGGCAACGCCGCGACCTCGGGCCCGGTCGCTTTCGCCCCATCCGGGGCGGAGGCCGGCGCTCCCTGGCCGCCTGCCGGCGCCTTCTCCTGGCCGGCCGGCGGCGCGGTTCCAGGCTCTATGGCGACCGAATCGCTCTTTGAAGACAGGGTTTGGGTCGCGGTGCCGCACCCCGCCAAGGCGAATGCTGCCACCAGGCCGGCCAGGGCCAGGGGCACGAACGCTTTCGGGCGGGGATGTCTCTTTCCTTCAGAACAGAGGCGCAAGGCGCTATCCTCAACCAATGGAACTGGGGGCACCACTGTGACGAGCCTAACAGATCGCTCGCCATAGTATACCCGGGAGAGGCCGACAGTGGACGGCAATGATGGCGAAAACCCGGCGCTGGCCCCGGGGCTCTACCTGGTGGCGACGCCGATCGGCAATTTGCGCGATATCACGCTTCGGGCGCTCGATACCTTGCGGCAGGCCGATACGATCGCCTGCGAGGACAGCCGGGTCACCGCCAAGCTGCTAGCCGCCCACGGCATCGCGACCCCCATGACGCCCTACCGCGAACACAACGCCGCCCGAGCGCGCCCCAAGCTGTTGGCCCGCCTGAAAGAAGGTGCCTGCATCGCCCTGGTATCCGATGCCGGTACGCCGCTGATTTCCGACCCCGGTTACAAGCTGGTGGCCGCCTGCCGCGCCGCGGGAATCGCGGTGACCGCCGTTCCCGGGCCATCGGCCGTGCTCGCCGCCCTCACCCTGTCCGGCCTGCCGACCGACCGCTTCCAGTTCGTGGGCTTCCTGCCCCCCCGTGAGTCCGCGCGCCGCAATGCGCTCGCCGCCCTTGCCGGTACCGACGCCACGTTGGTGGCGTTCGAATCCGGGCGCCGGCTTGCCGCCTTGTTGGGCGACGCCGCGGCGATCTTCGGCCCCAGGCCCGCCGCGGTCTGCCGCGAGCTCACCAAGCTGCACGAAGAAGTGTCGGCCGGCGACCTCGCCGAACTCGCGGGCCGCTATGCCACCAATGGTGCCCCCCGGGGCGAGGTCGTGGTGGTGATCGCGCCGCCCGGAGATGGCGATGGGGCCGGATTTGACGACGCGGCCCTCGACGACCGGCTGCGCGATGCCCTCGACCGCGAGAGCCTGCGCGATGCCGCGGCCTCGGTCGCCCGCGAAACCGGGCTGCCCCGGCGCCGGGTCTATGCCCGGGCGCTGGCGCTCGCCGGCAAGACCCGGTGACCCGGCCGCGGGATGACGCGGAAGGACGGCGCCGGGCCCTCGGCCGGGGCCGCAGGGCGGAAACCGTCGCGGCCCTCTATCTCCGCTGCAAAGGTTATCGCATCCTGGCCCGCGGCTTCCGAACCCGGTCGGGGGAAATCGACATCATCGCCCGGCGCGCCCGCACGCTGGCCATGGTGGAGGTCATGTACCGGCCTGAGCGCGACGACGCGGCCCACGCCATCACCGGCGCCCAGAAGATCAGGATCGAACGCGCCGCGGCGGGATTTCTCGCCGGGCACCCCGCATGTGCCGGGCTCGATATCCGGTTCGATGCCCTGCTTCTGGCGCCGGGGCGCTGGCCCCAGCATATCGAAGATGCCTGGCGCCCCTGATCACGTTTGCCTGGACATTGATCTGGACAAGGACGCCGGTTTGTGAATCAATGCGTTAGGGCAGAGAGAACGATGTAATTCATGAGTTGGTTTGACGAACATGATGACACAATTGGGTTTTCTCTCTGCCTTGGCTGGGTGCGCCGCGGGGCGTAACCGGTGGCGCGGGTTGGGTCGCGCCGCCTGCTGCATTTTCCTTCTCTGTTTTTCGCTCAGCCTCGGCGCCTGTTCGACGCCGGGCCTGGTTTTGGGCGCCGGCGCCTCGGGCGCGGTGGCAGCGTCGGAAGAGCGCGGCTTGGGTGGATCGCTCATCGACCAGCGGATCAAGGCGATGATCAATTTCAACCTGCTGGAAGAGGACCGAATCCTCTTCAAGGGGGTCTCCACCGCCGTCTATGAGCGTCGCGTGCTGCTGACGGGGATCGCCAGATCGGTGGAAAAGCGCGACGCCGCCGTGCGCGTCGCCTGGCAGACCGCCGGCGTCAAGGAGGTCATCAATGAGATCATCGTCGATCCGTCCGGGGAAAGCGGGAGTTTCGTCAGCGATACCTGGATTGCGGCCAAGCTGCGCACCAAGCTGATGTTGGACCGCGATATCGAAAGCATCAATTATTCCATCGATACCCTGCGGGGAACGGTGCTCCTGCTCGGTGTCGCCCAGGACCAAGATGAGATGGAAAAGGTGCTGGCGCACGCGCGCAACCTGTCCTCGGTTCGCAAGGTGGTGAACCACGTGATCCTGAAAACCGATCCCAGGCGGCAGTCCAACCAGGCGATGAATTAGGCGCCGCCCGGCCTCCCGCCCCGTGCTAATCTCGGCCCCCAGACAAAGTGAGAGGCGCGCCCCGCGCGCCGTAACCGTGACCGGGGTCAGCCCTCCATGAGCCTTGCCGTCGCCTTCCAGATGGACCCGCTTGAGGCCGTCGACATCAAAGCCGATTCCACCTACGTGCTGGCGGTGGAAGCCAACGCCCGCAAGCATGCGCTGTTCCACTACCTGCCACAGGACATGACCCTTGCCCAAGGCCGGGTGGTGGCCCGCGCGCGGCGCTTCGAGGCCCGGGCCGATCCCGCCGCCCCCTTCACCATCGGCGAAGAGGAGGTCATCGACCTCGCCACCCTCGACGTGGTGATGATGCGCCAGGACCCGCCCTTCGACATGGCCTATATCACGGCCACCCACCTGTTGGAGCACGTCCATCCCGATACCCTGGTGGTCAACGACCCGGTCCATGTGCGCAACGCGCCGGAGAAGCTGTTCGTCACCCATTTCGCGGAACTGATGCCGCCGACCCTGATCACCACCGACCGCGCCCAGGTGATGGACTTCCGGGCGGAACACGGCGCCATCATCATCAAGCCGCTGTTCGGAAATGGCGGCGCCGGCGTCTTCCACCTCAGGCCGGAGGACGAGAACCTCAATGCCCTGCTGGAGTTGTTTACCGAACTCTACCGCGAGCCCATCGTCGTCCAGGCCTACCTGCCGGCGGTGCGCCAGGGCGACAAGCGCATCATCCTGATCGACGGCGAGGCGGCGGGCGCCGTCAACCGGGTGCCGCCCTCAGGCGAAGCGCGGGCCAACCTGCATGTCGGCGGCCGGGCGGAGAAGACCGACCTGACCGCCCGGGAGATGGAAATTTGCGAAGCCATCGGCCCGACGCTCCGGGAAAAGGGCATGGTGTTCGTCGGCATCGACGTCATCGGCGACTACCTGACGGAAATCAATGTCACCTCGCCCACCGGCATCCAGGAGATCAACCGCTTCGATAACGTGAAGCTGGAAGCGAAAGTCTGGGACAGGATCGAGGCGCGGGTGCATGCGCGGCACCGCGAACCGCCGGTCTAGGCCGATGCCCGCCCTGACGGCATTCTACGGCGGCCTGCTGGCGCTGCTGTTCCTGGGGCTCAGCCTCAATGTCATCCGCCGGCGCTATCATTACCGCGTGGCATTCGGCAGTGATGGACCTGTGCCGCTGCAGCGCGCCATCCGCGGCCAGGCGAATTTTGCGGAATACGTGCCGCTCGCCCTGCTGCTGCTGTTGTGCCTTGAGCTTCTGGGCGGACCGGCCTGGGCGCTGCATGCGGTCGGGCTTTGCCTGCTGGCCGGCCGCCTCGCCCACGGCATCTGCTTCGCCTGCCTGGAAAGCGCGGCGCCGCTGCGGGTGGGGGGCATGCTGCTGACCTTCGCCGCGCTGATCACCGCCGCCATCGGTAATCTGGCGATGGCGGTCAACTCATTTTAGTTGTATATGGTTTTTTAGCTTGCAACCCTGAGCCAATAATAAGTTTGGCGATTGCATGAGAAAAATTGTCAGCTATTCCTTGATCCGATGCCCTCATCTGCACTCTTGAAATTCGAGAATAATCTACTTGTGGATGTTGACCGTTTAATTGATAGCCACGGCCAACTTAATCACGAAGGTATGGGACGTCGCGGCTTAGGTCATCTAACTCGTAGTGGAGTCCTCATGCTTTGCGCAGCTTGGGAACTGTACCTTGAGGAACTCCTAATTGAATCAGCGCGAACTATAGCTAATCGCGCCAACTCACCGGATGACCTACCCAAACAGGTCCAAAAAGAGATTGCTAAGGCTGTACGCAACTCAAAGCACGAACTTAAGCCGCTCGAACTCGCTGGCGAAGGTTGGCGCGAAGTCTATCTGAATCATGCCCTGGCTAAGGTACAAAGCCTAAACACTCCAAAAAGCACTCCCGTGGATAACAATTATTTTCACCTAATTGGTATTCCGGATCTTTCTCATAACTGGTCTATAGGAGCGGCTGAGATTCATTCTTTTGTTGGCGCTCGAGGAGATATCGCACACAGAGGACGTGACGCTCAATACGTTGTTATTGGCGGCTTGGTCCAATACAGAGACCACATTTCTCGGACTGTAATTGACACCGACAATGCCCTCGCTGATTTTTTGAGGGACAATACGACTGGAAGATCGCCCTGGAGACGTCGCCCAGTGTAGGTGACTCGAAAACGAGAATATTCAACTTTTCCTGGGTTGTTTGGCCCTCGACTCCCGGTGGCCGAGCGGCTAGACTTCAATAAGAACAAAACACAAACATCTCGCGCAGGCAACGGGGCGGAACATACGGGGCGGAAACATGGTCGCGCGCGTCAACACCGTGGCTTTCCAGGGGATCGACGTCATCGACGTCGACGTGCAGGTGCAGATCAGCGCCGGCCTGCCGGCCTTTTCCGTCGTCGGCCTGGCCGACAAGGCGGTCGCCGAATCGCGGGAACGCGTCCGCGGCGCGCTCAATGCCCTGGGCCTGGCCCTGCCGCCCAAGCGCATCACCGTGAACCTGGCGCCCGCCGACCTCGCCAAGGAAGGCAGCCATTTCGATCTGCCCATCGCGCTCGGGCTGCTGGCCGCCATGGAGGTCTTGCCGGCGGAGGAGATGATGAACTTCATCGCCATGGGCGAGCTTGCCCTGGATGGCCGCATCACCGCCGTCGCCGGCGCGCTGCCCACCGCGATCCATGCCGAAGGCCGGGAGATGGGCCTGATCTGCCCCGAAGCGGGCGGCGGCGAGGCGGCCTGGGTCAAGGGGCTCGAGGTGCTGGCGCCGAACGCGCTGCTCAACCTGATCAACCATTTCAAGGGCAGCCAGATGCTGGCCCAGCCGTCACCTTTGGCCGAGGCGGAGGCCGGGCCGGTGCCCGACTTCGCCGATATCAAGGGCCAGGAAAGCGCCAAGCGGGCGCTGGAGGTCGCGGCGGCGGGCGGACATAACCTGCTGATGTGCGGGCCGCCCGGTGCGGGCAAGTCGATGTTGGCGGCGCGCCTGCCCGGCATCCTGCCGCCGCTGACCCCGGCCGAGGCGCTGGAGGTTTCGATGATCCACAGCCTCGCCGGCACCTTGGAAGAGGGCCGCATCCTGCGCCGCCGGCCGTTCCGCGACCCCCATCATTCGGCCTCCCTCGCGGCACTGATCGGCGGCGGCCAGCGGGCCCGGCCCGGCGAGGTGTCGCTCGCCCATCTCGGCGTCCTGTTCCTGGACGAGCTGCCGGAATTCGCCCGCCCCACCCTGGAGGCCCTGCGCCAGCCGATGGAATCCGGGCGCGCCGTCGTCGCCCGCGCCCAGGCCCACGTCACCTGGCCGGCGCGCTTTCAATTGATCGCCGCCATGAACCCCTGCCGCTGCGGTTATCTGGGCGACCCGGGCCTCGCCTGCAACCGGGCGCCGCGCTGCGCCGGTGAATACCAGGGCAAGATCTCAGGGCCCCTGTACGACCGCATGGACCTGCATGTGGACGTGCCGGCGGTGGAGGCCGTCGACCTCGCCCTGCCGCCGGCGGCGGAGAATTCGGCCGTCATCGCCGCCCGGGTGGCCCGGGCGCGGGCCATCCAGGCCGAGCGACTGGCGGCGGAAGCGCCCGGGGAAAACATCCGCACCAATGCCGAGGCCGACGGCGAGGCGCTGGAACGGATCGCCGCGCCCGATCAAGCGGGCCGCGCGCTCCTGACGGAGGCCGCGGAAAAGATGCGGCTCAGCGCACGCGGCTATCACCGGGTGCTCCGGGTCGCGCGCACGCTCGCCGATCTCGAAGGGACGGACGGCGTCGGCCGCCTGCATATCGCTGAGGCGCTCAGCTACCGCCGCCCGGCGCTGGCGCGGTGAGGCCGGCGGATTTTTCCATCCGACCCGCAAGCCCGGGGTATGCCGGCGCTATCCTTCGGGTCCATCGTCGCGCGATCCTGATCCTGGCACGCGAAAGCTACAGCGAGGTGGAGCTCCAAAGCTGGACTTACGGGCTCAGCGAAGATTTCTACCGCGCGCGGACCGAAGACACCGCCCATTTCGAGGTCGCCGAGAATCCGGCTGGTCTCCTTATCGGCTTTGCCGCAACCCGCCAGGACGAGGTCTGGCTTGTCTATGTCGATCCCGATTGGGTCCGGCGCGGTGTCGGCAGCGCCCTGCTAGCGCGTGCCGAACGGCACCTTCTTGACGCCGGCCTCAAAGACATCTGGGTTCAGTCCTCCCTGAACGCCCAGGCGTTCTACGTGGCACACGGTTATGTGAGGCAAAAGTCCCTCGACGCGGCGACCCGCGGCGACGTATCCCTGAAAGCGCTCAGAATGACCAAGACCTTAGCGCCGAGCGACTGACGCCGCATTGCGGCGCGGCCACCGGCAGACGATCAATCAAGCCGGACTGAGGCGACATGATCGGGAGTCGAAAAATTCAGTCATGCCGGTGACGTGTTGGAGTCTGAGCCGTCGCGGCGCGTGCTATTCTCGCTCGCCAAACAACAAGACCAACAATCGGAGGAGATTGCCATGTTGGCATCACGGTTCCTAAGGCTATCGATCATCTACGCCTTGGCCGGCGTCGCGCTCGGCATCTTCATGGCGGCGAGCCACGACTTGTCGCAGATGCCGACCCACGCGCACATCAATCTGCTCGGGTTCGTCTCAACGGCGATCTACGGCTTCTTCTACCGCGCCTATCCGGGCGCCGAACAAGGCTGGCTGGCGAGGGCGCATTTCTGGATCGCCAATCTCGGCTTCATCGTCCTGATGGGATTCGTGGCCGCCTTCCACGCGGGCTATACGGCGGCCGAGATGGGCGCCGCGGCGATGTCTTTCGTGGTGCTGCTGGGGCTGGTGCTGTTCGCGGTGATCGTCTTCAAGGCAACCGCGCGGAGCGCCTGAGCCTCACCGGCAGACCATCGGCCCGACCGGGCCGCCGCCCAGGATGTGGACGTGGTAATGGGGCACTTCCTGGCCGCCGTTAGCGTTCGTGTTGGCGATCAGGCGATAGCCTCCTTCGGCAATGCCGGCGGCGCGCGCGATCCGGCCGACGGCCCGGGTGAAGCCCGCGATTTCCGCATCCGACGCGTTGGCCGAAAAATCGTCATGGGAGACGTATTCCCCCTTGGGAATCACCAGCACATGGACCGGGCATCTCGGGTTGATATCGTTGAAGGCGAGGACAAAGTCGTCCTCATGGACCTTGTCGCAGGGAATCTCGCCGCGCAGGATACGTGCAAAGATATTGTCGCGATCGTAGGCTATCACGCCCCTCCTTCCGTCTCGGTCTTTTCGCCATCCCCTTGGCCGCGCGAGGCCTTTTCCGCATGGCCCGACGTCCCTTCGCGGCGGGTGAGCTCGGCCCAGACATCGTCGGGGGTGACGCCGGCTTCGGCCCACAGCACCATCAGGTGATAGATCAGATCGGCGCTTTCCCGGCACACCGCCGGGGCGTCGCCCTTGAGGCCTTCTATCGTCACCTCGATGGCTTCCTCGCCGACCTTGCGGCAGATCAGCTTGGGGCCCCCGGCGAACAGGCTGGCGGTGTAGGATTGACCCGCGTCCGCGCCCTTGCGCGCGAGGATGGTGGCGAACAGCCGGTCGATGACCTGTGCCGCAGCCTGGGCCGCCATGGCGCCGCCATCGTCGGACGCGCTCATGGGGCCGCCCCCTCGGCGGCGCCGCTGGAAAGCAATTCGGATTGGCTGCCGCCATCTTCCAGGCGCACCGCAATCCCCGCCGCCGCCATGTGGGCCTTGGCCTGATGGATGGAATAGGTGCCGAAGTGGAAGATCGAGGCCGCCAGAACCGCCGACGCGTGCCCCTCGCGCACCCCCTCCACCAAGTGATCCAGCGTCCCCACCCCGCCCGAGGCGATCACCGGCACGGCGACGGCATCGGCCACCGCCCGGGTCAGGCCGAGATCGAAGCCCTCCTTGGTGCCGTCCCGGTCCATGGAGGTAAGCAGGATTTCGCCGGCACCCAGGCCGGTCATGCGCCGGGCCCATTCGATGGCGTCGAGGCCCGTCGGGTTGCGTCCGCCATGGGTGAAGATCTCCCACCTGTCCGCTCCGGCGGCCTTGGCATCGATGGCGACGACGATGCATTGGCTGCCGAACTTCTCCGCCGCCTGGCCGACGAATTCCGGCGTCGCGACGGCGGCCGTGTTGATGGAGACCTTGTCGGCGCCGGCCAGCAGAAGCTTGCGGATATCGTCGACCGTGCGCACGCCGCCGCCGACGGTCAACGGCATGAAGCACTGTTCCGCCGTACCTTTGACCACGTCGTAGAGGGTATCGCGATTCTCATGGCTCGCGGTAATGTCGAGGAAACAGAGCTCGTCCGCGCCGGCGGCATCGTAGACCCGGGCCTGGGCGACCGGGTCGCCGGCATCGATCAGGTCGACGAAATTGACGCCCTTGACCACGCGGCCGTCCTTCACGTCGAGGCAGGGAATGATGCGGGTCTTCAACATGGCTAACCGCCTTCCCCCGCATCGCCCGAGGCCCCGCGCAGCAACGCCAGCGCCTTGGCCGGATCGATGCGCCCGTCATACAGCGCCCGACCGACGATCACCCCTTCGATGCCGGAGTCTTCCACCTGCTTGAGTTCCTCCAGGTCCGACAGCGCCGACACGCCGCCCGAGGCGATCACCGGCGTGGTCAGCGCCCAGGCAAGATCGGTGGTGGCGTCGATATTGACACCCATCATCGCCCCGTCCCGAGTGATATCGGTATAGACGATGGCCGAGACCCCGGAATCTTCGAACCGTAGCGCCAGGTCGAGCGCCTTGACCTGCGACGTTTTGGCCCAACCCGCGACCGCCACGAATCCGTCGCGGGCGTCGATGCCGACGACGATGCGCCCGGGCCAGCGCCGGCAGGCCTGCTTGACCAGATCCGGTTCCTCAAGCGCCGCGGTCCCCAGGATCACGCGGTTCACGCCCTTCTCCAGCCACCCTTCGATGGTGGCGAGGTCGCGGATGCCGCCGCCGAGCTGGGCCGGGATGGAGATCTCGTCCAGGATTTCCTCCACCACCCGCTGGTTGACCGGGTGGCCCTCGATGGCGCCGTTGAGGTCGACCAGGTGGAGCCATTGAAAACCGGCATCGGCGAAGGCCCGGGCCTGGGACCTTGGATCGGCGTTGTAGACCGTCGCCTGGTCCATATCGCCCTGGAACAGGCGCACGCAATTGCCGTCCTTCAAATCAATGGCGGGAAACAGGATCATCCGCGGAGCGCCCCTACCAAACTTGTCACGGCCGCCAGGCCAGGAAATTGGCGATCAGGGCAAGGCCGACCGCCTGGCTCTTTTCCGGGTGGAACTGAGTTCCGACCATATTATCGCGGCCCACCGCCGCGGTCACGGGGCCGCCGTAATCGACCTCCGCCAATACCGTGGCAGGGTCGGCCGCCTTAAACTGATAGCCGTGGACGAAATAAGCGTGCACCCCCGGGGTGAGGCCCGAGAATATCGGATGGGGACCGCCCTTGAACGCGAGCTCGTTCCAGCCCATGTGCGGCACCTTCAATCCGCCGGGAAGCATTTCACCCTCCGCCGCCATGGGAACGACTTCGCCGTCGATCCAGCCCAGTCCTTCATGGCTGCCGTGCTCCAGCCCGCGGGTTGCCATCAATTGCATGCCGACACAGATACCCAGAAAGGGTTTGGCCCTTGTGATGACGTTGTCCTTGAGCGCATCGATCATGCCGGGCAGGGCGCGGAGGCCCGCGGCACAGTCGCCGAACGCACCGACGCCGGGCAGCACGATGTGATCGGCGCGGTCGAGGTCGGCCGCCTGCCCCGTCACCAGGACCGGCCGGGTCCCGGCCTCGCGCTCGAACGCCTTGGCGGCGGAACGCAGGTTGCCCGAGCCGTAATCGACGATTGCGACGGTCATGGTCAGGCCTTGGCTGCGATCATCACGGCGTTGAGGCCGGGGCCGGGCCCCCGGCGGCGGGCGCCGGCGGCGAGGCGGGCCCCGGCGGCGGCGCCGGG
>JAOTVC010000181.1 GCA_029863585.1 Alphaproteobacteria bacterium | reverse complement strand
ATGTGATTGATCGCCGCAAACATCTGCTTCCTCCTTGAAGGTCCGGCTCCGCCCGGTTTTCGTTGTTCCGTCAGGCTAGCACCGCGCGCCTCTGCCCGACAAGCGCATCACGGTACTTGGCCTCGGGCGGGGCCGGTCGCGGTTGGGGCCGACCCCGCCGATGGATCCGCTTCGGTTTGCCGCTACTTCTTCTTTCTTTTCTTCTTGCGCACCAGATTGGTGATCTTTTCCTTGACCTCCGGCGGCAGCTTCAGCATGGCCTGGATCTTTGTCAGCATCTCGTCGCCCGGCACCAGGGTGATGTCGATACGCGCGGCCTTCTTGACCTCGCCGGTGAAGGCCTGGTCCTTGGCCAGTTTCTTGAACGCGTCCTGCAGGTGCTTCGCCCGGTCGGCGGGAACCCCCGGCGGCGCGAAATAGGGCCGGGCCATGTCGATCCACGGATTGACCATCTCGAACAACGGCTTGTGGGAGGCCGGGACGACGTCCATGATCCAAGGCACGTTGAAGGGCTTGAGCTCGTCCGCCTTGCTGCCGGCGACCTGGGCCAGGATCTTGACCTTGCCTTCCTTCATCAAGGCATACGGCCGCCCACCGAAAAAGCCGATGATGTCGCCGCCCGAAGCATCGATCTCGCCCTGTTCCAAGGCCAGCACGATGGCGGTGTTCTTGTAGCCGACGATCATGTCCATGTTGAGGCCCAGCGCATCCTTGATCAGGGCGGGCACCAGCCCGTAGCCGGTGGAGCCGCGCGAGGTGCCGCCGAATTTGAGGCGCTGCGGGCAGGTCTTGAGCGCCTCGAGGGTCTGGCAGGGAAAGTCCGTGCGCATCCAGAACAGCACCGTGGCTTTGTACAGGTTGCCGAGCCAGGTGAAGCGGTCGAGCTTGAATTTGATGTTGGGCCGCGTGACGGCGCGGCTGAACAGGCCGGCCGAGGCGCCGCCGATAGTCAGCCCGTCGGGCTTGGCGACGTTGTATACGAAGCTTGCACCGCCGATGGCGCTCGGTTGCGGGATGTTGTTGACGATGAAGCTTGGGTTGCCCCGGATATGCTTGCCGAGATGACGGGCCACGGCACGGCCCAGCAGATCGACGCCGCCGCCCTCGCCGCTGGCGATGACCAGCTTGATCGTCTTGCCTTTGTAAAAGTCCCCGACCTCGGCTTGCGCCTGGCCCAGGGGAAGCAGGACGGTCAGCGCGACGGCCAGCGCGCCAAACCGGTTCAGTCGTGAGGTTGCAAGTGATGTCATGTCTTCCTCCTCCATCGTTCAGCCGCGCCCGCGCGGCCGTTCTTGTCGTTGCTTCGGACTCCCGATTATAACCGCTTGGCCGGAAGTCTTACGCGCTCGTCCGGCGCGGCCGCCGTCCGCGCCGCCGTCCCCGGCCGACTGTCTTGCGCGCGGCGTCGGCGATGGTCTCGGGCTGCGGCACGGTGAAACGCTCCAGCGGCGGCGAGAACGGTGTCGGCGTCGGTGCCCGGCAGACGCGCTCGATCGGCGCTTTGAGCGCCCCGAAGCCATGTTGGACGACGCCGGCGGCGACCTCGGAAGCGATCGAGCACATCTCCGGCGTTTCATCGACGCAGACCAGCCGCCCGGTCTTGCGCACCGAACGCACGATTCCCTTCATGTCCAGGGGCACCGCAGTGCGCGGATCGACCACCTCGGCCGAGATCCCGTCCTCGGCCAGCAGGGCCGCTGCCTGGAGGGAGACCTGCACCATCCAGGAGGTGGCGACGATGGTCACATCCCGGCCGCGGCGCTTGATGTCGAGCTTTCCGAACGGCAGCTCGTAGGCGCGGGTCGGCACCTCGCCCTCGATCCCCATCAGCTTGGTGTGGTTGAGGAACACCGTCGGATTGCGGCTTTTGAGGGCGCTCATGATCAGGCCCTTGGCGTCATGGGGCGAGGACGGCAGCACCACCTGAAGCCCCGGCATGTTGGCGGCCATGGCTTGGGGACTGGTGCTGTGCTGCGGCGCGCCGCCGACCCGCACGCCGTGGAAGCCGTGGAAGGTGACGGGCACGTCGATGTCGCCCGATGTCATGTAGTGGGACACCGCAGCCTCGTGGCAAATCTGGTTCCAGGCTTCCAGCATGAAGGCGGAGGTCCCGAAATGGACCATGGTCGGCATGCCGGTCAGCGCCGCGCCGGTCCCGAGCGCCGCCATGGCGCCTTCGGAGGTCGGGGGATCGACGATGCGGGAGGGGTAATTGCGGTGCAGGGTGCCCTCGAACCGGCCGCCGAAGCCGGTCCCGATCAAGCGGATGTCGGGATCGCGCATCATGGCGCGGTTGATCCCGTCGACGAAAGCGGCGGCGTAGGTCTTCTTCGGCATCGCGCGTTCCCCCCTCAGGCGTAGACGCCCCGAAGGGCGCTTCGCGGTTTGGGGAAAGGGCTGGCCTCGGCATAGGCCAGGGCCGCTTTCAGGCGCCGGCCGATCTTCGCATCGACTGCTTCGATGTCCCCGCGGGTGGCTTGCTTGGCGCGCAGCAGCACCCGGGCCATGCGGAGGACGGGGTCGGTCCGGTTCCAATCGGCATTGGGACCCTTGGCGCGCTTCGCATCCCAGGCCATGGCCAGGTCCGTGACACCGGTGGTGTATTCCGGCACCGCCTTGTGGGAGCCGGGCCAGGCCTTCACGTTGGGCTGAATAAACACCGGCTTTCCGGTGCGCCGGATGCGCGCCAACGCCTTGTCCACCACGGCGTAGACGGCGCCGGCATCGTTGCCGTCGACCGGCGGCTCGCAATGGATCGACAGCGCCCGCGGGACATCGTCCCAGTGCTTGACCGCGAGCAGCCCGCCGCGTTCCGGGATGGCGTTGTTCTCGCAGACGAACAGAACCGGAAGCGCGAGCACCGATGCCATGTTGAAGGATTCGTAGACCAGCCCCTCGGGCATGGTGCCGTCGCCGAAATGCACCACGCTGACCCGCTTGCCGCGCTTGCCCTTGAGGCCGAAACCCGCGCCGACGCCCAGGGCCAGCCCGCCCCCCAGTTGGGCCGAGGTGGTCAGGAAGCCGTGGGCCTTGTCGGAAATGTGCCAGGGGCCGCCGCGCCCGCCATTGGTGCCGCCTTCCCGGCCCAGGATCTCGGCCAGCGCCTTGCCGGGATCGACGCCGCGCGCCAGCACATAGCCGTGATTGCGGTGGGTGGTGTTGCAGATATCGCCGCGCTTGGTCGCAAGGCCCACCGCGGCGGCGATGGCCTCGTGACCGATATAGAGATGCTGGCGGCCCATGTAGGAATGGCGTGGCCAGATCTCGATGTTCATTTCCTCGAAGCGGCGGATCAGCAGCATCCTCTCGAACAGGCCGAGGCGCAGCTTGCCGTTCAATCGCGCGGCCATGTCACTCTCCCCCCTGTCGTTTTCACGAGTTTGGCATGACTCAGACACGCCGCAAGGCCGGGGTCAAGCGCCCGGGCGGCGCCGGCGGATCATTCGGCCGCCTGCTCGACCCGGGAGTCTTCGGGCGATTCGACCCAAGGGTGCCCGTCCATGTCGGAATCGTTATAGGCAATGACCGAGGCCAGGTGCCGCCCATAGTCCTCTTTCAGGAAGGAGCCGCTGATCCCGTCCATCAATCGCCGCACGCCGTATTTGAGGCCGCTGACGCGTCCGGTCGGGCCCATGGAGAGCTGCGCCGTCTGGTTGAAATTGTAGATGTGCTTGAGATAGGGCGCGGCGCCCGGCAGCTTTTCGCAAAACTCGTAATGACGGCCGAGATAGGGCGAATTGCGGTATTTCTCCGGGCCGCCCGACTTGGCCTCCGGGAGCCGGTCGCGCCACAGGGCGATGTCGTCCAGGATGGGGCCGAGAAACCCGCATCGGCTGAGGTCCACCGAAAAGCCGGTGCCGAGGATCAGGAAATCGGCGGCGACGGTGCCGCTCGCCGTGGCGATCTCGATGCCGTCCCCGGCCAGCTCGGTAGAAAGCAGGGGCGAAGAGAAATGGATGCGGAAATCGGGGTTGCTGTCCACCCGTTCCAGCGCCCGGAGGGTCGGCGGCGCGGGGTTGCGCTGCACCATCTGCATCATGTCCCAGCGTTCCTTGTCGGGCAGGTCGGCGAAGGTGTGGAGGAAGCCCGCCCAGTCGGTCCAGCGGATCACGCTGACCCGGCACAGTTTCGGTCGCCGTACCAGGAGGTCGACCGACGCCACCCCGCGTTCCAGCAATTCGCCCGCATTGTCGAAGGCGGTGGCGCCGCCGCCGACCACCGCGACCCGCTTGCCGGCAAGGGCATCGACGTCGATGCGCTCATAGGCATGGGCCCAATATTCCTTGGGCAGGCCGTCGACCTCGGGCGGGATGTTGGCGCCGCCCATGGCAAGCGGCCCGGTGGCCAGCACCACCCGCCTTGCATAAAGGGTTTGCTCCCGGCCCGCGTGGTCGATGGTCAGGCGGAGAAGGTTGCCAACGGGGGCCAGCGATTTCAGGCGGCTCGCGTTCTGCACCGGCAGGTTCAAGAGCTTGCGCATCCACATCAGGTAGCCGACCCAGTCCTCGCAGCTGATGCGCGGCATCGCCGCGTAGGCCGCGAGCCCCTCGCGGGCCTCGAAATAGGCCCGGAAGGTCAGGTTGGGATAGCCGTGCTCCATGCCGATGACGGTCTTGCGGGTGCGCAGGTCGGGCATGCGCGCGTAGGTCAGCCACGGGCCCTCTTCGCCCGGGTCGTTCTCATCCAGCACCAGGATATTGGAGATCTTTTCCTGCAACAGGGCGAAGGCGGCGGCGATGCCGCAATGGCCGCCGCCGACGATGGCGACGTCGAGCGCCTGCCCGCCGTCCGGCGCCGGCGTCGGCGTCATCCACGGCTTCTGGGGGTAGAGCAGGATTTCGAGGTCGCGCGCGACCATCTGCTCAAGCTCCTCCAGCGACCCCGCAATCGGGCGGTCCGCCACGCCGCCCGTTGTTGCCGATCCCCCGTTCTGTACCACCATGCGTCCGCCCTTTCTTCTTATTCGTTGTCCGCCCCGGCCTAATGCAGCGACGAGCCGCCGGAGATATCGAGACAGATACCCGTGATGTGCCGGGCCTTGTCGGAAATCAGGAAATGAATCGCATCGCCCACGTCCTTGGCACTGGTGCGGCTGCCGATGGGCGGCACGGTGGATCCCTTGGCGCCGGGTTTGAGGTCCGGCATCCACCGGGATTCGGCGCTTCCCGGCGCGATCGAATTGACCCGGATATTGTGCGGCGCCAGTTCCTGGCACAACGCATGGGTAAACGTGACGATGCCGCCCTTGGCGAAGGAATAGAGCGCCATATTGGGCTTTCCCTTCAGCCCCATGCCCGACGATAGGTTGACGATGGCCCCGTTGTTGGCCGCGATCATGTGCGGGATGACGGCATAGCAGCAGTTGATCGTGCCGTTGATGTTGGGAAGCAGGATCTTGGACCAGGTCCCGGGGTCGGTCTCATGCAGGGGCAGTCTGGGCATCTTCAAGTAATTGGTGCCGCCCGCCACGTTGACCAGCGCGTCGATGCTGCCGTGTCCGGCCGCGAGGCCGTCGGCGTAGGCCCTGACCGCGTCGAGGTCGGTGACGTCCAGCCGATCGACGGACGCGACGCTGTCGCCGCCGATCTCCTTGGCGGTGGCTTTCGCGCCGTCAAGGTCGATATCGGACAGGGCGACCTGCCAGCCGTCCGCGATCAAATTGCGCGCGGCCTCGCGCACGAACCAACTGCCTCCTCCGGTGAACATCGCGAGCGGCATGACGCTCCTCCCTGGTTGCTCTTGGCGGTGATTCCGCTGGTGGGGTTTGACGCCATCTTAGCCTCAATTGCGGTCTTGCGCGAAACGGTCGATTGCGACGCATTCCCCATTAGCGCCGGCCGGAAGTCGTGATACCCTGAGACCAAACCGGTGCCCAAACGGCGCTGGAACAAGAACCCAAAGCAGGCTCCCGGTGTCACGGGAGGGGATCGCAACAGGAGGGAGACATCATGCGAAAATCAGCAATCTTCATGACCGGCCTGGGGCTCGGCCTCGCCGCGCTGTCCGGGGCGTTGGCGCCGGCCGCGGCCGAGAGCGCCATGGAGTTCTATAAGGGCAAGCGGATCTATCTGAAGATCGGCTCGCAAACCGGTGGCGGCTACGACACCATCGGCCGGGCCATCGCCCGTTTCATGGACAAGCACATCCCGGGCGAGCCCAAGATCATCGTCCAGAACATCCCGGGCGGCGGCAGCCTGCGCATGATGAACCAGATCTACAACACCGGTAAAAAGGACGGATCGGAATTCGGCTTGGGCAGCAGCGGCATGCCGACGACCCCCTTGCTCAATCCCAAAGCGGCGAAATACGATCCTCAGAAGCTCTTGTGGATCGGCAGCCCGACCAAGATCGTCGAAATTCTCATGGTGTCGGACAAATCGCCGGTCCAGACCTTGGACGGCATCTACAAGACGCAATTGGTGATCGGCGCGTCCAGCCCGGGCAGCGCGACCCTGGACTTCCCCTACATCACCAATGCCATTTCCGGCACGAAGTTCAAGATCGTCGCGGGCTACAAGGGCGCCGGCGGGGTCGCTCTCGCGATGCAGCGGGGCGAAGTGTTCGGCATCGCCGGCTTCGCCCTCGCCAGCCTGAACTCTTCGCGCTGGAAGACAATGGCGGACAAGGGGGAAGTCAAGGTCCTCGCCCAGTTCGGCTTCAAGCCGTCGAAGCGCATCCCCAACGTTCCCCTTTTCAAGCTGCCGACCAATGACGCCGACATGCAGATCATCCGCATCCTGTACTCGCGCATGGATTACGGCCGGCCGTTCTTCGCCGTTCCGGGCGTGCCCGCGGACCGGCTTGACGCCCTGCGCACGGCTTTCGCCAAGACCATGACGGACAAAGGATTCCTCGCCCAGGCGAAGAAGCTCCAGCTCTATATCGATCCGGCCACGCCGGAGGAACTTGCCGCGCTGACCACTCAGCTCTATTCGACGCCCAAGCCGGTGATCGAGCGCCTGATCAATCTCACGGACCGCATGCGCAAGGAAAACCGCAAGAAGAAGCGCAAGAAGAAAAAGACGACGCAATAGCGGACAGCGTCTCAACGTCCTTCAGGGGGACAGGCGGCTCGGCGCCGGTTGTCCCCCTTTTCCCGCCGCCGATCCGGTGTGGCGGGCGGACAGCGGGCGGCCCCTTGCGGCAATCGAACAGTGGAGAGAACATCGGGGGAGAGCGATCCATGTATGCTGCCGATTTCAAATGGCCCAACGACGCCAATGTCGCCGTCGTCTTCAACATTTCCTGGGAGACCCTGCCCACCAGCTACGGAACGCCGGAGAGCGACCAGAAGGGCGGCCAGCGCCCGCCGGCGACCGCCAAATATGCGCGCGGCATGCGCTGGATCTACGAGAACGCCTTCGCCGAGACCGGCGGCATGCAGCGGCTGCTGGACGTCTGGCGCCGCCACGGTATCCGCACCTCGATCTATTGCGACGGGATCACGGTCGAGATGTACCCCGAGCTGGCGCGCCAGGCGGTCGCCGACGGTCATGAGTTCCTGGTGCAGGGCTGGGACCACAGCTTTCTATGGACCATGACGCCCGAGGAGCAGGCGGAGAACATCGACCGCACCATCGAAGCGTTCGACAAGGTGCTGGGCATCCGGGCGACCGGCTTTTCCTGCGCCGGCGGTCATTTGACACCGGAAACCTTCCCCATCATCGCCGAACGCGGTTTCGTCTATTCCTGTGGGCTGC
>JAOTVC010000180.1 GCA_029863585.1 Alphaproteobacteria bacterium | reverse complement strand
GCCCGGGTACACGTCCTACGTCGACGACGTTTCGATCGCGGAAATGCGATCGAGGGGTGAGGATCCCGAGAAGCGGCTGGCGCGGTCGATCGCCGCCGACAACGCCGTCATAGCCGGCTTCGAGGACGTGGTGTTCGGCCTGCACGTCTGTCGCGGCGGCGCTCGCACGCTGGATCCCGCGACCGGCAAGGTGGTGCCGCAATGGCATCGTGAAGGGCACTACGATGCCATCGCGGAGCAGCTGTTCTCAGGCCTCGAGCACGACCGGTTGCTGCTGGAATACGATAGCGAACGCGCCGGCGGCTTCGCGCCGCTGCGCTTCGTGCCGAAGGACAAAGTGGCGGTTCTCGGCCTTGTCACCACCAAGAGCCCCGACATCGAATCACCCGATGAATTGCGGCGGCGCGTCGACGAGGCCGCGGCCTACCTGCCGCTCGACAATCTCGCTCTAAGCCCGCAGTGCGGATTCGGGGGATACCGGAAGATCGCGATCGAGGAAGACCTGCAATGGAAGAAATTCGAGGTCATCGTCGAGGCGGCGCGGGAGATCTGGGCTTGATGAACCGCACGCTTACGGAATCACGGTGCCGGTCAACGCGCAGCACCGTCGGCTCACGGTGCCGGGACATGTTCCGTGCGGTGGCCCAAGTGGCGGCTTGGCAACACAGCCGGGCCCCCATTCATGTCTGCTTGCGCACTTTTGTCCTGCGGCGGTGCCAACCCTGATCGCCTAAGTATGAAAAATCCTGATGTCCGTTAGGCCGCGTTCGGCGAGACCGCCGAAGCCGGCGAGGTCGAGGGGGATGTGCTCCCATTCTCCCCCGCCGTCCCGGCTGCGCAGCAGGTTCCCCTTATGGGTACAGACATAGACATCATCGGGGTTGGCCGGATCGAAGGACATGGCGCCGGGGAACTCCGCCCCGATTCCTTCGAACCCGGTTTCCACCTCATGCCAGCTCGCGCCGCCGTCCTTGGAAGCGATCAGCCGCGCTTCGGCGCCGGACGGCCGGCGCCAGCGCGGCGGGCCGTTGGCGACGGCGGAGATCAGGATATCCGGGTTTTCCGGATGCATCGCCATGGCGACGGCGTAGTCCTGCTCGAACTCCATGGCCATCGGGCTCCAGCTCTCGCCGGCATCCCGGCTGACGTAAAGGGCCTTGCCTTGCGTCTCCCCCTTGCGGTGACCGTGGCCGCCGGTCGTGGCCAGGATGGTGTTTGAGTCCTTGGGATGGATGATCAGGGCATGGACATCGGCATCGATGCCGCCGGTCAGCAGGCGCCAGGTTCGGCCGCGGTCGGTGCTTTTGGCCAAATAGCCCACTTGCAACGCGGCATACATGACATCCCGGTTCTTGGGATCGATGGTGATGTCACGCACATGGGGCTCGACACTGGGCACCGGGTACCAGATGTCTGGAATGTTGGGGAGATCGAGGATGCCCTCCAGGGCGGTCCAGTTTTCGCCCCTGTCATGGGTGACCCAGATTCCGATCGGCTCGGTCCCGGCATAGATCGTGTCGGGATCCTCGGGGTCTACGGTGACGCAATGCACCTTGCCGGGGCCGCGCCGGCCGTAGGACGGTTTCTTCAACCGCCGGTCCGCCCTTCCCAGGAGTCGTCGACCTGGAGCCACACGCCGTCGCCGCGGGTGCCGGCGATCAGGTGGTTGGCCTCACTCACCAGGAGCTCGGTGACCTCCCACTCCGGAAGGCAACGCCGTTGATTGATTTCCCAGCCCGACCCGTTCTGTTCGGTGATGGCGATGACGCCGCGCCCGGTGCCGGCGTAAATCAGCAATCCCATCTTCGCGATCCTCCCCTGCCGTTTCGTCTCTGCGTTGAGCGTTGGCTTTTGATCATCATATCCCGCGTTGGGCCCCAGGGGCTACCGCGTGTTGCGCCGGCTGGCGGCTCAGTAAGCGCCGTCCTTGCCGTCGACGATATTCTCCATCGGCGCGCCCTTCAGATAGCGCTCCAGATTGGCGGTAAACACCTTTCGCAGCTTCTGCCAGCGCAAAGGATCGGTCTGGGCGATGCCCGGGCTGATGATCAGGTTCGGCGCCTCCCACAATTCGGACCCCCGGGGCAGCGGATTGGTCTGGAACACGTTGCAGGCGGCGCCGGCGATCCAACCTTCCTTGAGCGCCCGGGCCAGGGCCGCATCTTCGACGATGCCCCGTGTGACCAGGTTGATGAGGCAGCTCGTGGTCTTCATCGCACGGAGCTCCGATTCGCCGATCAGGCCCTGGATGCCCTCGATCGGCGGCAACCCGATGATCAGGAAATCGGCGTGCCGGAGGATATCGGGCAAGGCCTCGAGCCCGGCAACGCTCTCCACGTAATCGGGCTTGTCCCGCAGGTTGCGCCGGATCGCCCGCACGGTCATGCCGTGCTGGTGCAGCCGCTTGGCGACGGCGGAGCCCACGGCGCCGAGCCCCAGCAGGCCGGCGACCTTGCCGGAAATGGTATCCAACGCGATCTCCCCGTCCCAGCGGGCCTCGCCGGCGCGGGACAACAGCAAGGGGAGCTTCTTGGCCATCGCCAGCACGCAGGCTTCGGTGAATTCCGAGAGCGGCCCGGCCTGTACGCCCCGGCTGCAGGTCACGGTGATGCCGCGTTCCACCACCGGCGGGGTCAGGAAAGAGAGACCGCCGCCATAGGTGGTCTGGATCCATTTGAGCGCCGTCAGCCGCGCCGTCAGCTCGTCGGACAGGCGGTTGCGGGTAAACACGACATCGACCGACGGGTAGTCCTCCTCGGCGAGGTCGGTGGAAAACGCGACCCCGGGAAATTCGCGTTCGAGCGCCGGCACCTCATCCTCCGGAAGATCCGGGCCCAAGCAAAGCCATACATGTGAGGTCAAGCCGCGTCTCTCCCGCATCCTGTCCGCGCGCCGCAATTCATCGGTTCACACCGCCCCCAACGCCGCCAGTTGCGCCGCGGTATCGGTCTGATGCGGGAACGGTTTGATGCGGTCGATCAGGACGCCGACCTTCACCGAATCGCCGACCGGCAGCAGGCGCTGGCCGTGCAGTTCGGCGACGATTTGGATGTCGCCCGCACTCAGCTCACAGGTGCTCCGCCCCCCCGTGAAGGACGAGGTCTCGACGCGCGCTTCGAAGGTGTTCGAGCCGGCGGCTTCCGCCTCCCGGTCGCCGACCATGACGTCTTCCGGACGCACCACGATGTCGACCAGGTCCCCCAGGTTCAATGGTCCTGGCAACGCCTCCCTGATACAGGACAGGACGATGCGACCGGAGGTGACCTCGAACTGGCTGTCGCCGACCTTGGTCACGGATCCGGAGATAAAATTGCTCTTGCCAATAAAACCCGCGACGAAGACGTTGACGGGATTGGCGTAAATCTCGTGGGGAACGGATTCCTGAAGGATCACGCCATCGTGCATCACGGCGATGCGGTCGGAGATCGCCATCGCCTCTTCCTGGTCGTGGGTCACATACAGTCCGGTCAACCCCAGGCGCTTGATGATGCGCTGGATCTCGATCCGCATCTCGACCCGGAGCTTGGCATCCAGGTTGCTCAGCGGCTCATCGAGCAACAGGATCTTGGGCTCGTAGACCAGCGCCCGGGCCAGCGCCACGCGCTGCTGTTGCCCGCCGCTCAGCATCGGGGCGGGGCGCTCGGCCATCTCCTCGAGCTGGACCATGGCAAGCGCCCTCATCACCCTTTCCTTCACTTCCGCCCTGGGAACCCGGCGGACGCCATGGACCAGCGGGAAGGCCACATTTTTGAATACCGTCATATGGGGCCAGATGGCGTAGGACTGGAACACCATGCCGACGCCACGGTGTTCGGGCGCGAGATTGATGCCCGCCACGCTTGAGAAAACGGTGTGATCGCCGATGGTGATCTCACCCGCGCTGGCCGTCTCCAGCCCGGCAACGGCGCGCAGCGTCGTCGACTTGCCGCAACCGGACGGGCCCAGCAGGGTATAGATTTCCCCGCTTTCCACCTCGAAGCTGACGCCCTTGAGCGCCTCCACCACGCCGGTGTCGGTGACGTACTGCTTGTACAGATTCTCGACTTTCAACATGGCTTGTTCTCGCGGCCCGGAATTCCGTGCCTCTGCCGGGCGGATGGTGCGCCCCCCACCCTCATGACCCGATGCCGCGGTTCAGCACCCGCCCCTTGGTCGCGATGAAGCCGATGAACAGCATGATGCCGCAGCCGATGGTCATGACCACCGCGCCGGCCGCCGCCTGGGACAAGCCGCCTTCGTTCCACATCAGCCAGACCCGCACGCTCATCACCTTGTTGCCGGTGCCGGTCAGGAACAGCGCCATGGAAAGCTCGCGGAAGGTGCGCAGCGCCACCCAGAATGTGGCGAAGATCAGCGCCGGGCGGATCAGGGGGATCATGACCAGGAAAATCGTCTTGAGGGGAGACACTCCGCAGGTCCTCGATGCTTCCTCCAGCTCGTTGTGGACCTGGATCAAGGCGGCGTTGGTCACGCGGGTCGTGTAGGACAGGTGGTTGAGCACGTTGGCGGAGACCAGCAGCGCCATGGTGCCGACCAGCACGATTCCCGACCACACTTCGAGGGTCAGCGCCATGATGAACAGGGCAAAAGCAAAGGCGAGGCCGGGGATGGCGTGGGGCAGCATCGCCGCACCATCCACCAGCTTTCTGATCTTGAGCTTGGTCCGCACGACGATCCAGGAAATCATGATGCTGATCAGCATGACGAAGAAGCAGACGCTGACGATCAGCACGGCGGTGTTGACGATGATCTCCCAGCCACCGAAGGACTCCACGATGTAGCTCGGCGCGTAGAACTTGAAATCCAGGTGATCGAGCGCTTCGAGGCTGGGCAGCCTGAACGAGGCGAGCGATATCCAGATCAACCAGAGGAGGGGCAGAACGGCTGCACACAGCAGGAAGAAACCGATGAACAGAAGGCCGGGCCATTTCCACGAGCCGATCTCGACGTCGCGCGGCCGGTATCCCTTGCCGGTGACAACGCTGAAGCGGTGGGACTTGTTGATCACCCTGAAATAGAAATAGAGGCCCACCAGGCTCGGCACCATCATCAGCACGGCATAGACGCCGGCGGCGCCGTAGCGCACCTCGGTCCCGGTATCGCCGCCATAGACCGCGAAGAACATCTCGGTCGCCAGCACCGGGGTCGCGCCGCCAAGGCCTACGATGATGGCCGGGACCTCAAACAAAGAGATCGCCGTCATGAAGGTGAAGATGCCCGCCGCGATGACCGCCGGCCAGACCAGCGGCAGGCTGACATGGGTGAAGATCTTGAAGCGGCTGGCGCCGCAGATGGATCCGGCCTCTTCCATGGCAGGGTCCATCTGGCGCATCGGACCGGCGATCAGAAAGAAGGTCGTGGGCATCAGGGTGAGGCCCATGACCCAGGCGATCCCCCAGACATTATTGACGGACACCGGAAACGAATCGATCGGAAGGATGGCGACGATGGCGCGGTTGATGATGCCGATCCGCTCGTTCAGCAGCAGCACCCAGCCCATGGATTTCACGAAGGGCGGCAGCACCATCACCAGGGCAATGCAGGTCAGCAAGGCGTTCTTGAATGGGATGGTCGTGCGGACGATCAGCCAGGCCATCGGACCGGCGAAGAAAAGGGTGACCGCGACGGCGCCGAACCCGACGATGAGCGTGTTCGGCATCACGTCGGTCCAGAGGGTGGGGCTGGCCAGATTGGCCCAATGTTCCAGCGTCCAATCCAGGGTCGTGGGCAGGAGCGGCGTGAAGGTGGTGTAAAAGATCAAGAGGCCGAGGACGGCGACGAGGATAAGCGGGATCCCGCCCACGATCAGCGGAATGGCGTATGGTTTGGCCAGCCCCACCCGCGCCCATTGGATCAGCGACCGCAAGGACCGCGGCAGGCCGCGGCCTCGATCGAGGGTTTGATCCGCCATTTCAGATCACCCTGCACCGAGCGGCGGCCGGGCGCGCGGGGCCGCGCGGAAGGCTCCCCATGGCGCGGGGCGTGGATGCGACTTCGAACATTTCGAGCTGTCGGGCGGCAGCCCAGGGGAGGTCCCTGTCGACCAGCTAGCGTCTCCTCTTTTTTCTCTTTTGCCGGATCGCCTGCTTGATGGCGCCGCGGAATTTCTTTTGTTCCTTGGCGTTGATCCACTTCCAATACGCCATCGCCTGCTTGTCGGTCTGCCAGTCCCAGACTTTCTTGCCCTTGAGCCGGGCCTTCATCTCTAGATCCGAATTCTTCTCTCCGTACATGATGTTCGGCGCTTTTGCGTCTCTCAGCGCCTGCACGTCGGGATGGGAAAGGAACATCGCCCAAAGGGCGGCGCTCGCCGGCGCCGGGCTCTTTGGCGGAATGAACACAAGGGTGGTTTCCACCAGCACGAGATCGTCCATGAAGTAATAATCCAGCGGCGCTCCCGGATTGTCGGCGATGAAGGCCGCCATGACTTCCGCATTCAGGGTCATGAACTTGATCTCGCCGAGCGCCATCCGCGGCACCAGCTGGTGGCTGCGCGAGACCACATAGGTATTGGCGCCGATCGCATCGATGATCTTTAGGAATGGGTCGAGCCGATCGGGATAGTAGCTGTGACCGAGGGCTTCCCAATGACTGGTCCAAGGTTCGATGGCGTATTGCCCCTTGTATTTCGGGCTGGCCATTTCGGCATAGGTCCGGGGCAGGTCCTTCAGGGAAATCAGCTTCTTGTTGTAGCCGACGCCTTTGAGCCGATTGGAATGCGCAATGGCATAACCTTCATAGCCTTTTGGACTGACGGCATTGGCGTCAACTTTTCCGGATTTGACCCGCGGATTGATCTCCGCCAGAACCGCTTTCCAGTCCTTGATCTTTTCCGCATAGCCGCCGGTGACGAAGGACAGCATGTCGCCACCGTTGGTGGCGTAAAAGGCCAGTTTGGGCCGGCCGCCGATATCCAGGGTCGCCATCATCTTCGTCGTGAAGGTGTTGTCCCGGCCTTCGATGATCTTGAAGGTCTTGTCGAGCCCGAAGCGTTTGTTGAAAAGTTCCGTGGCCTTTTTCACGACCGGGATCATGGCGAGCGTCAGGCGCCCGTCGATCTCCTTCGGCTCCTTCTTGGCGGCGGCGATCAGGGCGTCGAGGGATTCTTTTCCCGATGCCTGGGCAAGACCCGCGCCGAGGACCGAGGCGGCCAGAACCGTCGCCGCAATCTGTGCGCCGATCCGGCGCCCCTGCCGTAAACCTGTCATCGCATGTTCCTCCCCTGGTTTGGGCCGATTTCGTCCGGCCCGCCTGTGTTCAAATTCGTTTCGGGCAAGCCGGCACGACGCAGGGGTTCGGGCAGCGCTCCCATGGCGCCGCCGATACCGGCGTCATCGGCGCTGCCGGATCGCTTTCTTGAGCTTGCCGTTAAAGCTCTTGGCTTCTTTGGAGTTGATCCACTTCCAGTATTTCGTGGTCTGGTCGTTCATCTTCCAGTCCCAGACGTTCTTGCCCTTGAGACGCTCTTGCATGTACGTGTCGTTCTTGAGCTCCCCGTACATCACGTTCGGGGCATCGGGGCCGCGCAGGGCCTGGATGTCCGGATGCGAGAGATACATGATCCACAAGGCACCGGTGGCGGGCGCCGGCCCTTTCCTGGCCGTGAACATCATGGTGGTCTCGACCAGGGTCAGGTCCTGCATGAAATAGAAATCGACCGGGGCGCCGGGATTCTTGGCCAGGAATTTGGTTACCACCTCGGC
>JAOTVC010000022.1 GCA_029863585.1 Alphaproteobacteria bacterium | reverse complement strand
AAATTTCACAGTACCTGTTGTCATGGTCTTGCTTTCATAAGTGAATATGGCCTCGAACGCGCCTGCGCCGGGGATGAAAGATCGCACAACAAATTCAGGAGAAAATATCAGCCGCTTTTCGGCGGGGACATTCGCTAAACCGGCTGCGGAGCCGTCACAATAGGGTACTTGGGCCTTTCCGGCATCAATTACAAGGGAATTGTGGTAGGGTGGAGCATCACTGGCAATCGGGGGTCGGCGCGGGCGCATCGAATCGAAGGACCCCAGCCCATTAACCTGATGTCCGCTTATGGCTAAAAGCAGGCATTCGGTTAACGGAGATGATCGGCCCTTTTTTCGTGTCAGAAAATTACAAAATTTTTTTCAGACGGGACTCCTGGTGCCTGTCTTAATCCCCACCCCCAAAGGCCCTGGGGGTCTTCTCAAAAGGGGGCTAGGGGGGCCTCTCTAGGTCACCAATAGGTCACGAACTCATTGAAACGACCCTGGATGAGGCAATCCCAATTGACACTCAGTCTTCGGGAAACTGGCTGATTTCGGGACTATTCAGGATGGGGCAGGACGAACAGATACGCCCTGATTAGAATTTCAAGACCGCCGCATTCAACCACTCTGCCACCTCTCCGCTGGCCTCGGAACTGACCGACTCATAGCACGGAAAAAGTGAACAGCCACCCTATGGCGAGTTGGGAGGTTCTCGGAAAACCCGCTAATATTTTAGCGATGGATCGACAAAGCGAATTTCACGAAAGAATCGGCGGAGACAATCTCGCTGCGCTGTGGGTCGCCCGGCGCGGAATGGACCTGACACGGCCTGCTTCCCCGGCCGAACCCGTCATCTGGCCCTATGACGAAATCCGGTGCCATTTGATTGAGGCCGGGGACCTGGTAAGTGCGGGAGAGGCCTTCCGCCGCGTCCTGGTGCTCGAAAATCCCGCCTTTAAAGGCAGGATGCAGGCGACCAATACGCTGTACGCGGGCCTACAACTCGTTCTTCCCGGGGAGACCGCGCCGTGCCACCGCCATAGCCAGACGGCGATCCGTTTTGTCATCGAGGGCGCCGGCGGCTATACGGCCGTGGATGGCGAGCGCATCCCGCTTAGTCGGGGCGATTTCGTCATTACGCCCAATTGGACCTGGCATGATCACGGCAACCGGGGCGACGCCCCGGTGATCTGGCTCGACGTGCTGGATACCCCGTTGGTCGGCTTCCTCGATACCGTTTTTCGCGAGAACTATCCAAAACCTCTCCATCCCATCATTCGCAACGAGGGCGAAACCCGTGCGCGGTATGGCGCGGGCATGATTCCCGTGGATTTCGATCCATCGCAGAATCCTCTCCCGTTGACGCATTACCCCTATGCCGAATCCCGTGCCGCGCTTACGGCGATGGCGGATTCGGCACCTCCCGACCCAACTCACGGGCTCAAGATGCAGTACACCAATCCGGCCACGGGCGCCCCGGCCACGCCGACCATGGCGGCTTTCCTCCAGCATCTGCCGAAAGGGTTCATCGGCCAGAGCTACCGCTCGACCGAAAGCACGGTTGTTTGCGTTGCCGAGGGAAGGGGCCGCAGCACCATCGACGGCGTCTCACTCGAATGGGGTCCGGGTGATGTTTTCGTTGTCCCCGGGTGGCTGAGACACCGCCACGAAGCAGAAGACGAGGCCGTGCTGTTTTCCGTCTCCGATCGGCCCGTGCAACAAGCCCTAGGCCTCTGGCGCGAGGAACGCCATGGAGGTGGCGCCAACCTCTAGGGCGGCCAAGGCGGCACGCGGTAACGGCTTTCGATCAGGCCTCGATGCCCAGCAGTTCTGCAGTGTTTCGGTTGTAGATTTTTTCGCGATCCGCCTCGCTGATATCGAGCTCGTCGATCACCCGGATGGTGTCGCGGATGTACATCGGCCCCCCTTCGGGATCGAACGGCGCGTCGGAGGCGAACACCACCTTGTCCGCACCGAAGAAATCGAGCCCGCAGCGGGTGCCCGAGGCGCTGCCGAACAGCGCCGTGTCGGCATAGAACATCTTGAAGTAATCGAACGGCCGCTTGTCGAGCTCGGTCAGCAGCTTGCCGTAATCCTCATCCGCCGTGCGGCTGCCGAGCTGGTCCCAGCCGGGGCCGACCCGGCCTTCAAAATAGGGGATCATGCCGCCCATATGGTGGGTGACGATCTTGATATCGGGCAGCTTGTCGAACAGCTTGGAAAAGACAAGCCTGGCCATGGCCGCGCTGGTCTCGTACGGCCAACCGAAGGTCCAGTAGATTTCGTAGAGCGATTTCTCCTCGCCCATGAAATCCGGCATCGCCGCGGTCCGTATGGGATGCAAGAAGACCGGCCGGTCGTATTCCGCCATCGCCTGGAAAATCGGATAGAACTCCGGGCGATCGATGCCGACCCCGTTCATGTTGGAAAACACCTGGACCCCCACCGCCTTGAGGTCCCTCATGGCGCGGTGCAGTTCCTCCATGGCGGCGTCCATGTTGTTGAGCGGCAAGGAAGCGATGAAACCCGGAAAGCGATCGGGATACTTGGAGACATACTCCGCCATCCCATCATTGCCGAGCCGCGCCAGATCGGGCGCCGCGCCGGGATCCGCCAGCGCCTCGATCGGCGGCGCGGACAGCGACAGGATTTGGCAGTAGTTGCCGAACTCGTCCATCTTCTCGAAACGAACGTCGAGGTCGACCAGGAAGGGAATATTGACCCAGCGCTTGACCTTGCCGGGATCGGCCAGAATCTCGAGCATCCGGTCGAAAAACGCCTTGGGAAAAATGTGATTGAAGATATCGATCTTGCGGATCGTATTGGTCGACATTGCGATGATCTTTCCTTGCTCGATTTCTTGATGGCGGCTCCCCAGGCCCGAAACGGACCACCATTCTGACGTATTTTGTTTCCAGGGCCTAATTCTCAAACTACCATGCCATATTTCGAAATCGGCCCTTTCATTGGCTTTGTCATCCCGCTCACCCCCGGCTATTCTGGGCTGGATCCAGTGAGGGGCTAATGGGCCGCTATATCGAGGAAGACCCGCAAGCAAGAACCTTTCGCCTCAATCGCGAGGTGTTGGTTTCCGAAGAGGTCCTGGGTTCGGAGATCACGAGGATTTTCGGGCGCTGCTGGATCTATACCGGTCATGGCTCGGAAATACCCAACCCGGGGGATTTTGTCACCCGTCGGGTCGCCGGCCGCCCGGTTATTTTCTGCCGCGACCGCGACGGCCAGGTCCGCTGTCATTTGAACACCTGCCGCCACCGCGGCGCCATCGTCTGCCGCGAACGCAAGGGCAGCACGCGGCAGTTCTTTTGTCCGTATCATGGCTGGAGCTATGACACGACCGGGGCTCTGGCCGGGGTGCCCGGGGATGACGCCTATGGCGAAGGGTTCGACCGATCCAGCCATGGCCTGAAGGCACCGCCCCGGTTCGACCAATATCGCGACTTCTGGTTCCTATGCCTGGAAAGAGAAGCACCCAAGCTAGAGGAATACCTCGGCGCCGCGATGGACTATATCGATCTCGTCATCGAACAATCGCCCTCTGCCTCTATGGAGGTGATCGCCGGCACCCAGGAATACGATGTCGCCGCCAACTGGAAGCTGATGGTGGAGAACAGCGTCGATGACTATCACCTGCCCTCGACCCATGCCACCTGGCTGAAATACATGGCCAATTCGGGTGTCGACGTCCGCCCGCGCACCGACGAGGGCCTGGTCCTGCCCGCCAAAGGCCGAACGGTCGATCTTGGAAACGGCCACTTCACTACGGATAACATCAATTATCGCGGCCGGCCCGTGGCGCGATGGATTCCGATCTATGGCGAGGACGCCAAGCAGGAGATGGAAGGGATCCGCCGTGAGCTTGTCACGCGCCTCGGTCCCGAACGGGCCGCCCGGGTGGCCGATACGAACCGCAACCTGGTCGTCTTTCCCAACCTGGTGATCAATGACGGCTCGTCCGTCACGATCCGCACCTTCTATCCCGACGGTGTCGACCGCATGCACGTCACCGCATGGGCCCTAGGCCCCAAGGAAGAGAGCGAAAGCGCCCGCGCCAGGCGCCTCGACTCGTTCCTGACCTTCTACGGCCCGGGCGGCTTCGCCACTCCCGATGATGTGGAGGCCCTGGAACTGGTCCAGCAGGGTCTCGCCAACTGGCCGGATGACCCCTGGTCCGAAATGTCACGCGGCATGGGCAAGGGCCCGGAGGATCAACTCAACAGCGACGAACACCATCTGCGGACTTTTTGGCGGCACTGGAATCGGTTGATGGGGGAGGGTTCATGACCGGGGAGGCAATAAAACCGGTACTCGCTGCCGGCCCCGCCGTGACCCGCGAGGCCGTCGAGGACTTCCTTTATCTCGAGGCACAGTTGCTGGACGAATGGCGCCTCGACGAATGGGAAGCCTTGCTCGACGACGATGCGACCTATCTGGTGCCCTCCAACGATTGCCTGGACGGCGAGCCGAGCGGCTCCCTGTTTCTGATTTCCGATGACCGCGATCGCCTGCACCAGCGCCTGCTAAGAATAAAGAGCCCTGATTGCCACGCGGAATTTCCTCCCTCGCGCACCTGCCGCATGATCTCCAACGTGCGCATCGAGGGGATTGATGATGATCTTGTCCGCGTGGCGGCCAACTTTATCTGCCACCGGTTTCGCCGATATGGCCGCGTCTACTGCTTCGTGGGCCGCTACCGCCATGTCCTCCGCTGTCGGTCCGACGGGTTGCGGATCAAAGAACGCAAGGTGATCCTCGCCTCCGAAGAACTCGGCACGCTTGGTTCTGTTAGCTTTATACTGTGAAAAGATCAAAGGCGGCGCAACGCCGATAAGCCGCTAACGGGAGGGTAATGCGATGGTCCATTTCGATGCCAAGGGCCGCAGCAGCGATCGGCTGTCCCGGGGCGGCAATGGCCCCAAGGCACCGATTAGCGGGTTTTCCCACCTGATGTTCGAGGTCAAGGATCTCGATCGTTCCGAAGCCTTCTACCGGGACGTGATCGGTTGCGACGTGATCGGCCGAAACCTGGTCAACGAGGTCGGCCCCAATCTGCTGATGGGGCTGAATACGATACACCGCATTCTTCTGGTGCAGGTCGACCACGAGGTGGTGCCGTTCCGGCCCAACAGCTCCTCGATTCACCACGCGCTCTTTCTCACGCCGGAACAATTCAAGGCGGCACAGGAACGATTCAAGGCCCATGGCTACGATATCGACGACAACCGCGCCCAGTTTCGCCCGCGCGGCGAATATTCGATGGACATCTTCGATCCCGACGGCCATCGCTACCAAGTTCAGGTGCGCACCCCCGAGGCCACGGCGGTCATCGTCGAGAACGTCGGCCCGCAGCCGGCTGGAAACGTCCGCGACTACGCGGTGGGGGACGTCAAATCCTTCGTGAAAGGGAAGTTCATCGTCGTCCGCATGGGGGGCGGCTTCATCGCCTATTCCCGCTGGTGCACTCATATGAATGGGCTGCTCAAGTGGGAGCCCGAACACTGGCGGTTCTATTGCCCGATGCACGGCGTCACTTACAATCGAAAGGGCGAGAGCATCGACTTCTGCCGGCAGGTGGTTCCGCTCAGGACCCATCCGCTCAGCATCGCCAACGACGGCTCGATCACCGTCGATCCCGACAAGGTGATCCATCGCGAGGCCTTCGATGAGGAACAACTGACGCCAGCGGGCACGGCCGTGGCCGCAACCGGCGGCACGATCTGAGATCAGAGGAGGAGACCATGGCGGAAATCCAATCGATCAATCACAGCGCCATCTGCGTCCACGATCTGCAGGAAGCCGAAGATTTCTACTGCGGGGTCCTTGGCGCCAGGACCGCCAGCGCCACGGATTACATCACCCAGGATGTGATCCGCGGGCGCTCGCTGCACAAATCCATTGTGCTGGAGGACTACTTGATCGCCTTGATGCTGGCGCGGGACTTCATGCCCATGCCGCCCTCCGATCAGATGCGCGGCGCCCATGGGTTTCGCCACGGTTTCTATGTGCCCCGCGCACGGTTCGACGAACTGATGGCCGCGCTTGCAGACCACGGCGTTGCTTACGAAGGCCCCGTGACTCACCCCGAGGACGGACCCTTCGGCCAGTCGATCTATCTCCAGGATCCGAGTGGAAATTTCCTCGAGTTCCTATGGCGGCGCGACGAGGACCTCCCATATGACCCCGTCGAGGGGATCGGCGAGGGCTGAGATGACGGCGGCACTGGATCAGCAGGCCGCAGCCGGAGGCCTGGCCATCGAAAGCATCGGCGCGCTAGCCGTCGCGGTCGCTGATCCCTCGGCGGCGCGGGATTTTTATTGCCGGATCCTGGGTGGCGTTGCGAGCGGCAGCGATGTCCTGCCAGAATGTCGAAGCCACGAATTGATCCGCTTTCCCGCGGGCCAGATGCTGGCCTTGGCACGCGCCGGCAATCGTCCTGATTTGTCCGAAACCGGGGTGCACCAGGCCTATCGCGCCACAGCCGGCGCCGCGGAGGCCATCGCGGGACGGCTGCAATCGGGCGGCATCCAGATTCGCCGCTACCGCGAGGACCGCGAGGCCGAACAGGGCGACCGGCTCTATTTCTTCGACCCCGATGGCAACCGGGTGCAGATCGTCATCCGCGACGCTGCCGTCGACGGGGAAGGAATATACGGCATCGATCATGCCGCCGTGCAGGTTCCCGACATGCTGTGGGCCGGCCATTTCTACGGCACGGTCCTCGGGCTGGAGGCCGAAAGCCGGTTCGGCCTGCGCACAGCAGACCACGCCTTGGCCCGGGTCTGGGCTGCGGGCGAAGACGACATGGCGCCGGGCACCCGGCGATTGGACAAGCTCTATATGACCATGGGCGGCCAGAACGAGGTGCCGCGCACCAACATGCAAGTCTATTACACCGTAGGCGAGGGCGTGATCGGGGTCTACCTGGCGACGGCCCATTTTCAAGAGCCACCCGAGGACCAGCTGGCCGGCGTGCCCCGGATGATTCTTCAAGCGCCGCGCGCGGCTCTGGACATCGCGGCGGCACGGCTGGAGACAGAGGGCCGCCCCTACCTGGGACCAGTACCGCACCCGGCGTCGGCGCCGTTTTCCGCCTCGCTCTATTTCAAGGACACGGGCGGCAATTTCTTCGAGATTTGCAGCCCGGGCGGCTCATGAAGCGCCTCGACGGAACATCAAGAACGACGGCCCCAAGCTGTCACATACAGGGAGGTCAATTAGGTGGCGGAGCTTCACCCCTATCCAAGGTTTTCACTGGCTGAAAGGGATCGGCGCTGGGCGGCGGTACGCGCTGCGATGCGCGAAGCCGGCATGGACGTCATCGTCGTGCCCAACAACACCGGCCATTCGACGGATTTCCAAGCCAATGCCCGCTACCTCAGCCACGTGGGCGGCGGCGGCGATGCAGATATCGCCGTGGTTTTCCCGCTCGAGGGAGAGGTGACCGCAGTTGCCACCTCCGCCGCGCCGCGCTGGCCTTGCGTCCAGGACTGGACCACGGATGTTCGCGAGGCGAGGCGTGCCTATGGCCGTGCCACGGTGGAGCGACTCAAGGAGCTTAAGGTCGATGACGCGCGAATCGGGATCAGCGGCCTGGGTGCCGGGACCCGCACGCCCGAAGGCACGATCCTGCACGGCTTCTGGGTCGCCATGCGCGAGACCTTTCCCCGTGCGGAATTCGTCGACGCGACCCCGCTATTGGATCAGGTCCGGTTCATTAAGAGTGCCGAGGAGGTCGAAGTCCTGCGCAAGAGCACCGAGATCATAGAGGAGGGCGTCAAGGCCAAGATCGCCCATGCCACGGTCGGCGCCGTGGACTGGGAGGTGTGGACCGCCGCCATGTGCGCGATGATGAAGGCAGGTTCGGAAATCCCGGTTCATCAGCATTGGCTGTCGGGCAAGAATCCGATCCGCACCTTGACCCGCCCGATGTTCCGCAAGCTCGAGCGCGGCGACCTTATCATCGACGAATTAGAGGCATCCTGGATCGGCTACCGCTCTCAAATCGTTCAGCCGGTCTTCGTCGAGGTCGCGGATCCTGTGCATATGGAACTCATCAAGATCCAGCGCGACGTATTCAATTCGGTGATGGAGATTCTGAAACCGGGGATCACCGTGCGCGAACTCACCGAAGCCACGGAAGCGACCGGCGACAAGTCCATCCCCAAGACCGGCCCGGCGGCGGGCGCCGAGATCAAATTGACCATGCATGGACGCGGGGCCGGGGACGACGGCCCCATCGTGACCAGCAGTTCCCGCAATCCCAGGGACCTCGAGGCCGAGATCAGGGAGAGCATGGTGTTCATTCTCAAGCCATCGGCCGAAGTGGAATACAAAGGAGAGAAGTACATCTGTACTTGGGGAGATACCGTTGTCGTGACCGGATCAGGTGCCGAGCGGCTCGGGACTTTGCCCCATGATCTTGCCGTGTCCGCGTGATAGCCTGACAGCAAGAAGAAAGAGAGAAATTCAACAGGGAGAGGAGATCATCATGTCACCCATGGCTAAGTGGCTGCCTTTGGCGGCGATCGCGTTGTTGGCAGGCGCCCCCGGCGCGGGCGCGGCGGAGCTTTCGGCCCCTACCAAGAAGATCCTTTCGGCGCTGAAACTTCCCGCCAGCACACTCGATGGCCTCGACAAGGAGTTGGCGGTTCCGCAGTCCGTCCTTGCGGGCGCCAAGAAAGAAGGGGCCTTGACCATTCTGGGGTCCTGGCGGCCTAAGGAATTCAACAGACTGAGCGCTCCCTTCAAGAAACGCTACCCGTTCCTCAAGGTTAAATACAATTACGGCCGCGCCTTCAATGCGCGGGCGATCAGGCCCATCGTCGCCTACAAGGAGGGCCGTTATATCGCCGACGTGGTAACCGGCTTCGGGGGCAGCCGAAGGCTTTACAAGGAGGCCAAGGCTCTCGAAGATCTGAGAGACTTGCCCGGTTTCAAGAACGCCATCGACGGCAACGACCCGGAGGGCAGCTGGGTGGCAATTCGCCTGCGCTTCTGGTGCATGGCCTACAACACGAGCCGCGTGAAAAAGGCCGATCTTCCCAAGACCTGGGACGACATCGTGAGCAACCCGCGCTGGCACAACGCCAAGATCGGTGTCGGCAACCGGCCCCAGCTCTGGCTGTTGATGCTGCGCGGCGCGAAGGGCAAGGCCTGGACCGATGCCTACATCGACAAGTTTTTCAACGTGGTCCGTCCCCAGTTCCGGAAAGAGGGCCTGAACGCCCTGGTGACGCTGGTCGTCGCGGGTGAAGTCGATGCCGCGATCCCGGCCGGCCCGAGCCGGGTCGAACGATATGCCAAGAAGGGGGCTCCCGTGGGCTGGCACTGCCCGGGGCCGATCCCGAGGGCAACTTCACGGACCGCCGTCCTGAAGGGCTCACCTCACCGCAATGCCGCCAAGCTGTGGGTCAACTGGCTGATCAGCAAGGAAGGGCAAGTGGCACAGTACTACGGTGAAGGAACCGCGCCCGCCCACAAGGACCTGCAAATGGCGGAGCTGTTGACCTATTCGGAACAGGTTCATGGACGGGAACAGGTCTCCGAGGATGTTTCCAAACTTGCCGATCTGAAGAAGGTCTGGGGACAGTACTGGCAGAAAGCGCCGAAAAAGGGCGAGGGCGGCAAGAAGCGCAAGAAGAAGAACTGAGCGCACGGCTCATGACCCTGGTTCGTGTCGGCCGGGTATCTCCGGGATTGGTTCGCGCCGATCCCGGAGCCGCCCGGCGTTAATGCTGAGAGTGGATGGCCGATGACCTCGGTGGCGGGCAGCGAAACCCTACGGGCGGGGGCCAGATCGAAGTTCCTGAGCGGTTCGATCTGGCACTGGATCATTTTCCTGGGGGTGGGCGCCGCGGTGCTCACGCCGCTGGTGTTTCTCGTGCTGGGCAGTTTCTCGGCCCGGGAATTGCCGACCGATTTCAGCCTCGGTGCACTGACCCTGGATCATTACCGCAAGGTCTGGCTGGATCCCAACACCTATACGGTTTTCTACAACACCTTCGTTTACGTCACCGGCGCCACGGCCTTCGGCATCAGCGTGGCCGCAGTGCTCGCCTGGCTGGTGGAGCGCACCAACATCCCGGGCAAGATCTGGATTTACGCCGGCGTGCCGATGACCTTGGCCATGCCCGGCATGCTGCAGGCCATGGCCTATGTCCTTCTGCTGTCGCCCAGGATCGGATTCGTCAACAAGGCCATCGAGCCTCTGGGCCTGGGTCCCATCAACATCTATTCCCTGACCGGCATGATTCTGATCGAGGGCCTGCGCCTGGTGCCCACCGCCTTCCTGATGCTGGTGCCGTTGCTGCGCTCCATGGATCCTTCGCTGGAAGAGGCGGCGGCGATCTCCGGAGCGACGCCGGCCCGCACCCTGCGCCGGGTCACCCTCAAGCTGATGCTCCCGGGATTGCTGGCGGTCACGATCTATCAGTGCATGACCGCGCTCGAGGTTTTCGAAGTACCGGGCATCCTCGGCCTGCCGGCCTCGATCTACGTTTTTTCGACCAAGATCTATTCGGTGTTGCAATCGGTGTCCGAGGTGCCGGCCTATGGTGACGCCAACGCGCTGGCTATTATCTACGTTTTCATCGCGGTGACCGCGACCTGGCTCTATTCCAGAGTCATCGTTCGCGCCGAGCGCTTCACCATCATCACCGGCAAGGGGTATCGGTTGCGTGAAATCAACCTTGGCCGATGGCGGTGGCTCGCGGTTGCGGGTGTTGTCGCATTCTTGTTGTTCTCTATCATCCTGCCATTCCTGGTGCTGTTGTTCATCTCCCTCGTGCCCTACGTGCAGGCACCTTCCATGGCCGCGTTCAATTCCTTGACCCTGGTCCATTACGCGGAGCTCGGAACCACCGCCGATCTCGGCCAGGTGATGATGAATACGCTCTACCTGATCCTGATGACCTCGACCCTGACGGTGCTGGTCTCGTTCTTCGTTTCCCTGGTGATCGTGCGGTCGCGTTTCTGGGGACGCACGCTCCTGGATCAGCTCGCCTTCCTGCCCCACGCCATCCCCGGAATCGTCATGGGACTCGCTTTCCTGTGGGTATTCCTTCAATCGGGCAAATTGGGGATCGATATTCACGGCGGTGTGCTCGCCATGTCGCTTGCCTTCACGGTTGGATTCATAGCCTACGGCACACGTTCCATGAATGCGGCAGTCCTGCAGATCCACAAGGAGTTGGAAGAGGCGGCCTATGCCTCCGGGGCGGGCCGCTGGCGGACCCTTTGGCGGGTGTTCTATCCCCTGATGCTGCCGACCTTCGTCGGTGTCTGGATCTGGGCCATGCTGCTGGCGGTGCGTCAGGCCGGCAAGCCGCTGGTGCTTTACGAGGGATCCGAGAACCAAGTGCTGGCGATCCTCATCTGGAACATGTGGGATTCGGGCGACGTGGAGGCCGTCGGCGCAATCGGCACCCTCTTGATCGTGGGTTTATTGATCGTGACCTTGGGATTACGGATGATGGGATTTGGTCGGGGCGCTTCGATCCAAAAATCCGAATAACGCGGAACCAACCCCCTGCGCCGCCGGGCTTCTGAATGGGAGGATGCCATGACACCGGAAGAAAACGACCGCTTGACCCGGGTCGGCCCGGGAACGCCATGCGGTGACATGCTGCGTCGCTATTGGTGGCCGGTGTGGTTTTGCGAAGAGTTGCGCGGCATGCCCGTGCCCGTCCGCCTGCTCGGTGAGGACCTCGTGCTTTTTCGACAGAGCGGTGGGGAACCCGGCCTGCTGGACCGGCGCTGCCCGCACCGCGGCGCCTCCCTCGAGTTGGGCCGGGTAGAAGCCGACGGCCTCCGCTGCTGTTACCATGGCTGGAAATTCGCCGCCGACGGGAGCTGCCTTGACATGCCGGCCGAGCCGCCCGGCACGCCGCTTATCAATGAGGTGCGCCAAAGGGCACACGTCGTCCGGGAGGCCGCCGGACTGGTCTTCGCCTATATCGGTCCCGATCCGGTGCCTGAATTTCCGCGCTATGACCTGCTGCTACAGACGGGTCTGGAACGCCATCTGCACGCGACGCTGGATCACTGCAACTGGCTGCAACGGGCCGAAAACGGGGTCGATCAGCTGCATGCCGGGATTCTTCACGCCGCCGGCTATCCGGAGCTCGCCCTGAAGCAGGCGATGGATATCAAGTGGACCCGCGAATGGTATGGCGTGCGCGCCTCCTATTCGGTGGCGGGCGGCCAGGGAAAGGTGTCCCACTGCCTGTTTCCCGCCAACAACCGCTACTTCGGCGCCCGGGTCGGCGATCGCCCCAGTCAGAACATGCACTTCCGCGTTCCGGTCGACGATTTTCAAACCATGACCTTCGGGATCCGCGCCCACGAATCCGACGATGGCGCCGATCATGTCATCACCGGAGGATTGCGCGTCAAGGAACGGGGTGTCTATGACCGGGTCGAAGACGGATGGTGGGGGCTCGCGTCCCGCGATCAGGACCGGGCGGCGCAGGAAAGTCAGGGCATTGTCGCCGATCGTTCGCGTGAAACATTAGGTACGTCGGACCGCGGCATCGTCCTCTTCCGACGTATGGTGAGGGAGGCGATCGACGCCGTGGAGCGCGGCGAGGATCCGCCGGGAGTGATCCGGGATCCTGGCCACGACGTCATCACTTTCGATGCCAGCCAGATGCGGGACGGTCGTTTGATGGAGGCGTAAGGCGTGCTTCCAATCCTGGGAAGGCCTCCGCCTAACCAGAAATGACCGAGAACTCCTCCGGCGCGACGTGAAGATAGACATCCGCACCGTCAGGGACTTCGGAGAAGGGACTAATCCTGGCGCGCAGGCGCGCCCCATTACAGGACACGGCGACATCGAGAAATTCGCCAAGAAAAGTCGAAGAGATGACATTTCCCGACCAGACGTTGGGCTGGTTTTCGATCTTGCCAATCGACAATCGGAGGTTTTCCGGCCTAATGAGGACCATCACGCGCGAGTCGGGAGCCGGACGGTTTGTCTCTGCCTGCGTGCAGACGAGTTCTCCGAATGGGACCTCCAAGCGAAGTCCAACCCGGTCGTCATCCCCCTTCAAGGACGCCGGCAGAATATTGGTCAAACCCACGAACTGGGCGGCGAACTGGCTGTGGGGGTGGAGATAGATATCCCGCGGCCGCCCAACTTCGATGATCCGCCCACCATCCATGATCGCAATCTGGTCGGAAATCGAGAGCGCCTCCACCTGATCATGGGTGACATAGAGCGAGGTAATGCCCAATTCCCGCTGTAGCTGGCGGATCTGGCCGCGCATTTCCTCCCGCAGCTTAGCATCGAGATTTGAAAGCGGTTCGTCGAACAGGAATACCTTAGGGTCCGACGCCATGGCCCGCGCAAGTGCGACCCGCTGCTGCTGCCCGCCCGACAATTTCGGCGCGGGCCGATCCTCATAACCGTCGAGATTGACCATCTTCAGCGCATCCAGCGCGCGGGTCCGCATTTCTTTCCGCGACCACCCCTTTCCCTTAAGCGGATAAGCGACGTTTTGGAACACAGTCATATGAGGCCAGATGGCATATGATTGGAAGACCATGCCGACCCTGCGCCGGCTGGGTGCGACAAAGACATTGGACTTGGAGGAATAGACCCGTTCTCCGAAAAGACGGATTTCCCCGGAATCCGGTTTCTCAAGCCCTGCGACACACCGCAGGGTTGTCGTCTTTCCGCAACCGGACGGTCCCAACAAGGTGAACAGAGACCCGGTTTCAACTGTGAATCCGATTCCGTCGACGGCCCTTACGTCGCCGCCGCCATAGGTCTTGGTCAAGGTCTTGATTTCGATCATGACAACCTATGCCGCCGCCTGGACTGAGAACCGGTTAGAGATCAGGCGCGCGATCCCAGAGATTCCGGCGATGGCTGCGACCAGAACGATGCCCATGGCGCTAAGTTGAGAAAACTCACCGCTTTCGTAAAGACCGAATATAAGCACGGGCAGCACTTCAGTTCCGACATGGGACAGCAAGACTGGGATCGACAGGACCTTGAACGTGAGAGTGAGCACGTAGAGCCAACCGATCAGGAGGCTCGGCAAGATCAGGGGTAAAAGAACGAATGTCATATTCCTGAGCCAAGACGTGCTGGAGAGCTCCGCAGCCTCCTCCAACTCCTTGTGGACATGCAACAGACTGGCATGGACCGCCCGCAAGCTGATGGGAATGAACTTGGTGACATAGGCAATCACGAGAATCCAAAGGGTCCCGTATACGGGAATCGGCAATGTCAGGTACATCCATACGAGGGCAAGGCTCATGACGACGCCGGGCAAGGCAATCGGACTAAAGGTCACGATATCGAGGAGCTTGCGGCCGGGAATATCGGTGCGCACGACGATCCAAGCGACACCCACCGACAGCATCACGGCGATAGTCGCCGCGGCTCCCCCGCTGATCAGGTTGTTGCTAAGCGCGCGGTAGAACTCGTCCAGTTCGAAGATCATCCGGTAATTATCCCAGGTAAAGAGCGACAGCATCTTCAAGGATGGCGGCGCGTAGAAGGGCATGAACGAGGTCCACAGGACGATGCCGATGGGAAGCACTACGGCGACGAAGAGCAAAGCCAATACCAGGGACAACACGAAATAACGCCAGGCGCCGAGATCAATGGTATGGGGCCTATAACCTTTCCCAGTGATAGTCGCGAAGCGTTCGGCAATTCCGGTGACACGGAGATAAAGAAGCACGCCCACCACCGTTACGAAAAGGTAGGCAGTGGCATAGGTGCCTGCCAGATTGTAATCAGTGGGAGAATCGCGAAGCGCCAGAAAGATATCGGTCGCGAAAACCCTGATTCCGGCCGGGATTCCGATCACTGCCGGGGCCTCGAAGGTCTCTATCCCTCGAATGAACAGAAGAAGCCATGTCGCGAGAATGCTAGGAAACATAATTTTGAGATTAACGTGATAGAAGCCGCGCACTGGTCCCATAGTGGACATACGCGCCGCTTCCTCCAGGGAGGGGTCCATTGACCGGAATGCCGCTGCCATCAACAAGAAAGGCAGGGTTATGTGGTCAATTCCAAAGACCCAGATCATGCCGGCAAAACTGTAAATATCGAAAGGCGGTTCTTCCAAACCGAACAAGAAGACGAAGAACTGATTGAGCACGCCGATGGTGGGGGAGAGCAGGAACACCCAGGAAATCGTCGTTAGAATTCCAGGCACGATGAAAGGAAACAGAACCAGCAAATAGATGACAGTCTTAAAAGGCGTATTCGTACGTTCTGTCACCCAGGCAAGAAAGCCGCCAAGCACAAATGAGATCAAACCGGATGCGACTGCGAAGACGATGGAATTGAAGGCCGAATGAAAAAGGGCCGCACTCCCGTAGGCCTTCACGTAGTTTTTGAGGGTGAAGGAAACGTCCGTACCGGGAGGCCCGTCTGTGAAAGTCCCATAAAGAATCATGATCAACGGGACCAAGGTGAGATAGAGCACCACACCCGAGAGCACGAACAGTATGACGTGTTTCCACGTCAAGAATTTCGCCACCGCGTTCAAAAAAGATCCCGTTCAAGTCCACTAATCAAAGAATCACCTCGTTGGGACGCCGCATAGTCGATGGGACGACTAATCCACACTTTAGGCGGCCAATCGCAATGAGGCGGGCCAACGCGAGAACGTCGGCCCACCCGTTCAATCATTTCTTGAAAGATTTCTTCAGGATCTTCTCATCCAGCAGCTTGAGCACGACCTTGGCATCGCTCTTGGCAGAATCAGGCCTATCGATTTTAAGTCGCGGGTCCTTAATCGCCGTCCCCAACTTTGGGTTCCTTGTCTTGACCTTGGGATTAGCGGGCAGCCGGCCCATGCGGGCATAGACCTTCTGGCCCGCTTCGGAAAGAAGGAAGTCATGAAGCAACGCCGCACTATAGGGATGCGGTGCGTTGCGCGAAATCGAAACGGGTTGAAGGAGCCCCGGGGTGAAGTTGAGCAAACCCCATTCGATCGAAGCGCCCTTCTTCTTCATGCGCTCGACCCGGTAGGGATAAACAGTGACCGCCAACGGGGCATCACCTGCAGCCAGCAACTGGGTAATCTGGGTACGCCCCCTGCGAAGCTTAAGATTTCCGCTGCTCCCCAGCTTATCCAGAAGTGCGGTCCCCTTTTCCTTTCCATAGTTATCGTATACGACACCGACTTCGGGCAGGGAAGACTGGTCGAACAGGATCTTTCCCTTCCACTTGGGATCAAGAAGGTCTTCCCAGGTCTTGGGAACATCCTTCTCCGCAAGCATCTGCGTGTTCCACCCAATGGCGCGAATGAAGGTGAAAAGGCTGGTCCATCTCTCCCCCTTCATGCTTGAAGGTATCTCGTTCTTCGCAGCCGAACTGTAGCGCGCAAAGGTCTTTTCGACGGGATAGAGGTTGAAGGTCTCTGTGGAAGTCTTGGCAAGATCAAACAAGTGCTTCCCGGCCCGGCTTTCGGTGAGAACACGATCAAGGATTTTGCGGCTCTTGGAGCGGATGAACAGAGTCTTCACAAAAGGATATTTCTTGTTGAAGGCCTTGAATATGACCTGGGTTGGTCGCGGCGCGTCGGTCGTGTACCATACCACCTTGCCTTCCTTCCTGGCCCCCGCCACCAATTGGGCATGGCGTTCCGTGGGAGGCAGGTTCTCCAATTTCTTGTAGAGACTTTCGGCGTCCGCCGCGTCCGCTTTCGACCACACCGTCATGGTCAATAGCGCGGCCGAAACTACACCACTCACATAAAGCGTCGGTCGTAGTGATGATTTAATCATTACTGCCTCCCAATTGTTCAACTGATCGACCTCGCCTTTCGGCGCCGTCTGGTTCATTTGCTGATGCCCCGTCCCGAAGAAGACCTGTGTCCCGTGGGCTCAGCGCCGCGTGACATATTTTTTCAAAAGGGGCGAATCGTAGTCTGCGCATTCGATGTCCGAAAAATTCGCGTAGTGCTTACCCAGTGACTTGTGATGGTCATCATACTTGGTGCCGAGGTAGAGCAAGGGGTCGGCATCTTCCCGAAAGAGTTCACCTTCCATCGACCCCTTTCTCATATGGGCGCAAAGCACCTCCCCGACGAAAAGGTCCATGTTTTCATCAAACGGTATTTGATTGACGATGCGGTATTCGACGTTCCCGATGGCTTCACCGATCAATGGAACCGTCACTTTCGACGGACGAACGGGGGTAAGGCCGGTCGCCTCGAATTTATCGACGTCCCGGCCCGATATCCGGCCCGCGAACACGACGATATCCATCATGTCGCGGGTCGGTGCCGTCATCACGAACTCACCTGTCTCTTGCAGCAGGCCATAGGTATAGGTGCTTTTCGAGACTCCGACGACCAGACGCGACGGCTCGAACCCCATGGCAGAAAACCACATAGCGGTTAGGAAGTTCGCTTTGCCGTCTCTACCGCGGCTGACAAGCAGCGCAGGGATCCGCATGGCGAACGGCTTGTTGCCATGCTTCACCTCCTCAAACATGGATGGTTCGGCCCAGCCCATCTAGGCGCGCTTCCTGCGCGCACGCATGCGCTCCAACGACGCTTCCAGCAGGCGATCTGCTTCGGTCTCAAGCTCGGGGCTCGGCCACGGGGATTCATGGATGGTCAGCTTCTTGTCATAAGGGCCCGAAGGAATATTTTCGTGGTCCGGATAGTTCGAGCAATGAAGCTCTAGGTGATTACCGTCCGGATCATTGAAGTAGATTTCGGCGCCGCCGGTACCAGCACGGGTCATGGGACCGACAAAAGGAACCTTCCATTTCTTCAATTGTTCCGCCCATTGTTCAAGCGTCTCGGCCGGAACGTCGAAGGCGTGGTGAGGGTGCGACTGATCCCATCCGGGCTGGCCGTAGTCTTGCTCGAATAGGTCGATCTCAAGTCCCTCGCATAGTCTGACGCCCACCTGCAGGGCTCGGGCGAGGCCCTTCTTGACCCGGTCCGGGTCTGACTCGTGATGCGCCTCACCTCCGAGAACCGCAACGTAAAACCGTGCTGCCTTGTAGCGATCTCGAACCGGGATCGTCGTGTGATTGAGAGCACGGATTCTGAGTGTCGCATCGGGGTTGGTATTCTCGTCACTCATGATTTGTTCCTCCCATTCCCAAGCTGGATCTCACTGAATTTTTTCAGTCGATTACGCGTGCCTTGACGACCGACTATCTCCTTCCACTCTAAAGCCTCGACTCATTCGACGGCAGAAACAGCCAAATCGTGGGGTAGGTTACCAAGCCGCCGGCCACCGTTCGCCTTGGCAACCACGGTATCACCCCAGCGGCAGATCGTCTTCTTGCCGTTCCTCTGGATTTCAGCGGAGGGCTTGAAAATGCACACCATGTTTTCCTGAACGAGGACGTCCAAGTCCTTAGATTTCCGCATATTACCGACCATGATGGGTCCGTCATCCCCGGCCCCGCGTCCATGCAGAGTGAGCGTTGTCGTGGTCCCGGCGGTTGGCCCCGTAGGCGGAGACGCACACTTGCAGGCCTTAACGGCAGTTTCCATTAACTCTCGGAGGCTCACCCCCGGCTTGAACTGCTCTACAACAGCGTTAAAGATTTCCCTCTGAATCTTGATAAGCTCCTCATGCAGCGGGTCGGCAACACCCACATAGACAGGCTGAACGACCTGCGACCTGTACCCCATCCACGAAGCCTCAAGCTCATCGATAATCAAATCTCCCACCTCCAACGGTCGAAACGTGGGGCGCGTCAACGTGCGAATTGGATCCTTGCCTGATACCCAGTTGTAGTGGACGGACAGTTCCGATCCGTGATGCATCATGGCGCAGATCGCTGCGGCCCAAACCTCCCAATCTATCGCGCCCGGACGGGCAGCCTTGATCTTGGCAGCGACCCCTTTTTCAATGATCTCAACAGATTTTATGAGGGCCTCTATCTCCTCCTCACTCTTGACGATGCGAACCTGCCTTAGGATATCGGTGGCATCAACGAAATCAGCGTGCGGAAATGCATCGTTCACCGCCTTCCAAAAGCCGTAAAGTATTGTTCCTTCAGGCGTGCGCGTATCAGCGCCAAGCCCCGCGATGCCGATACGTCCGCGATCTACCTTCAATTCCTTGAGACGTTCGACCGTCGCCCGCCCATAAGCACGGTTGGCCTCGCGCACATCATCCGTCCAGTCCTGAACGCAGGGCCAACGCGGGGCCGCCGACGTCGCGATCGCCGTCACATCTCCCTCGAGCGGGAAGACCGCGGCAACATCCGAATCCCCGCCGCCACCAACATGGGTGAGATATCTCGCGTTCGCCTGAAAGTCGGTTGAGTGGCCCGTGTTATTGGGAACGACAATGACATCGATTCCAACTTCCCGCATTTTTCGGCGCACCGCGGCCCATCGGCGGTCCCGCTCTTTAATGGAAAAACGTGGATAAGGATGAAGTTCGACCATGCCTCCCCTTTCACACCGAAAATCCGGTGCGGCATGGCTTTGAACACCATGCGATTTTTTTTCTTATCGATTTGAAAAATCTAACTGCGAAAAACGAAAACTGTCAATGAACCGGAGCGCAATGCATTCATCAGAATATGAGCTGTCGAGATTTGCTAACAATTATCCAGCGGAATTGGCTAGCACGGATCAAGATAAACCGTCATCAGACCGCACAACACACAGATTCTTCTCAAGAACCAACAACACTGTAGGCAACAATATGATCCTCGGCGATATAAGGATTCTTAAGTTTTAAAACCGCCGCCTTCGACCAATCTGCCACCTCTGCACCGAACGCCTCGGCGAGCGATTATTACGACGGAGCGCGCCTACAACCACATCCCGGCGCGTCGGCATTCTAAGGCCGTGCCGCCCCGGGTGGCCCAGGATCCTGTCGTGCCGCCTCGGCGAAAGGCCTAACACGGCCGGTAAAGGCCCAGAGGAAATCGCTTTCAAGTTTGTTCAGGAACCACTTGGCTCCGAATTTGCTGAGGTGATCGGTGTCCTTGTAAAGCAGCGTTTCCCCGACATAGGGCCGACAGATCGCCGCATCGCAGAAGAGATCGAGCGGATCGGCCAGCCGGATGTTGGGTGCGCCCGCGGCGATGCGGCCGAGCACCTCCATGGTTTGCTTGCGCTCGGCCTCGATCCGGGCCCGGGGCCGGGCGCAAAAGTCGGGATTCCGACGATAGCGCTTCGCCCGCAGCACGCATTCGACAGCCTTGTAATTGAACTCCGGCACTGGACCGATCACAAGGAGGCGGCGTGCGCCATCCGCTCCATAGGCCGCGAATTCGCGCGCCAGCTTGCGCTCGTACGATCCCGGGCCGAGGCGTTGTTCGTATGCCACGAGCTTCGGATTCCAACGCCGGAACAGGATGAAGAAGGGCGCCGCGCGCCCCTCGGCCTTGAGGATATCGGTAATCGCGCCGCGGATGCCGGGGCAGGCGGGGTCCAATTCCTTGGGCGCTCCCGGTTCTCCGGGATCCGGGCAGGTCGGTTTGAAGGGCGAAATCACGCGCACACCGATCTTGGCGGCGCCACGCCTCACCGCCCGACGGATCGCGTCCGAATGGGAATCCCCGCCGAGGAAACCGGTTGTCCCGACCGCAGCAGGGCAGCCGGCGCCCTCGCACACGAAGATGCTCCTCCCCGCAAGGTCCGGCGTGCCTGCAATGGCGGCTGACGCGCGACCGGAATAGTGGGCCGGGCCCGCCACCGCCGCCATCAGTGCAAAGACGGCCAGGGAGGCGCCGACGCCCCAGCCGACAATCCTGGGGCTGAGCGCGCGCAGGTCCTGCCGCGTCCGCCGCCAGGCCAACACCCGGCGCTCCACCAGGACATAGGTCAGGACCGCCAGCCCCAGGGAAGCCGCGGCCACGACTAGGTCCCGAAGAGGACCTGGGCGACCGAAATCGGCGATCCGGGCCAGCGAGAGGAGCGGCCAATGCCACAGATACCAGCCGTAGGACACCAGGCCGATGCCGACGATGGGCCGCCAGGAAAGGGCCCGCACGGCGGCCGCCCCCGGCGCCGCCAGGCCCGCCGTGATCAGCATCACGGTCCCGATCACCGGCAGCAGCACCGCGGTACCGGGATAGAAACCGCCATCGAGGCCGAGGCCGACGGCGGCGGCGATCACCAGGCAGCCCAGGATGCCCAGACCCTCGGCCCAGGGACGGCGCGATTCGCCGCGCACCAGGGCGGTGGCAAAGAACCCTATGGCGCCGCCGGCAACGAATTCCCAGGCCCGCCACAGCGCCACATAGAAACCGACGTTTTTCCCCTCCGCCGATGTCAGCAGGATGCACCCCGCGAGGCTCGCCCCGAAGATCAGCAGCGCCGCCCCCGCCAGAACCCGTCCCGGCGCCAACCTGAACCGCCGCGCGGCGAGGAACAGACCCAATAGCAGTAATGGCACACAAAGATAGAACTGTTCCTCCACCGACAGCGACCAGGTGTGCAGCAGGGACTTCTCGTACATGTCGATGTCGAAATAATCCTGCTTGGACAGAAAATAGTGGTTGGAAACGAACAGCGCCGCCAACCCGCCTGACAGGCCGAACCACTCCCATTCGTAGGGCGAGACCAGCACCACCAGGGACAGCCCAAGGGACACCAACAGCACCAGCAGGAACATGGGCAGGATCCTGAGTACCCGCCGGGCGTAGAATTCCCAGACCGAGAAGGTGCCGGCAGCGATCGCCCCGGCGATCTGATTGATGATCAGGAACCCGGAGATGACAAAGAAGATGTCGACGCCGACGAAGCCGCTCTTGAAACCGGGCAGGCCGGCGTGAAATCCCACCACCGCCAGGATGGCGACGGCGCGCAACCCGTCGACATGGGGAATCCGGCTATCCAGGAGTCCCGCGGGACGAAGTTGGGATGGGGGCGTGGAGGTGTTCATGAGCGGACCGGCCATCTTGCACCGGGGGGCTTAGGTTTGGTTCCCTGCGCGGCCGGGCCGGGAAGGCCGGACCGCCCCCCAGGCGCCGGCGCTTTGGTGCGCGATCAATACCCTCAAGCCCCGGGGCGCCGCAACCCCCTGACCGCAAGCCCTCTGGCCGGGGACCAGCGAGCGTTCTAAACTCCAGTGACTGGGAACATCTGCGGCTGAGGAGACATCTGATGGCTACCAAGGTCAATCCGCGCGACTACATTCCGGCCAGTGTGGCACCAATCCGCGTCGATCCACCCGGCACCGTCACCGCCATGCCGTCGCCCAACAAGATGCACCACATCCATATCTACGCCGACCAACATTACGAAGAAGTGGTGGAATTCTATTGCACCCTGCTGAACGCGGAGATGGTGCGCGAAAGGCCCAACAACGTCACGTTCCTGACCTATGACGACTTCGATCACCGGATCGCCATCTTCAAGAGGGAAGGCTGGTCCAAGCGTGCCGACAAGACTCTCGGCGTGTCCCATGTCGCCTTCGCCTATGACAGCCTGGGCGAGCTCATGCACATCTACAAGACGATGAAGGCGCTGGGACATACGCCACACAGGGCGCTCAACCACGGCAATTCGACCTCCTTCGATTACCGCGACCCGGACGGCAACGAGGTCGAGATCATGATGGACAACTACGCGCCGCTGGACAACCAGGCCTATAAGCGCCACTACCAGGGCACGGCGGATTTCGGCTCTTCCGCCGACGGCGACTTCGACCCTGAAAAAATGCTGGCACTCTACGAACAGGGCGTACCCGATTCGGTCTTGCTTGACCGCGAGGAAGTGAAGCGGCTCGCCGCGGAGGGCAAGCTATAGCTGCAAACAGGCGCGGTCCGCCGCTGGGCTCAGTGGGGAACGGCCTCGGACCCGTCGGTCGCCGGGGCGGAGGCGAAGGACTCCACCACCAGGGTCGCCCCATTGACATCGACCACCCGGACCGACGACCCGGCCGGTATTTCGCCGCTGCCCGGCGATAGCTGGACCGACCAGACCGTGTCGCCGATATGGACCTTGCCGTGTCCGTTCTTGGTATCGCCCACAAGGAGGTAGACCGAACCGACATGACTGTGGCCGCGCTGGTTGAGCCCCGGCCGGTCGCTCGGCCGGCTTGTGCGGCGAATCAGCAGACGGGCGGCGACGGTGGTGATCACCGCCACCACGGCGAAGATGATGCCCTGGATCGCGATCCCGATGGACGGGAAGAAGAACAGGACGGCGCCGGTCACCAGGCCGGCGATACCCAACCAGAGGAAAGCGATCCCGGGTACGAAGATCTCGATGGCAATGAACACCGCGGCCAGCGCGAACCAATGCCAGAAAGCTAAATCGTCAAAGGACATGGTTGAACCTCCAAATCATCGGATGCCGGCAGCGCCGTCCGCGCCGCCAAGGATCACGCACCCGTCCGCGGGATGGTACTGCCGGGATTCCCCGCCGTGCCGCCGCGGGCCATGCCGCCGGGCGCACCGCCGCCGGCGCCGGGCCCCTGGAACGAGTCGCGGGCGATTTCGGCGATCCCGGCGATGGAACCGATGACGCTGGACGCTTCCAGCGGCATCATCACCAGTTTCTGATTGTTCGACTTGGCGATGTCCTTCAACGCCTCGACATAGCGCTGGGCGACGAAGTAATTGATCGCCTGCACGTTGCCCGTGGCGATCGCTTCGGACACCATGTTGGTGGCCCGTGCCTCCGCCTCGGCCTCGCGTTCGCGCCCCTCGGCATCCCGGAACGCGGCCTCGCGGCGGCCCTCGGCCTGCAGTATGGCGGCCTGTTTTTCGCCTTCGGCCTTGAGGATCTCCGACTGGCGCTCGCCTTCGGCGATCAGGATCTCGGCCCGCTTGTCACGTTCGGCCTTCATCTGCCGCGCCATGGAATCGACCAACTCCGCCGGCGGCGAAATGTCCTTAATCTCGATCCGCGTCACCTTGACGCCCCAAGGCGTCGTCGCCTCGTCCACCACGGTCAGAAGCTGGGCGTTGATCCGGTCGCGCTGGGACAACAGCTCGTCCAGGTCCATCGATCCCATGACGGTTCGGATGTTGGTGGTGGTCAGGTTGAGGATGGCATGTTCCAGTTGACGCACTTCGTAAGCCGCTCGGGCCGCATCGACCACCTGGTAGAACACCACGCCGTCGACCGCAACCATGGCATTGTCCTTGGTGATGACTTCCTGGTTCGGGACGTCCAGCACCTGCTCCATCATGTTCAGCTTGGCACCGACGCGGTCGATCATGGGGATGATGAGGGCGAGGCCCGGCCTCAGCGTCTGGGTGTAGCGGCCGAATCTTTCGATCGTGAACTCATAGCCCTGGGGAACGATCTTGACCCCCAGGAAGATGACGACGACCACCAACACAAGCAACGCCACCGCAAAGATGCCGAAAGGTGAGAGGAACATCGCGCATTATCTCCGTTTTCCACGGTCTGCCGCCTTCGAGTGCCGAACCCGGTCGCGTCCAGCTTTTCCGGCGCTCATCAAGAAACACCGGTCTCGTGGAAACGGCCATGCCGCGTCCGACTTCGGTCCAGCGGCCGATTAATGCAAAAATAAGTTCCAAACCCTTTTTCGAAGGTTAACAAAAATTACCTTGCATTATATCTATTAACGTTTCGAACCGATTATAATACGGCCCAGTTCGTGATCTTGATCCAGTGGGAGCCGTCTCGTGTCCAGTTCCATCGATGACCGCTACACGACCGAGCCCGCGCTCGAGCCGGGTGCCGACGAGCCGCAGGGCTGGGACATTCCCCTGAGCGACGGTTTGGACGGCACCAGCCCGATTCCGCGGCCCGACCCCGGCAACAACCCGCAGATCGAGACTTTTGCGCGGCTCCTCTCTGCGGCGGGGGCAATTTTCCTGTCCTTGGCCTTCATTGCGTTTCTCTACCTTGCGGACACGGAGACGATCTGGTCGCTGTTCTTTTCCGGACTGAGCCAGGTCAACAACGCCGGCGCCATGAAGATCGCCGCCGTCGCCGGAATAGGGGCGATCTGCGCGGCGCTCCTGCTGCACCCCCTCATGCGGGCCTTCGTCGTATCCAAGGTGGAAGCACGATCCCTGGATGCGGAACAGCGCGCCATTGTCGAAATGATCCCAAGCCCGATATTTTTCCTCAATACCGAGGCCAACCTGGAAGACGTCAACGGCGCCTTCGCCAGGATGGTGGGCCGCTCGGCCGACAGCGTGATCGGCAGAAACATCTACGATTTCATTCCCAAAGACGTTCAAGACTCCGCTTACCAATCCCTGGTCAAGGTATCGGCCCACGAAATCGAAGGCTTCCGCTGCCCGATCATGACCGACCGGGGGGTCCGGATGTTCTATATCCACGCCGAACCCTATCGCGGCCACAATGCCGAGGCGCCGCACATCATCGGCATGGCGCTGGATATCACCGACGACGTCGCGGCTACCGAAGCGCTGGAAACCCGCTACCAGTCGCTCCGCGCCGCCACGATGGAAACGCTGGAATCCGTCGCCCATGTGGTGGAAACCCGGGATCCATACCTCAACGGCCATCATGACCGGGTCGCCAAGCTGGCCGGGGAACTGGCCAGGGAACTCGGCCTATCGGACGACGAAAAGGAGGGGATCGAGGTCGCCGCCCGGGCACACGATATCGGCACCATCCGAATCCCGTTCGAGATCCAAGTCAAGCCCGAGCCCTTGACCGAAGCCGAATGCGCTATCATCCAGGAACACGCCGCCTACGGTGCGGAACTGCTCTCGCGGGTGAGCTTCCCCTGGCCGGTGGCGGAAATCGTCGAACAACACCACGAATTCTATGATGGCAGCGGATATCCCAAGGGCCTCAAAGGGGACAAGATCCTCATCGGGGCGCGCATCATCGCCGTCGCCGACGCCTACGACGCATTGACCTCGCAACGGCCCTACCGCACCGCCATCACCAAGTCCGAAGCCTTGGCTCGGTTGATGAAGCTGGGCGGTCAGCATTACGATCCGGCCGTGGTCTCGGCCCTTTCCAAGCTGGTCCAGCGCACCGCATCCAACCTGGAAGAAGACACCCCGGGCCGAATGTAACGGCGCCGGATGTCGCCCGGGGAGGTGCCACACTTTCCCGGGCCAAAGCGCCGCTCCTGGACGAGGAACTACCGCCCGAACAGGCCCTTGAGGCCCTCCACCGGGGAATCGCCCTTCTTCTTGCCGTCGCTTCCCGTCAAACCGCCGATACCAGGCACCAAGCCCTTCACCGAATCCAGGGCCTTCTTCGGGTCCTTGGCGACATTGCCGAGCGCCGCGCCGAGGTCGGGGCTGTAGCTCACATCATGCCAGGGGCCCTTGATATTGACCGGCACCGAAACTCCCGCGGCACCGCCGGTCGCCCCCTGGCCCTGGGCGCTGGCCACCACCTTGGGCTCGACCCGGTAATCGATCCGCCGATTGGGAAGATCGACCGTGCCCTTGCCGCTCAGCCGCAGCAACGGCGATTTCATGTTCAGGTCGTCGTTTTTCAATATCCCGTTGGCAATCACGAAGGTGCCGCCCATTTCGGAGAAGTCCGTCTTCTGAGCCTGCGAAGCGCTGGGGTCGAGGAAAGCGCTCTGGACATTGCGGACCATGGCACCAAGGTTGATACCCTTGATGGCGCCGTCGTTGAAAGCCAGCTTGCCGCTGCCGCCGAGCGCCTTGATCATTTCCCGCTGGGTCCGTCCCTTGGTATTGAGGATCACATTGGCGTTGGCGGTCCCCTCGACCCGGTCGAAATTCATGGCGTCGCGCATGAACGGGTTGGCCTGGAACTTGGTCAACTCCGAGGTCATGGTCACGGTCGGCACGCCCCGGCCGCCCCGGGTCGTCACCCTGGCCTTGCCGACCCCGCCGTACAGCGCCATCTTGGTCAGGTCCGTCACCAGGGTTCCGTTCTTCAACTCCACCTTGAGGTTCGATTCGCCGATCTTGATCTTGCGAACGACCAGCCCACCGACGTTCAGGTCAACGTCCGCATTTGCGGCATTGAGGCCGGTGAGGTCGATGGGATCGTCGCTCCAGTCTCCGGGACCTGCCTTGCCCGCGGCCGGCTGCGCCGGCTGGCTCCCGGCCTTTTCGGGCGGAAGGTAGGGATTGAGGTCGAGCGTTCCGAGGTCCAACTTGGCGCGGATCATCGGCTTGCTGCCGCGCTGATCGACCGAAAGGTCACCGCTGCCGGAGATGGCATCAAGGCTCAGCTTTGCCTGGCGGAAGGCCACCTGCTTGTCCTTCATGTCGAGATCGCCCGCGATCTTGAGCGGCCCCAACCCGCTGCCCGGAGCGTTCAACGGCGACCCGGCCCAGGCCGCCAGCTTACGGACCGACGGCACATCGAGCTCCACCCGTCCGGCAACCGCGTTGCCGGCGCCGGACGTCGCCTTTCCCTTGAATGACAGGTTGACCGGATTCGATTTCAGGCTGATTTCGACATCGGTGGTCTTGCCGGCCATCACCGCGCTGGGATTGGAAACCCGAACCTTCAAGGTGAGCTTTTCCTTGTTCCAGGTGATGCCTCCATCGGCTTCCATGGGGCTGCTCAGAGAGGGCAGGGCGACCTTCAGATTGATGTCCTCGACCTTGTGTTGCACGCCCGTCTTCATGTCGAGATAGCTGACGCGGCCATCCACAAGGCGCACATCGCCGAGCTTGAGGCCCGCCAGCCCCGGCGCAGAACCGGCCCCCGCGGCCCCCGGCTTGGCGGCGCCGGGTTTGGCCTGTGCCGAATCGAATTGCCAATTGGGGCGTCCCTGCGGATCGACTTCCAGGTTGATCACGGGCTTCTCTGCGACCAGTGCGTCAACCTCGAGGTTCCCGGAAAGCAAGGGGAACACGCCGACCCTGACCGTCAGCTTGTCCAGGCTCATCATGTCGGCGGCCTTGCCGCCCTTGGCGTTGCCCAGCGCCACCTTGCCCGCGACGAATTCCACGCGGGGCAGGATGGAGAGCTTGAAATCCCCGTCAATCTTGGCCTTGCGGCCCGTGGCCCCTTCGATTTGGGCGATGATCTGGTTCTTGTAGACATCGACCGGGATGAAAGCGGGAATAACCAGGGCGGCCGCGATCACGATAACCACTAGAATCCCAAGACCGATAAGCAGTTTCTTCATCATGTTCTCCGATTGCGAGATCGGCCGGCCCGGCGTCTCCCTCTATGCGCCGCGACCCGGAAGCGGCGGACGGCTCGGAACGAGCCACCCGCTGACCGGGGCAACGGCCATTCACCTATGTCGACCCGCTGGGGACGCATTATATTCTAACCGATTCGAGCTCCATGCAGGACAGGATCAATCCTCGAACCAAGTCCGGCGCCACGGCATGATCTTGATCCGCCGCTGGCCTTCCCGGCAGTAGGGTTCCTCGCGCGCCAGCGCCTCTGCGCCGGCCAAACTGTCGCCGCGGACGATGATGATGCCGCCGGCCACCTCATCGCCGTCCATGTAGCGTTTGCCATCGCTGTCCCGGAGCGAACCCGCACCTACCAACAGGCCCTGGTCCTTGAGCCGCTGGATGTAGGCCATGTGCTGGTCCGCCAGTTCATCCTCGCCCAAGGCGGTCGCCGGAGGATTTTGGTCCAGGGTGGAAACGAACATATAGAGCTGTTCGACGCGGCGTTCGTTCATTTGCTTTCCCGGAGGCTAGGCCAGCACCTTGGCCGCGGCGCTTTCCACGGTGGTTCCCTTGAAGAAATCGGGATTCACCTCGCCGTGCAGGCGGACGATATTGGTGAATGTGAAATCCCGGAAATCGTCATCGTCGATCAAGCCCTTATCGACCAGGCCGTGGGCCTGAACCAGGGTCTCGGTCATGTCCGGCACGTCCCAGTGGGAAACGTCGGAGGAGAACATAGCATTGAGACGCGCCCCCTCATGATTCATCCGCGCATCGAACGCGGTCGAAAGGGTCCGGTCGTCGGCCTCGCATCCGAAGAAGAACTTCGGCACGAACAGGTCGTAAATGTCCTCTTCCTTCTCGATGCCGCAGGCCGCCCAATCGTTCATGCAATCGTAATCTTCGACGTTGAAGCCCGGACGGGCCCCCATCATCCGTTCGTCATGGTCCTTGAAGTTGTCGAGATAGGGCGCATAGGCATCGCCGCCGTATTCCTGCACCAGCTCGCGCAATAGGCCGCGGTCGATACGGGCGGGATCCAGGTTGTCATGCAGGGCCGCCACGTTGCGCTTTTCCCAATGCTCGAACAAGTCGTTGTAGAGCATGACCGCCCAGGCGGTGCCGCCCTCGAGGAATCCAAAACGCAATTCCGGGAAGCGGCGGGTCACGCCACCGAGGAACAGTGCCTTGCAGGACGCATCATTGGCGGCGGCGAAGGCGCCGATGTGGTTATAGACGTAATTCGAGATCGACCGCCGGGCGCCCCAACCCTGGCCGCCGACGTGACAGGTGGGGGCGACTTTCAACTCGACGCACTTGGCCCACATCGGGTCGTAATCGTGCACGCTGTCCAGCACCAGCGGATCGATCCATGAGACGTAGGGGGACAGCTGGGGCGCCTCACGTTCGATGATGGGAATCGGGCGGTAGTTCAGGTCGGTCAATTGGATCGCCTTGAGCCCGAGGGTGTGGATGGAATACTCCATCTCGTCGATCGCTTCCTCGGGCGTCCAGGTGGGAATCACCGCCGCGGGTGTCATGCGGTCCGAGTATTCCGCAAACAGGTCCCGATTCATCTTGTTGATCGCGCGACAGCCCGCCTGGCGCAATTCGTCGTCGCGGCAGGTGGCGAAGAAGAACTGCGACGAATAGACGACGGCAAAATCGATGCCCAGGTCGTCGAGGCGCGCACGGAACAGGTTGGGCAGCATCGCCGTGGCGAGATCCAGGGTGTTCTTCGCCGGCATGGTCCAGAACGGCGGCCGCCGGGTCTGCTTGTCGAAGCGCTCTTCCCGCGACTGTTTCTGCCAGCTTTCACCGCCGAAGCGGACCTGCTTGTAACGATCGACAAGGCCGGCGCCGCCCGATTCTTTCAGGTAGTCGAGGAGAATAGGGTGGTATTCCTGGGTGTGGCCGTCGCCGTCCACAACCGGATGATCGAGTTTTTGACGCAATTTGAGGGAACGGGACTCGGTCTGATCGAACGGCATTCTGTCCTCCGTGCGCTGATCGCTGAGGCCGTCTCCGACTGGCGGCACGATATGTCTTGGTCTCGAAAAAGGATACTCCCAGGGCCTAACCGCGTAAAGTCTCATCACTCTGTTCGGAGGCCGAGAGGACCGGAGGAGGCGAGTGGCTCCGGCCCCCCCCGATCCCGGGCAAACGCGGGGAATCCGGGCCGGGCCCGGCCCTTCGCCGTTGCGCGGCGCCAACGCTTGTGGCACAAGGGCGGAAAGTAGGAGGCCTGAATGATCCGCTGCCGCGTCTTGCTCATCCTTTTCGCCGCCGCGCTATGCCTAGGTTTAACCCACCTCGCTGCCGCTCAAGCTCCCGCATCCCAGAGCTTTCAGGCCTGGCTGGAGGGGGTCCGTGCGGAGGGGCTCAAGCGTGGTCTTTCCAAGGCGACCCTTGATGCCGCATTGGACGGCCTTACCCCGATCGAACGGGTGATCAAGCTGGACCGGCGCCAACCCGAGTTCGTCCAGACGTTCCGCCAATACATCGAAAAACGGGTCAATGACTGGCGCATTCAGACCGGGCGCGAGCGGTTTGCAACTCATGGTGCGTTGCTCAAGGAGGTCAGCCAGCGATTCGGCGTGCAGCCCCGCTTCATCGTGGCCCTGTGGGGGATCGAGACCAATTTTGGACGGCACACCGGCGGTTTCTCCGTGGTCCGTGCCCTTGCGACTCTTGCCTTCGATGGGCGGCGTGCGGCCTATTTCCGCAAGGAGTTGTTCAACGCGCTGACGATCATCGACGAAGGACACATTTCGGCAGCCGATATGAAGGGGTCCTGGGCCGGGGCCATGGGACAGAACCAGTTCATGCCCTCGAGCTTCCTCTCCTACGCCGTGGATTACAACGGCGACGGGCGGCGGGACATCTGGGGCACCACGGCCGACGTCTTTGCCTCGGCAGCGAATTATCTGAAAAAGGCGGGTTGGCGCAGCGATCAGACCTGGGGGAGGGAGGTCAAGCTTCCCGACGGATTTGCCGCCCGGATCGGGGAATTCATGCCGCCGTCGCGGCCGCGCGGGTGCCGGGCGCTCCGCAAGCTGTCGGAACCCAAGCGGCTTTCCGAATGGCAGGCGCTCGGTGTGCGGCGCACCGACGGCGCG
>JAOTVC010000179.1 GCA_029863585.1 Alphaproteobacteria bacterium | reverse complement strand
TCGCGCAAACCGCCCACCACTTCGGGGGCATGGTGGCAGGTGGACTGGGTGAAGATGCGCGGCCCGTGCTCCACCCCGCCGCCCTTGGGGTCCGGGGCACCGAAATAGAGCCGCCGGATTCGGGCGAAGGCAATCGCCTGGGCGCACATCGGGCAGGGTTCCAGCGTCACGTAAAGATCGCAATCGGCGAGGCGCGCGGCCCCGAGCTTTTTCGCCGCCATGCGGATCGCCAGAAGCTCCGCATGGGCCGTCGGATCGCTTTGGGCGATCACCAGATTGTGGCGGCGGGCGAGGATCTCGCCGCTCCGCCCATCCACCACCACCGCCCCCACCGGCACCTCGCCGCGCCCGGCGGCACGCCGCGCAGCGGCCAGGGCCGCCGCCATGGGGTCAAAGGCTTTTGTCCGGCGCGTCGTCATCGGGCGAGAGTGGCCGTTGCGCGCGCCCACGGCAAGGAAAATGCCTTAGAAAAGCCATACCGCCGGGGCGCCAAGGGCACTAAAGTGCCGCCATGGCAACCGCGCGTAAACGCCCCATCATCGGCCTGACCCCCGACCGCGAGGACGCAGGCGCCTTCGGCTATTCCAAGTTTCCCTTCTACGCGCTCAGGGAGAACTACGCGACCTCCATCGCCCGGGCGGGCGGCCTGCCCTTCGCCCTGCCGCTGGAGGTCGACCTGATCCCCGACATCCTGGCCCGCATCGACGGGCTGGTGCTGACCGGAGGCGCCTTCGACGTCGATCCCGCGCTGTTCGGCGACCCCGCGCGCCACGAGACGGTCACGGTCAAGCCCCAGCGCACCGGGTTCGAGATGGCCATCACGAAGGCGGCATTGGAGGCCGACACGCCGATCCTCGGCATCTGCGGCGGCGAACAGCTGTTGAACGTGGCGCTCGGCGGCACGCTGATCCAGCACATCCCGGACAGCATCGAAGGCGCGCTCGCCCATGAACAGCCCAACCCCCGGGACGAGCCCGGCCATGAGGTCACGATCGTTCCCGGCACCAAATTGCACGGCATCGTCGGCACCGACACCATGGCCGTCAATTCGGCCCACCATCAGGCGGTGCGGGAGGCGGCGCCCGGGCTCACCGTCAACGCCACCGCGCCCGACGGGGTGATCGAGGGGATCGAGGATGCCGCCCGCCGCTTTTGCATCGGCGTCGAGTGGCACCCGGAATTCGAGCTTTCGGAAGGCGACAGCCGCATCCTGCGTGCCCTGATTGCCGCCGCCGGGACGGCCTGACATGGCCGAACCTCCCACCCAGGCAGGCGAGCGCATCGCCCGGCGCATCGCCCGGGCGGGCATCTGTTCCCGCCGCGATGCGGAGAAGCTGATCGTTGCCGGGCGCGTCGCCGTCAACGGGGTGCGCATTTCGTCGCCCGCCCTCAATGTCGGGCCCAAGGACGCCGTCACGGTCGACGGCACGCCGCTGCCGGCGGCGGAGCCGGTGCGGCTGTGGCGCCATCACAAGCAGCGCGGCCGCATCACCGCGGCCCGCGACCCGCGGGGCCGGCTGACCGTCTTCAACGATCTGCCCGACGACATGCCGCGGACCATCGCCATCGGGCGCCTCGACTACAACACCGAAGGGTTGCTCCTGTTGACCAATGACGGGGCGCTGGCCCGGACGCTGGAGCTGCCCGCCACCGGCTGGGTGCGGCGCTACCGCGTGCGGGTCCATGGCCGGGTCGACGAGCCGGCCCTGGCGGCGCTGGCCAAGGGGGCCACGGTCGAAGGCGTGCGCTACGGGCCGGTCCAGGCGAGCCTGGAACGCAAGACCGGGACCAACGCATGGCTGCGCGTCGCGCTGACCGAGGGCAAGAACCGGGAAATCCGCAAGCTGATGAACCACCTGGGACTGGACGTGACGCGCCTGATCCGCATCTCCTTCGGGCCGTTCCAACTCGGCAGGCTGGCGGCCGGCGCATGCGAAGAGGTGCCGGCCAAGTCGCTCCAGGAACAATTGGGCGGCCTGCTGCCCGGATCGGCCACCCTGCACCTCCCCGAGGGCGCCAAGGCCAATACAGGCAGGGCGGTGAGAAAAGCCAAACCGAACAAGCCGCCGTTCGGCAGGGCGCAGAATGCGCGTCATCGCCGGCCGACATAAGGGCCGCACCCTGGCCGCGCCCAAGGGCCGCAAGACGCGCCCCACCGCCGCCCGGGCGCGCGAAGGCCTGTTCAACATCCTGGCCCATGGCGGCTACGGGCCGGACGGCGGTTCGGTGATCAGCGGGGCGGACGTGTTGGAGGCGTTCGCCGGCACCGGCGCCTTCGCGTTCGAAGCGCTGTCGCGCGGCGCGCGATCGGCGACGCTGCTGGATCTCGATCAGATCGCGGTCGACACCGCCCGGGACAACGCCGCGCGCCTCGGCGAAAAAGAGAGCACCCGGATCCTGCGCATGGACGCGACCCGCCCCCGGACCGGCCGGATCGCCCACGGCCTCGTCTTCCTGGACCCGCCCTATGGCTCGAAGCTCGGCGCCAAGGCGCTGCAGGCCCTGGCGGCAAAGGGCTGGATCGCCCCCGGCGCCCTGGTGATCGCCGAAGTGGCAAGCGGCGAGAGCTTCACCCCGCCCCCCGGCTTCGAAGCCGTGGAGGAACGCAGCTTCGGCGCGGCGCGATTCGTCCTTATGACGTATGAGAGCGGGGCCTGACGGGCCTCGGCCCTAGCGGCGTCCGAACAGCTTTTCGATATCGGCGCGGCCCAGATGCACCAGGGTGGGCCGGCCGTGGCCGCATTGGGCGGCGTTGGGGGTCGCCTCCATCTCGCGGAGAAGCGCGTTCATTTCCTGCGCCGTAAGCCGACGCCCGGCGCGCACCGAGGAATGGCAGGCCATGGTGGCGCAGACGCTCTCGAGCTTCTCCGACAGCACCAGACCCTGGCCGAGGGTCGCAAGCTCGTCGGCCAGATCGCGGATCAGCCCGTCCGCCGCCACCTCGCCCAGCATGGCCGGCGTCTCGCGCACCACCACGGCGCCGTCGCCAAACGGCTCTACCAGCAATCCCAGGGCGGCAAGCTCGTCCACATGGGCGGCGAGGCGGTCGGCCCGGCCCGGCTCCAGCTCCACCACCTCGGGGATCAGGAGGATCTGCCGGGCGACGCCGCCGCCCTCGAGCCCCTTGCGAATGCGCTCATAGACCAGGCGTTCATGGGCCGCGTGCTGATCGACGATGACCATGCCGTCGGTGGTTTCGGCAACGATATAGGTGTTGAACAGCTGGGCCCGGGCGGCGCCGAGGGGATAGGATTCAAGCGCCTCGGCCCCCTCCTCCGCCAATCCGCCGCTTTCGGCCACCCGCGCCTGGGGCGCGCCGAGGCCGGCGAAGCCCGCTTCATTCATGATCGGCGCCTGAAAATGAGCCGCCGCTTGCGCAAGGCCGCGGCCGGGCCTGCGTGCCATGCCGGAGGGCCAGCCTCCGGTCCAGGCCGCGGCGCCGCCGGGCCCGTCGCCGCCTGCCTGGAAGGCACCAAGGGCCGCGTCGCTGACTTGGCTCGCGGTGCGCACCCCGGCGCCCGCCAGAGCATGGCGGATGGCGCCGACGATCAACCCGCGCACCAGGCCGGGATCGCGGAAGCGCACCTCGGTTTTGGCCGGATGCACGTTGACGTCGACGAATTCAGGCGGCGCATCCAGGAACAGGACGACCATCGGGTGGCGGTCGCGCGCCAGCACGTCCTGATAGGCGCCGCGCACGGCGCCGACCAGCATGCGGTCGCGCACCGGGCGCCCGTTGATGAACAGGTATTGGCGGTCCGCCGTGCGCCGGGCGGCGGTGGGCAGGCCGGCCAGACCGGTGAGGCCGAGGCCCTCGCGGTGGGCGGCGATCTCCAGCGCGTCCTTGGCGAAATCACCGCCGAACAGCGCCGCCAGCCGCGCCCGCCTGGCATCGAACAGGTCGGCCGTCACGGCGCCGAGGTTGAGGCGCAGGGTCTCGCCGTCGGCCAGGGTGAAGGCGATCTCCGGATGGGCCATGGCGAGGCGCATGAGCGCATCCTGGGTGTGGGAAAATTCGGTGCGGTCGGTCTTGAGGAACTTGAGCCGCGCCGGCGTGGCGAAAAAGAGATCGCGCACCTCGACCCGTGTTCCGGGCGGCAGCGCGGCGGGCTCCGGCCCTTCGATGCGCCCGGCCTCGACCCGCACCCGGGCCGCCTCCGCCGCTCCTTGGGGCCGGCTGATCAGGGTCATGCGGCTGACCGCGCCGATCGAGGGCAACGCCTCGCCCCGGAATCCCAGGGTGGCGATATGGGTAAGGTCGCCGTCGTCCAGCTTCGACGTCGCATGGCGCAGCACCGCGAGCTTGAGCTCCGCCGCCGTCATGCCGCAACCGTCGTCGCTGACGGCGATGAAGCTCTTGCCGCCGTCGCGCAAGATGACCTCGATGCGCGCGGCGCCTGCGTCGATGGCGTTCTCCACCAGTTCCTTGACCGCGGCCGCCGGGCGCTCGACCACCTCGCCGGCAGCGATGCGGTTGACCAGCCCTTCGGGCAGAAGCCGCAGCGTCATAACGTCGCCGCTCCTCCTGGGCCGACGCCGCCCGGCCGGCCGGCCATGGCGGCAAGCTTCTGCCGGGCCAGCACCTTGCCCGCCTCCACCGCCGGCTGGCCGAACGGCTCGATGCCCAACAGATCGCCGGCGATGATGGTTTCCGCCATGAAATGGGCCATCAGGGCACCCATCGCCCGGCCGTCGGAGCGGGGCAGGGTGAACACCCGGACCGGGCGGCCCCGGGCGACCAGGGTTTCCCGGGTTGCTTCCTGCTCGGCGGCGAGCAGATCGCCCATCCGGCGCCCCGCCAGGTAATCGAGGCCGGGCCCGGCGCTTTCGGGCGGGGCGATATCGGGACCGGTGCCAAGCGGAGCGCCGAAGATCAAGGTGTAGAGCTTGTCCGACGGGCCATCCAGCCAGAGCTGAAGCTGGCTGTGCTGATCGCGGGTGCCGAGCGCGGCGATCGGCGTGGTGGCCTTGCCGTCCTTGCCGAGGCTTTCGGCCCAGAGCTGGCTGTACCACGCGGCGAAGGGCGCGAAGCGGTCGAGATAAGGCATCATCACCGCCTGAGTGAGGCCGCGTTCCCGCGCGATGGCGACGTTGAGCGCCGCCCCCAGCGCCGGCGCGATGGCGGCGGCGTTGGTGCCGGTCATGAGCCCGTCCAGCACCTGGGCGGCACCTTGGCGGACCACCTTGGGATCGATGCCACAGAGCCGGGCGGGGAGAAGCCCGACATTGCTGAGGCAGGCAAACCGGCCGCCGATGCCGGGCTCGTGATCGAGGATCGGCAAGCCAATCTCGCCCGCGAGCCGGCGCAGCGGCGCCGGCGCGGCGCCGGGGGCCGGGGGATCGGAAATGACGGCGGCGGCGCCGGCCAGGCCGTCGGCGCCCCGCGCCGCCCGCAAGCGGGGGATCAGGGCGAACGCCTGGCTGAGGGTCTCCGCCGTGGTACCGGACTTGGAGACCACCAGGAGACCGGCGCGGCCAAGGTCGAGACCGGCCAGCGCATCCTCGAACCCCTCGGGATCGACGTTCTCAAGGAAATGCAGCCGCGGGCCGGCGTTGACCGGGTTGAGCGCCCGATAGCAGATGCCCGACAGGCTGGAGCCGCCGGTGCCGAGCACCAGGACGTCGTCGCAGGACGCCGCCAGGCGCTGGGCGGTCTCCTCTATTGCCGATAGGTCGGCGTCGGACCGCGCGATGGCGAGGGCGGGAAGCCGGCCGCCTTCGATGTCGCCGCGCAACCGGTCCAGCGCCGGATCGGCGGCTTCAAGCGCGGCATCGAGGGCAGCGGCACTGACCCCGCCGCCGCCGATTGCGGTTTCGCGGCAGGTTTCGATGTCTTGGGTGTAGGGCATGAGATCGGGCGCCTGAAAGCTGTGCCCTCTAGATTAGAATACAAGGCGCCGCACCGGAACCCCCGATGACCGCTCAGGGCCGGGATTTGACCCCTTCGGGCCGGCCGACCACGGAAATCGTCAAATCGCCGGGCCGGAACAGCTCCTTGGCGACCCGGCGGGCATCTTCCAGGGTGACGGCGTTGATCTTGGCGTTGCGCATCTTGAGATAATCCAGCCCCATGTCGTCGAGCTGAAGGCCGACCAGCAGGCGGGCGACGCGCCCGGTGGAATTGAGCCGGGTATAGAAAGAGCCGGTGAGGTAGCTCTTGGCGTCCTTCAGCTCCTGCTCGGTAATCCCTTCCTGGGCGATCTTGGCCCATTGCTGGCGGATCAGGGCGAGGGATTCCGCCACCCGCGCGTTGGCCGTGGCCACCCGTCCCGTGACTAGGCCGGCATGGTCCATGGTCGACAGGCGGGTATAGACCGAATAGGCGAGACCGCGTTTTTCGCGGATCTCCGTCGCCAGCCGCGAGGTCAGGCCGCCGCCGCCGAGAACGTAGTTGAGGACATAGGCGGCATAGAAATCGGGATGCTTGCGCTTGATGCCCTTGTGTCCGAACACCACGACCGATTGGGGGATGTCGCGGTCGGTAACGATGACCCGGCCGGCACCGGAAATCTGTGCCTCGGGCAGCTTGGCGTCTTGCGCCTTGGCCGGAAGATTCGAGAAAACCCGATCCATCAAGGTGCCGAAGGCCGCCTCGTCGATATCGCCGACCGCCGCCACCACCAGGACATCGCGCGCGAAGCGCCGCTTCATGAAGGCCCGCATATCGTCGACGGTAATAGCCTTGAGGGACTGTTCCGTACCGTTCATTTCGCGGCCATAGGGATGGCCGCGGAACACCGCGCTCCGCCAGGAACGCCGGGCGGCATACCCCGGCCGCTCGACGCGTCGGCGCACGGCGGAGAGGTACTGGCCGCGGACCCTCTCCACCGGGGCGGCATCGAAGCGCGGCGCCGTCAAGGCCTGGTGGAGGAGATTCCCCGCCATATCCCGGTACTGGACCAGGGCCCGCAACACGCCGGAGAAGTCATCGGCGCTGGCCCCGAAACGCAGATCGATGGAGTTGTTCTCCAGCTGCCCCTGAAAGGCCTGGGAATCGAGCTTTCCCGCGCCCTCATCCAACAGGCTCGAGGTCATCTCGGCGAGCCCCTCCTTGCCCACGGGATCGAGGGCGGAGCCGCCCCGGAAGGCGAAGGACATGGTGAACAACGGCACCGTCTTGTCCTGGATCAACCATCCCTTGATGCCCTTGGGGCTGATCACTTCCTTGATGTCGATGGCCCCGGCGGGAAGAGCCAAGAAGAGCGCAGCGAAAAGGGCAAAAGCCGCCGCGGCGAAGCGCGCCCGCAAGAGGACTGGAGCCATCAATTGACCTTTCCTGGCTGGGTCGCCTCCGCCCGCTGAATCTTCTTCGCGGGCAGCAGCAGGCCGGTTACCGAACGCTCGATCTTGAACAACTTGCGGGCCGCGGCGAGGACCTGGGTGGGCGTCACCGCCGAGATGTGCTCGGGCCAGTTCTCGACGTCGTCGATGGTCTGCCCGCTGGTCAACGCGGTCCCGATGGCGTTGGCCCCCCGGCGCAGCGAATCACGGGCGAAGACGGCGCCGGCCAGCAACCGCTTCTTGGCTCCGTCGACTTCCGCCTGGGTCACGCCGTTAGCCAGCAGCGTGGCGATTTCAGCATCGATGGCGGCCTCGACCTTGGCCAGCTCCACGCCGGGCCGGGGGCGGACATAAATGCTGAATTCACCGGGGCCCAGCATATCGCCGTCATAAGAGGTCCCCACCGTGTGCGCGAGCTTCTGCTCGACGACCAAGGCACGGTAGAGGCGGCTGGTGGCGCCGCTGCCAAAAATCACGTCCATCACCTCAAGTGCATCGGCGGCGCGCTTCTGGCCGAGGCCCCGGGAGGGCGCGATATAGTCGCGCTGCCAGCGCGGCTCGCGCACCCGCTTGGAGCGCAGCACCACCCGCCGGGCG
>JAOTVC010000178.1 GCA_029863585.1 Alphaproteobacteria bacterium | reverse complement strand
CCGGCCGGCGGCGGGCCGGATGGTGTTGACCGCCATCGGCACCAGCATCGATTCCGCGGTGGTCGGCATCACCCTGGCCCTGGTGGGAGTGTCCGTCGCCCTGGCCGCGCCGCTGATCGGGCTGACCTCCTTCACCATGTCACTCGCGGGCGTCCTCCTCGGGCACAGGCTGGGGCCGCTGCTCGGCCGCCGGGCCGAGATCCTCGGCGGCGCCGCCCTGATCCTGATCGGGGCGCATATCCTGATCGATCACCTGAGTGCCGGGTGAAGGGCGCGGCCCGCGTGCGCCTCAGCCGCCGTTCGACCGCGCGGCCCGCCTGCGGTACGGGTGGGCCGGAAAGATGCCGATGATGCGCACCTTTTCCGAAAAGAAGCGGAGCTCATCGAAGGCGAGCTTCACCAGTTGGTGTTCGGGATGGCCTTCGATCTCGGCATAGAACTCGGTGGAGGCGAAGTTGCCCTCCACCATGTAGCTTTCCAGCTTGGTCATGTTGACGCCGTTGGTGGCAAAGCCGCCGAGGGCCTTGTAAAGCGCCGCCGGGATATTGCGCACCCGGAACAGGAAGGCGGTCATCAAGGCCTTTGCCTGGGGCCCCGGATCGGCCATTTCCCGCGCCAGCACGACGAAGCGGGTGGTGTTGTGGGCGGCATCCTCGATCCCGGCGGCAAGGGACTGAAGGCCGTAGGTTTCGGCCGCCAGCTCCGACGCGATGGCCGCCTCCCGGGGATCGCCCTTGGCGGCGACGTCCTGGGCCGCGCCCGCGGTATCGGCATGGACCACCGGCTTCAGCCCGTGGTCGTGCAGGAACTTGCGGCACTGGGACAGGGCATGGACATGGGAGTGAACGTGGACCAGGCTGTCCATGGTGGCGCCCCGGGGGGCCAGAAGATGATGGTTCACCGGCTGAAAATGCTCGGCGACGATGTGCAGCCGGGCATGGGGCATCAGTTGATGAATGTCCGCGACCCGGCCGGCCACGGAATTGTCGATGGGGATCATGGCGAACCGCGCCGCGCCCCCTTCGACGGCATCGAACGCCTCCTCGAAGGTCTGGCACGGCCGGGGCGTCATGTCCGGGTGCACCTGCCGGCAGGCAAGGTCGGAATAGGCGCCGGGCAGCCCCTGGAAGGCGATGGTGTTTTCCGGGCTCACCCGGGCGGTCTTGATCTTTCCGGTATCCGTCATCGGCCCCCCGCCCCGCTTCCGGGCCCGAGCATGCGCCGGGCCCGGTCTAGATCGGCCGGAGTATCGACACCGAGCGGGACGGTGTCAACGAAGGCCACGTCGATGCGCATGCCGTCCTCCAACGCGCGAAGCTGCTCCAGCCGCTCGCGCCGCTCCAGCGGGCTGGGGGCGAGCCCGACGAATCGCGCGAGGCTCGCCCGGCGCCAGGCATAGAGCCCGATATGGTGGAGCAGCGGGCCTTCGCCCGCGGGCACCCGGGCCCGGCTGAAATAAAGCGCCCGCCCCTGCCCCCCCGGCGCCACTCCCGCCGCCGCCGCGACCACCGCCTTGACGACATTGGGATCGGTTTCCTCGCGCGCATCGGTGATGGGGCAGGCCAGGGTCCCGATATCGACCGCGTCTTCCGCAAGAAGGTTGAGCACCCGGCCGGGCAGCGCCGGGTCGAGGGTCGGCAGATCGCCCTGCAGGTTGACCACGGCATCGAAACGCCCGCCGGGATCCGCAATATTGAGGGCTTCGAAGATGCGATCGGAACCGGACGGGTGATCGGGGCGGGTCTTCACCGCGCGCCCGCCAGCCGCCTCGATCGCGCCGGCGACCTCGTCTTCCGCGGCAGCGACGATGACGGGGCCGAGATCGGCCTCCACCGCCCGGCGCCAGACCTCGACGATCATCGGCGTCCCGTTGATGTCGGCCAGCGGCTTGCCGGGCAGCCGGGTCGAGGCCATGCGGGCTGGGATCAGGATGACCGGGTTCATGAATGCCGCCTTTGCGAGGGGAATGGCGCAGGGGGGCGTCCCCGCCGCCATTGAAAAATGGCTGTTTTCAACGCTTTCGAAGATTACTCCGGAACCGGGCCGGCGGGCCAGCGTTAAGCCGAACCGATCCCAATCCGGGTTGGACAGGAATGGAGCGAAGGGTTAATCTCCTGCCACGGTTGCACCGCGCGAAACGCGGCCCCGCCCGGCGAGACCCAATTCCGACCAACAGATCACGGGAGCACACCATGTCGTCGATGGAATTCAACCGGATCGCCGGCGCCATCCTGTTGACCCTCATCGTCATCAAGGTGGCCGATATCGCGGGCGGCGCCATGGGGCATGTCGCGCCCCTCGCCAAGCCCGCGTTCGCGCCCACCGGCCTGGCGCAGGCCAGCGCCGAGGCCAAGCCCGACGGCACCAAGGCAGACGCCAAGGCGGATGCAAAGCCCGTCGCGATCGGCCCGCTGTTGGCCGCCGCCAGCGCCGACAAGGGCAAATCCGTCGCCAACAAATGCACCACCTGCCATGACCTGAGCAAAGGCGGCAAGGCCAAGCTGGGCCCCGCGCTCTGGGGCATCGTGGGCGCGAAAATAGCGGACGGCTCGTTCCGCTTTTCCGATGCCCTGAAGAAGCTGCAGGGCAAGTGGGATTTTGCCGCGCTCAACGCCTTCCTCGCCGATCCCAAGGGTTACGCGCCGGGCACCAAGATGGTCTTCGCCGGCATCAAGAACGACGGTGATCGGGCGGCCCTGATCCTGTACCTCCGCAGCCTTGCAGACAACCCCGTCCCCTTGCCGTAAGCAACCAGGGGACCCCGGGCGCGGTGCCATGGCGGAGGCATTGGACATTACCACCCTGAACCGGTTCATGGACCTGGCCGACGACATGGCGGACGCCGCCGGCGAGGTCCTGAGCCACTATTTCCGCACCCCCCTACGGGTCGAGAACAAGGGGGACGAAAGCCCCGTCACCAAGGCCGACCGCGACGCGGAAATCGCCATGCGCGTGCTGGTCGCCGATGCCTATCCCGATCACGGGATCCTTGGGGAAGAGTTCGACCCGGTCAATCCCGGCGCCGAATACACTTGGGTGCTCGACCCCATCGACGGCACCAAATCCTTCATCACCGGCAAGCCGCTGTTCGGCACCCTGGTGGCCCTGGCCAGGGACGGCCGGCCGATTCTTGGCCTCATCAACCAGCCGATCCTGGGCGAGCGCTGGCGGGGGATCGAAGGCATGGCGGCGACCTTCAACGGCGAACCCGCCAGGGTGCGGCCCTGCGCGGCGCTGGGATCGGCGATCTTGTACGCCACCAGCCCGCACATGTTCCAAGGTGCCGACGCCGAGGCCTTCGCCCGGGTCACCGGCCGGGTCCAGCACGCGCTCTATGGCGGTGATTGCTATGCCTATGGGCTGCTCGCCTCGGGCCATGCCGATCTGGTGGTCGAGGCCGACCTCAAGCCCTTCGACTACGCCGCCCTGGTCCCGGTGGTGGAGGGCGCGGGCGGCATCATCACCGACTGGGCCGGCGCCCCGCTGACGCTGGCCTCCGACGGACGGGTGGTGGCGGCTGGTGATCGGGCACGGCATGCCGAGGTCGTCCAACTCCTGGGCGAGGCATAGGCCCATGGCGGCCCGGTTCCGGCACCTTACCGCCGCCCTCGTCCTCGCCGGGATGCTGCTCGGCCCCGCCGCCGCACGGGCCGCGGAACCGGCGGCCAAGGCACCCCCGCCGGTCGCTCCTCCCGCCCACGGACTCGCCATGCATGGCGACCTCAAATACGGGCCCGGCTTCACCCATTTCGATTATGTCAATCCGAGCGCGCCCAAGGGGGGGACGCTCAAGCTCGGCGCGACGGGGACGTTCGACAGCCTCAATCCTTTCATCCTCAAGGGCGCCAATGCCGCCGGCGTGGGCCAGACCTTCGACACGCTGGCCACGGCCTCCCAGGATGAGCCGTTCTCCGAATACGGTTTGGTCGCCAAGACCATGGAAACCCCGCCCGACCGCTCCTGGATCATCTTCACCCTGCGGCCGGAGGCGCGCTTCCATGACGGCCGACCGATCACGACCGAGGACGTGGAATTCACCTTCAACACCCTGATCAAGAAGGGCCATCCGTTCTACCGCTTCTACTTCGGCTCGGTCGCCAAGGTGGAGAAGCTCGGGCCTCACAGGATCAAATTCACCTTCAAGCCCGGCGACAATCGCGAACTCCCCCTGATCCTGGGCCAGCTTCCCGTCCTCCCCGCCCATTTCTGGAAGGGCAAGGAGTTCGACCAGACCACCCTGGCCCCGACGCTCGGCAGCGGCCCCTACAAGATCAAGGAGCTCGAGCCCGGCCGCTCGATCACCTATGAGCGGGTTGCCGACTACTGGGGCAAGGACCTGGCCGTCAACAAGGGGCAGAACAATTTCGAGATCATCCGCTACGACTATTACCGCGATGACACCGTCGCCATCGAGGCGCTGAAGAAGGGCGAATTCGACGTGCGGGAGGAGAACAATTCCAAGGAGTGGGCGACCGCCTACGACTCCCCCGCGATCCGCGAAGGCCTTCTGATCAAGAAGCTGTTCCCCCATCAGCGGCCTACCGGCATGCAAGGCTTCACGTTCAACACGCGCCGCTGGATGTTCCGCGACCGGCGCGTGCGCTGGGCGCTGGCCCACGCCTTCGATTTCGAATGGTCCAACCGCAACCTGTTTTTCGGCGCCTATTCCCGGACCAAGAGCTATTTCTCCAATTCCGAGCTCGCCTCCCGCGGCCTGCCGAGCCCGCAGGAGCTCGCCCTGCTGGAGCCCTATCGCGGCCAGATTCCCGACGAGGTCTTCACCCGCGAATACCAGCCGCCGTCAGCCGGCACCAATGCCAAGCTCCGGGCGAACCTGTTGAAGGCGCTGGAGATCCTGAAAAGCGCCGGCTGGGTAGTCCGCGACGGCAAGCTGGTGGAGGAAAAGAGCGGCCGGAAGATGGTCTTCGAGGTGCTTTTGCTTTCCCCCGCCTTCCAGCGCATCGTCGGCCCCTTCATTTACAACCTGAGGCGGCTCGGCATCGAGGCCAGCATGCGCACGGTCGACACCTCCCAGTACCAGAACCGGGTGCGCGCCTTCGATTTCGACATGATCGTCGGCAACTGGGGCCAGTCCCTGTCGCCCGGCAACGAACAACGCAGTTACTGGAATTCACGCAACGCCGACGAGCAGGGCGGGCGGAATTACGCCGGAATCAAGAGCAAAGCCGTTGACGAGTTGATCGAAAAGCTGATCGCCGCACCCGACCGACGGGCGCTGGTCACCCGCACCCGGGCGCTCGACCGGGTGCTGCTGTGGGGCCATTACGTGATCCCCAACTGGCACATCAAGTCGGACCGCTTCGCCTTCTGGGACAAGTTCGGCCGACCGCCCAAGGTGCCGCTGCAAGGCACAAGCCTGAGCCTGTGGTGGTTCGACAAGGAAAAGGCGGCGCGCATCAATGCCGGTCAGAGCAACCTGAAGGCCACCGCCCAGGGCGGCAGCGGAGGAGGCAGCCGATGATCGCCTATATCATCCGCCGCCTGTTGCTGATCGTCCCGACCCTGTTCGGCATCATGGTGATCAACTTCGCGATCATCCAGTTCGCCCCCGGCGGGCCCATCGAGCAACTGATCGCCCAGATCACCGGTACCGATATCGCCGCCACCGCCCGCATCGGCGGCACCGCCGCCGGCGACCTCGCCACCCGTTCCCAGGCTCGCCAGGCGGGCCAGGGGGACGGCGCGGGCAGCCGCTATCGCGGATCGCAGGGGCTCGACCCCCAGTTCATCAAGGATCTCGAGAAACGCTACGGCTTCGACCGGCCGGCCCATGAACGGTTCTTCAAGATGCTGGCCGATTACGTGCGCTTCGATTTCGGTAAGAGCTTCTTCCGCGACCGCCGGGTGGTGGACCTGGTGCTGGAGGCGATGCCGGTCTCGATCTCCCTCGGCCTGTGGTCGACGCTGATCATCTACCTGGTCTGCATCCCCCTCGGCATCACCAAGGCGGTACGCGACGGCCAGCGCTTCGACGTCTGGACCTCGGTCCTGGTGATCATCGGCAACGCGGTTCCCGCCTTCATTTTCGCGATCTTCCTGATCGTGCTGTTCGCCGGCGGCAGTTATTTCAACTGGTTTCCCTTGCGCGGCCTGAGCTCGGCCAATTGGGAGGAACTCAGCCTGATCGGCAAGATCGCCGATTACTTCTGGCACATGGCGCTGCCGATCCTGGCCCTGGTGATCGGCGGCTTCGCGTCGCTCACCATGCTGACCAAGAACTCGTTCCTGGAGGAGATCAACAAGCAATACGTGATCACCGCCCGGGCCAAGGGCCTGTCGGAAAAACGCGTCCTTTACGGCCATGTCTTCCGCAACGCCATGCTGATCGTCATCGCCGGCTTCCCCGCCGCGCTGATCGGCATCCTGTTCACCGGCGCGCTCCTGATCGAGGTGATCTTTTCGCTCCAGGGCTTAGGGCTCTTGGGCTTCGAGGCGGTGATCAACCGGGATTACCCAATCGTCTTCGCGACCGTTTTCTTCTTTTCCCTGCTGGGCCTGCTGATCGGCCTGATCCGCGACATCACCTATATGTTCATCGACCCACGCATCAGCTTCGAGGGGCAGCGCTGAGATGGCGGCCGGCGACCGTTTCTTAGGCATCCCCGTCACGCCGCTGACGCGCCGGCGCGTCGACAGCTTCAAGCGCAACCGGCGGGGCTATTGGTCGCTGTGGTTTTTCCTCGCCCTGTTCGTGTTCAGCCTGTTCGCGGAATTCCTCGCCAACAACAAGCCGATCCTGGTGAAGTTCGAGGGCGCCTATTACATGCCGATCTTCAAGGTCTATCCCGAGACCACCTTCGGCGGCGCCTTCCCCACCGAAACCGATTACCGGGACCCCTTCGCCGCCAAGCTGATCGAGGCCAAGGGCTGGATGATCTGGCCGCCGGTCCGCTACAGCTTTGATACGCCCAACTATTTCCTCAAGACGCCGTCGCCGGCGCCGCCGTCGGCGGAGAACTGGTTGGGAACCGACGATCAGGCGCGGGACGTGGTGGCGCGCCTGATCTACGGATTTCGCATCTCCGTCCTGTTCGGCCTGGCGCTTACCGTGTTCGCCTCGATCTTCGGCGTCGCCGCCGGCGCGGTGCAGGGCTATTTCGGCGGTTGGATCGACCTCGCCGGCCAACGCCTGATCGAAGTGTGGGAGGGCCTGCCCGCGCTCTATGTCCTGATCATCATCGCGAGCCTCCTGGTGCCCGGATTCTGGACGCTCCTGGGCATCCTCCTGCTGTTCTCCTGGACCTCCCTGACCGGCGTGGTGCGCGCCGAATTCCTGCGCGCGCGCAATTTCGATTACGTCCGCGCGGCCAAGGCCTTGGGCGTTTCCAACGCCACCATCATGGGCCGCCACGTCCTGCCCAACGCCATGGTCGCGACCATCACCTTCCTGCCCTTCATCCTCAACGGCTCGATCACGGCGCTCACCTCCCTCGATTTCCTCGGCCTCGGCATGCCGCCGGGCTCGCCGTCGCTCGGCGAACTGCTGGCCCAGGGCAAGGGCAACCTGCAGGCGCCCTGGCTGGGCTTGTCGGCCTTCTTCTCCATCGCAATCATGCTGAGCTTGCTCATTTTCATCGGCGAGGCGGTGCGGGACGCCTTCGATCCGCGCAAGACCCAGGTCTAGGGGACACCATGACCGGAACGCCCTTCATCACCATCCGCGACCTCGCCGTCCGCTTCACGACCCTGGGCGGGGAGGTCGACGCGGTGAAGGGGGTGGATCTCGACATCGACAGGGGCGAGACCGTCGCCCTGGTCGGCGAATCGGGATCGGGAAAGTCGGTGACGGCGCTTTCGATCCTGCAGTTGCTGCCCTATCCCACGGCGAGCCACCCCGACGGCTCGATCCTGGTGGACGGGGAAGAGATGATCGACGCCGACCCGCAAACGCTGG
>JAOTVC010000177.1 GCA_029863585.1 Alphaproteobacteria bacterium | reverse complement strand
AAATTCGACATCGTCCTGGCGTTGGAGGTGGTCGAGCATGTCGCCGACCTCGCCTCCTTCCTCGCGGCGGCGGCGGCCCTGGTCAAGCCGGGCGGCCTGTTCATCGCCTCCACCCTCAACCGGACGGCAAGGGCGTACGCCACCGCCATCGTCGGCGCCGAATACGTGCTGCGCTGGCTGCCGCGCGGCACCCATGACTGGTCCAAGTTCCTGACCCCGGAGGAGCTCGGTGCGGCGCTCACGGCGGCGGGGCTCGCCCCCGGTACCCCCCGGGGCCTGTCGTTCAATCCGCTGACCGCAACCTGGCGGGTGAGCAACGACACCGGCGTCAATTACGTCCTTACCGCGAGCCCGGCATGAGGATTACCCCGGCGCGGCGCGGGATCAGCAATTTGTCCGCGCCGGGCCCCGATCGCCTATAATGAGGCTGATTCGGTCCGGCGGCGGGCCGTCACAAGGGAGAACGCCATGAGCCAGATCGTCTTGGGTCTCGCCACCCCGCACGCGCCCCAGCTGCGCCTGCCGTTCGAGGGATGGCTGGCGCTCAAGCAAAAGGACGAGACGGACACCCGCATCGATTTCGAAGGCTTGCGCAAAGCCGCCAGGCCCGGCATCGAAGACGAAGTGACCGAAGCCCGCATGGGCGCGCGGTACCAGGCCTGCCAGGACAACCTCCGCGCCCTCGGCAAGCGCCTGGCCGGCGCCGCGCCCGACGCCATCGTCATCCTAGGCGACGATCAGCGCGAACAATTCCACAGCGACAACATGCCGATGTTCTGCGTCTATCATGGCGCCGGCGTCGAGCTGGAGGGCAAGGGCCGGGAGGAAGGTCGCGAGAAATCGGGCGTCCGTTCGTGGAGCGCGCCGCGCCTGCGGGAATTGCAAAGGGCGGCCGACGAAGCCCTCATCGGCCCCAGGCGGCGCCCGGCCGAGGCAAGCCTCGGGGCGCATCTGATCTCAACCCTGCGCGATGCCGATTTCGACGTCTCCGCCTCCGACCGTCTGCGGCCCGGCGCGGGGCTCGGTCACGCCTTCGCCTTCCTCTACCAGCACCTTCTGCCGGGCACCGAAATCCCCATCGTGCCGGTGATGGTCAACACCCTGTTCCCGCCCAACCAGCCGACACCGGCGCGCTGCTATGCCCTTGGACAGGCGCTGGCCCGGGCGATCCGGGCCTGGCCCGGGGACAAGCGCGTCGCCGTCGTCGCCTCGGGCGGCCTGAGCCACACCGTCATCGACGAAGGGCTGGACCGCCGGACGCTGGCCGCGATCATCGACAAGGACGAGGCGGCGCTGAAGGCGCTGCCGCGGGACAAGCTGCGCCTCGGCACCTCGGAAATCCTCAACTGGGTCGCTGCCGCGGGCGCACTCGAAGCCATGACGCCCGGCATGATCGGCGACTACATTCCCGCCTACCGCACCGCGGCAGGCACCGGCTGCGGCATGGGTTTCGTCACCTGGGCGCCTTGAACACGGAGTAGTATTTTGGACAAGATCAATTTCCCCTACCGGTCCTCCAGCCACCTCGCACTGATGCATGTCGTCAACGAATGCGGGGCGTGGGAGCGCCAGGGCCTCGACGTCGATTTCACCCGCAAGATCGGCCGCGACGACGCCCACGTGCTGGTGCCCAAGGGGGAGGTGGAGTTCGTCTCCGGCAACCATGTCTCGACCTACGCCGCCAGGGCGCGGGGCGATACCTGGGAATATCTCGGCCAGTCGGTCTCCTCCAACAACCTCAAGCTGGTGACGCGCCGGGATACCGGGATCGAAACCTTGGAAGACTGCCGCCTGCGCAAGTTCGGCCAGCGGGGGCGGCACAGCGGGCTCAACACGCTGCTCTACCTCAAGCACAGCGGCCTCGATCCCGACCGCGATCAGGTCGAACTGGTGCGCGAGGTGCGCATCGACCTGCCCGACGGCACCAAGGAGGTCCAGGGCAAGAGCCTGTTTCAGATGCTGGTGGACGGCGACGTGGACGCCTGCTTCATGCGCGAGCCGCGCGCCGAATTCGCCGAGCGCGCCCAGCTCAAGGTCATCGACATCCCGCCCCAGCCGATGATCTTCTTCATGACCATCTCATCGAGCAAGAAGCTGGTGGACGAGCGCCCCGACATCATCGACCGCACCTTGCGCGCGGTCCTGGAAGGCGTCGCCTATTTCAAGATCAACCGGGAGGAGACCATCAGGATCCTGATGGACAAGCACGACAAGGAGGGCAAGCTCGACCGCAAGATGGCCGAAATCCTCTACGACGACATCGCCCCGGCGCTGGAGCCCAGGCTGTACCCCAGCCTCAAGGCGATCGGCAATGTTTACGAAGAGGCCCTGATCCAGGACGCCGCCAACGGGGATGCCGCGAAGATCCATCCCATGGCGCTGTGGAATTTCCACTTCCTGCGCACGATCGACGATTCCGGCTTCATCGACGCGCTTTACAAGGACCACCCGGAGCACCTCGCCAACCACGGCGGATGAGGGGGTATTTTCGGGCCCGCCTTCAGCCGCTTGCCGCTTGCGTCCCGCCCATCACCTCGGCCTTGAGGGCCTCCATCATTTCCTGATTGCAGGCCATGGCCTGCCACTGGGTGACTTCCAGGGTCCGCTCGATCAGGGCGATGGTGCGCTTGAAGTTGTTCTCCAGCTGGAACTCCTCCACCTCGGCCAGGAACCAGGTCATGTAGAGCGCGCCGTCCTTCACCTCGGCCTGGGGCTGATTGGCGGAATAGATGGTGGGGGTGCAGGTAAACAGATGGGAGTCCCCCGAATAGGGGACGGCGATGGTGACGGCCTTGTAGGTTTCCTTGTCTTCGTCGCGGACGGCGATGGCGTCGCATTCCTCGTCATTGAGCGGCCGTTCGCCGACGAAGAACGCCTTGTCGATATGCATGCCGGTATTGGGAACCGAGAAGCGGTCGAACACCGCGCGCACGATATCGGCACCGGCGCGGTCGTTTGCTTCTTCCTTTTCCCGGCGCGCCGCCTCCAGAGCCGCGGCCTGGCGGCCCTTGAGGTAGCCGTCCAGCTCATCGCCGGTGAACAGGTAGGGTCCGACGATGTACACCGCCCTCAGGCGTCCTTGTGCCGGCGCCGGGGGATGGCGGCAAAGGGGACGCCCTCTTCGGACAGTTCCTTGGCCTCTTGGCTCGTGGCCTGGCCGTAGATGCCGCGCTCCTTGACCTCGCCGTAGTGGATCTTGCGTGCTTCCTCGGCAAACTTGTCGCCGACGTAATCGCAATTCTCTTCCACGTGCCGGTGCAACCGTTCCATGGCGCGTTGGAATTCCGCCGCGCGCGCCTTGCCGTCCTCGCCGGTATCGGGGCCCTTGCCCGCGGCCTTCGTGACCCCCTTGGCGATGCGCGGCGCCGTCGGCATCTTGGCCACCTTGGTGTCGCCGCAGACCGGGCACGCGACCTTGCGCGCGCGCCGCTGGCCGTCATACGCGGCGGCGTCCTTGAACCAGGCTTCGAAGCCGTGGCCGTCCTTGCACTGCAGGTTGAATACAATCATCTCGCTTCAGGGATACCCCGAAAACTCCTTGTCTATCAAGCGCCTGTTATAGATAAGCGCGTCCCGCCCGATTGCAAGACATGGCTGAATCGCCGGCCATTCAGGGCCCGGTGAAGTCCCGGTCGTGGGTGAGTGCGGGCACCTGCGCGCGGGCGCGGTCGCTGGCGGCGAGATCGATCTCCGCCGAGATCACGCCGGGGGTCTCATCCGCCTCGGCCAGGATTTCGCCCCACGGGCCAATGATCAGCGAATGGCCGAAGGTCTTGCGTCCCCGGGGATGGGTGCCGCACTGGGCCGGGGCGAAGACAAAGCAGCCGGTCTCGATCGCCCGCGCGCGCAGCAGGGTATGCCAGTGCGCCTTGCCGGTCGCGAGCGTAAAGGCGGACGGCACCGCGATCAGCCTGGCGCCGGCCTGGGCCAGCGCGCGGTAGAGGTAGGGAAAGCGAAGGTCGTAACAGATCGTGAGGCCCAGCGCGCCGAACGGCGTGGCGGCGCACACCGCGGCGCCGCCCGGGCGAAAGGTCGCCGATTCGGTGTAGCTCTCGCCGCCCGCCAGGGCGACGTCGAACATGTGGATCTTGTCGTAGCGCGCCCGCACCGCCCCGCTGTCGTCGACCAGGAAGGTGCGGTTGGCGACGCGCCCGTCGGCGTCGCCCGTGGCGACGGCGAGCGAGCCCACCAGAAGCCAAGCCTCGAGCTCCCGGGCGAGGTCGCGGAACGCGGCCAGCGCCGGGTGGTCGGCTTCGGGCTTGGCGGCCTGGCGCACGCCGACGCCGTCGGGCGCCATGAAGGCGACGTTCTCGGGGAACCCGATCAGGGCCGCGCCCTGGTCCCGCGCCGCGCGGCCAAGGTCCGCCGCCGCCGCCAGGTTGGCCGGCATGTCGTCCCCGGCATTGACCTGAACGCAAGCCAGGCGAAAGGTCCCGGGATCAGCAGCCGGCACGGTCATCGCCCCCGGACTCCGCCGCGGTTGCGCCGCCATCGGCCGCACCCGCCAACCCCAGCAGGGCATCCAGCCGGCCGTCGCGATCCAGCATGTACAATTCGTCGCAGCCGCCGATGGGCGTGTCGTCGATGAAGATCTGGGGCACCGTGCGGCCGCCGCCGCGGGCCACCATTTCCTGGCGGGCGCCGGCCGTCATATCGGCATCGATGCCGGTCCATTCGACGCCCTTGGCGTCGAGCAGGGCGCGGGCGCGATGGCAGAAGCCACACCATTCGGAATAATACATTTCGACCTTGGCCATGACCGGGCGACGCCCTTTCAAACCGTGATTGCGGGCCCCGTCATGGCACGGGACGCACCACCCGGGCAAGGGTCAAGACGTCGACCGCCGCCGCCCCGGCCCGGAGCAGGCAGCGTGTCGCCGCCTCCACCGTGGCGCCGGTGGTCAGGACGTCGTCGACCAGAAGGACCCGGGCGCCCGCTACCCTGTCCCGCTGACGGGAGGCGAGGGCGAAGGCGCCGCGCACATTGGCGCGGCGCGCGCTGCGGCTCATCCGGCCCTGGGACTTTGTGGCCCGCACCCGGGCGAGCAGATCCGGCGCGCATGGCAACCCCGCCGCACCGGCCACCGCCTTGGCCAGCAGGGCGGCCTGGTTGTAGCGCCTTCGAAACAGCCGCCAGCGGTGCAGCGGCACCGGCACCACCAGATCGGCGTCCGCCGCCAGCGGCCCCGCGGCCCGGGCGAGCCAGGCCCCGAACGCCGGCACGCCGTGGGTCTTGTCGCCGTGCTTGAGGCCGAGGATCAGCGGGCGGCTGGCGTCGTCGTAGCGGAACACCGCCCGCGCCCGGGCGAAGGGCGGTGGATCGCGCAGGCAGCCGCCGCACAGGTCGCCTTCCGCGCCGGGACCGAAATCCAGCTCGAACGGATAACCGCAGCAGGCACAAAGCGGCGGCGCCATGAATGTGATTTCCGACCAGCAGGCGGCGCACAGCGCGCCGTCGCGGCCCACCACCTCGGCGCATTTGAGGCACTGATGGGGCAGCAGCACATCGAGGATGCCGCCGATCGCGCCCCCAAGGGGCGATAGTGATTTCGCGCCGATGCCGTCTCCCGCGGTCATGGCCGAATCAGAGCCGACCCCCCGGCACCTGTCAATCGATGATGACGGCGGCGCGACCGCCGCGGGCGATGATGACGGCGGCGCGACCGCCGCGGGCGATGATGACGGCGGCGCGACCGCCGCGGGCGATGATGACGGCGGCGCGACCGCCGCGGGCCCTTCCCTCGTGTCCGCCCCCATGCCATATAGCCGCCATGAGCACAGCCAACCTGCCCCCGTCCGCGCCGTTCGACCGGGCCGCCGTGCGCGCCCACCGGGACCGGGCGGCGTTGCATTTCGGCGACAACGACTTCCTGTTCCGGGAGACCGCGGCGCGGCTGGTCGACCGGCTCGGCGATATCCGCCGCGCCTTTCCCGTGGCGCTCGACCTCGGCTGCCATCTCGGCGGGCTGGCGTCGGAACTCCTGGCCCGGCCCGGCACCGAGTGGGTGGCGCAGTGCGACCTGTCGCCTGCGATGGCGCGGACCGCGCGGGCGGCCGGCGGCGGCGCGACGCTCAGTGCCGATGAAGAGGCACTGCCCTTCGCGCCCGGGACATTCGACCTGATTACCTCCAACCTCTCGCTGCATTGGGTCAACGACCTGCCCGGCGCGCTCACCCAGATCCGCGCCGCCCTGAAGCCGGACGGGCTGTTCCTGGGCTGCCTGCTGGGCGGCGCCACCTTGACCGAGCTGCGCACCGCCTTCATGGAGGCCGAACTGGCGGTCGAAGGCGGCGTCTCACCCCGGGTTTCCCCCTTCGCCGATGTCCGCGACGGGGGCGACCTGCTGACCCGGGCCGGTTTCGTCCTGCCGGTGGCCGACCTCGACACCATCGACGCGCGCTTCGCCGGTCCGCTGGAGCTGATGGCGGGCCTGCGCGCCATGGGGGAAGCCAACGCCGTCCACGCGCGGCGCAAGACCTTCAGCCGCCGCCGGACGGTGCTGGAGGCGGCCCGGCTCTACGCCGGCGCGGAGGCGGGGGCGGGGGCGGGGGCGGCGGCGGCGGCGGAGCCGGATCCCGGCGCCGAGACCTCCGCCCGGTTCGACGTGATCTGGCTGGCGGGATGGGCCCCGGGACCGGGGCAGCCCAAGCCGCTGGCGCCCGGATCGGCGACCGGCCGGCTGGCCGATGCCCTCAAGGCGGAAGAACACCCGGCCGGGGAGAAACCGGGCCGTCCGACCCGCTGATCCGCGTTTACCCGGGCCCCGGATCGCGCTACCCTTAAGCGGTGGAGACAATCACAGTATCTTATTCAAGAAAGGTCCCGACATGGCCCTGAGAACCCGGCTGCTCGCCGCCCTTTTCCTTGCCACCTGCGTCCCCGTGGTCCCGGCATCGGCCGCCGGCGATGCCGCGGAAGGCGAACGAGTCGCCAATCGGTGGTGCGTCAGCTGCCACGTCGTCGGGGACAAGCCGATGGCCAGCGACAAGGCCCCGGCCTTCGCGGCCCTCGCCGCCGACCCGGCCAAGAGCGAGGGTTACCTCAAAGGCTGGATTTCCAACCCTCATCCGCCGATGCCCAACTTCAACCTGACGCGCCAGACCGTGGACGACCTGGTCGCCTATATCCGCTCCTTGGGCGAAGGCAAGAAGGCCATTCAGAACAAGTAGGCCCAATCAAACCAGGGAGCGGACCGGACCGGTCCCAGCCGGGCTCAGAGATAATCGCGCAACGCCTGAACCAGGGGAACGTCGGCCGGCGGCATGTCCAGCGCCGCCAGCCCGTTGGGAAACACCCAGCGCAGGTCCTGGCCTTCCTGGGGCCGCGGGATGCCGTCCCATTTGCGTAAGCTGAAAAGCGGCATCAGGAGATGAAACGCCTCATAGGCGTGGGAGGCGAAGGTCAGGGGATAGAGGCAGGTCTCGCACGCTTCGATCGCGAGTTCCTCGGCGAGCTCCCGCACCAGGGCGGCTTCCGGACTTTCGCCCTCGGCCACCTTGCCGCCGGGGAACTCCCACAGCCCGGCCATCGATTTGCCCTCGGGCCGTCTGGCGACGAGCACCCGGCCATCGGTATCGATCAGCGCCGCCGCCGCGACCAGCACCACCGGCCGCCCGGTCATTCTCGCCCCACCGCCTGGGACAGGGTGACGCGTGCGAATTCCGAGCGCGTCAGGGTATAGACGTCCACCTCCCTGTCGCCGCCACGGGCGGGGGCGGCGCGCGACGCGGTGCGCGCTCTGGCGAATCCGGTATTGGTCAGGACCCGGATCGACGCATCGTTGCCGGGGAACACCGAGGCGTCCACCTGGGTCACGCCCAAGACCCCGAAGCCGTACAGGAGGACGCGCCGCACCGCCTCGGTGGCGTAGCCATTGCCCCAATAGTCGCGGCCCACCCAATAGCCGATCTCGGCCCGCGCGCCATCCTCGGCAA
>JAOTVC010000176.1 GCA_029863585.1 Alphaproteobacteria bacterium | reverse complement strand
ATCGAGCTGCGCGGCTGAGGGATGCAGGCCCAGGGTCGCTCGAAACCCTACTGCGTCATCGCCCGGCTTGTCCGGGCGATCCAAAAGGCCACCGACAGGAGATGCCCCGATCAAGTCGGGGCATGACGGTTGAATTTCGGATCGGCACTAGATTTCAGCGGTTTTGCAGGAGAAATCAGAAAGATGTTCAAATATATCGACCACGTCGCCGTTCATTGTTCGGACCTGGCGCGCTCAGCCAAGTTCTATGAAGAGGTCATGGGGTTCGAGCCCTGGGTCGGCCACGACGACCGCATCCAGTATTTCAAGTGCGGCGACACCCTCCTGGAACTGACCATGAAGAAACCGGCGCAAGAGATATCGGGCCTGCATTTCTGCGTCCAGGCCGACGACATCGATCAGGCCGTCGCCACCCTGAAGGACCGCGGCGTCGAATGCGTCGTCGAAACCCGGCCGTCGACCGGTCGGGTGCCGGGGGAGGAAAACCTCCGCCGCGCCGTGTTCAAGGGCCCCGACGGCGAGCTGATCGAGGTGCGGGGCTGAACAAAAGAAGGTCTTATTTAAAGATATCCTTAATTAGGGATTTGTTTAATTAAGAGGCTTCGCGCTTTATAAGGATTAACCTTTTCCGCATCCGCCGGCACCGCAGGTGCAATCGTGCCCCGGGATAGTCCGCCCCTACCCCGCCAGCCTCGGGACCAGGCGGAGCGCGTTGTCCCGCTCGATCGCCGTGAGCTCGGCTTCGCTGAGGCCGCAAGAGTGCAGGCCGTCCAGGTTCATGCCGATGCGGCCGTAGGGATAGTCGCTGCCGAACAGGATCTGGGAGACCGGCGCCACGGCCCGGAGCGCATCCATGGCGATGGCGTTGCCAGAGGTCGCGGTGTCGAAATGCAGGCGGGCGATCTCCGCCAGGTACCCGTCGGGCATGATGGCATCGACATCCTTCATCCGCGCGATGCCCCATTCGATGCGCCCGGTCAGCGCCGGCAGGACGCCGCCCGCATGGCAGAACACGAAGCGGATGTCGCGGCAGCGGTGGAAGGTGCCGGAGAACAGCAGGCTCAGGATCGCCCGGCAGGTGTCGAACGGGTATTCGACCAGGGAATCGCTGAACCCGAACAGTCCCTGGCAACAGAACGGCACCGTCGGGTGGATGTAGACCAGCGCGCTTCGCCGGTTGAGCTCGTCGAACACCGGGGCGCAATCGGGATCGCCCGGCCATTTGTCGCCGAAATTGGTGGCGATGCCGATGCCGTCGGCGCCCAGCGTGTCGAAGGCGTATTCGATCTCCGCCAGGCTGCCCTCGACATCGCGCATCGGCAGGAAGGCGAACAGCCCAAACCGGTCGGGCCGGTTCTTCACCATCTCGGCGCCGAACTCGTTGAACCGGCGGGTGGTGGCGCGCAGCCAGGCGTCGTCCCGGCGCCACCATTCCGGCGGGATCGAGGACGCCGACAGCGCGACCGAGGCGAACTCGTGATCGTCCATCTCATTCAGCGACGATTGCACCGTCCAGTCCTTGGTCGGCCCGCCGCCCAGCACGTCCTTGAGATCGGGCGGATAGAAATGGTGATGCACGTCGATCCTGTGGCCCGCCATGGCGCTCCCCTTCTTGTTCGTGATGCCTATGCCTCTTGAGGCCCGCCATTTTCGGCGACCGGCCCGGCCCTGTCCAGGCGGGAACGGTGAAGCCCTCGCGGGCGCAAAAGAAAAGGCGCGCCGATTGGACGCGCCTTGAAGGCAGGGAGGGTGTCATGAATGCAATCTTATGTGCCGGCCTTGATCTTGATCTTCTTTGCCTTTTCCGCCGGCTTCGCAGACGCCTTCTTGGCGATCGTGACGGTCAGCACGCCCTTGGCGACCTCCGCCTCAATCTTGTTCTGATCCGCGGTCTCGGGCAGGCGGAAGGAACGCTGGAAGGAACCGTAGGACCGTTCGGCAAGGTAATAGTTCTTGGCCTTGTCTTCCTTCTCTTCCCGCTTCTCGCCCTTCACCGTCAACACGCCGTCGGCGAGCGTCACGTCCACGTCCTTATCGCTGATCCCCGGCAGTTCCGCCGTGATCTCGAACGCCTTGTCGGTTTCGGCGACATTCACCACCGGCGTCTTCATGCCGACCTGGGACGCGATGCCGCGGAACGGCTCCAGATCGAAGAACCCGTGCTTGAAGATCGATCCCGGCCGCGAGAAGCTGTCGAACAGACGATCGACCTCGTTCTTGAGCGCGGAAAAAGCATCCTGGGGGCGGCTTACCTCTTTCTTCCCCTCGGTCGCTGGAACTTCTGCCATCTCTCTCTCCTCCTCTTCGAGTATGTGGGCGCCCTGCCCCCCATGGCGGCGGACCGAAGCGTGCCCCACGCTTGACCGTAAAAATATTGAGCCTATTTGACGTAAGCGCGCCGGACGAGCGATTCAACCGGGGAAGAAAAAGATTCTGGACCGGGATCAGGCCAGTGACACCGGGGGTCAAGCCAGTGACACGGTGCCGCCGCCGATCGCGGATTTGCGGATGGCCTCCAGTACCGCGACCGAATGGGCCGCCTGTTCCGCCGTCACCGGGAACGCGGCCTTGCCTTCGACGGCATCGGCGAGGGCTTCCAGCTCGGCGCGCTCGGCATCGAACTTGGGAAAGGTCTTTTCCTCGCCCTTCCCATCGGTGCGCCGGAGTTTGAAATCGCCGACGCCTTCCACCGTGGCCCAACCCTTGGTGCCGAACACCTGCAAGCGGAGCAAGTCGGCGGTCGTGCCGATGGCGGTCAGCAAGCCGGTGGCGCCGTTCTCGAAGCGCAACAGCGTCGCGGTCGTGTCCTTCAGGGTCGGTAGCCCCGCGCGGTTGCCCGACCGTGCCGTGACCTCCGCCACCGGCCCCAGGATGCGGATCATCTCATAGAGCATGTGATCGGTCAGCCCGCCGGGCGGGGTCTGCTCGGGATCCGCCTTCCAATCGTCGCTATCGATGGAGCCGTAGCGGTCGACGCAGAAATTCCCTTCCGCGTGCAGCGGCGTGCCGAGCTCGCCCTCGGCCACCACGCGCCTGAGTTCCGCATTGGCCGGCAGGAAACAGCGGTTATAGCCCAGTGCCAGGATCTGACCGCGCGAAGCCGCCTCGTCCCGGAGCTCATTGGCTTCGGCGGAATTCAAGGCCAAGGGCTTGATCACCATGACCGGCTTGCCCGCCCGGATCACTTGAAGACCCTGACTCCCATGGACGCCGGCAGCGCTGGAGACCACCACGGTATCGATCGACCGATCGGCCAACACCGCGTCGAGGTCGGAGCCCACCGCGATTCCATGCGCCTCGGCATATTCCGCGACTCTTTCGGGCCGGCGGACGACGGCGGAAGTGAACCTGATGCGCTCGCTCTTGCCGTGGACGGAATCCACCAGACGGCGGCCCCACCCGCCCAGACCTATGATTGCGGCGTTGATCACGGCATGCTCCCCCGATGCGCTGGAATGGTAAATCTTTGTAAAAAATCAGTTTACCAGCACCTGGCGGCGGAAAACAGATTCCCTTCAGGCCCGGTCTGTGAGACTCTTAAAACACTGGCAGAGGGGTCGATCAACGCGCGGAGCGTAGTGTCCGCTGCGGATTAAACAGTCTTAAAAGGTTTTGCGTTGTAGTAATCGGCTGCAAAAGTTATTACCTTCAAAGCCTTGGGAGGGGTTTCGTGCGTTTTGGTTTAATCGTGACCGTGTTGGCGCTGTCGCTGTTGGCGGCCACCACCGGGCCGCTTCGCGCGGGTCTCGACGAAGGCGTCGCCGCTTACGACCGCGAGGACTACCTCACCGCCCTGCAGGAACTGCTGCCGGTGGCGCGAAACGGCGATACCCTGGCCCAAAGCTATGTCGGCGTGATGTTCCATTTCGGGCTCGGCATCAAGCCCGATCTGGAGCAGGCCGTGGAATGGTACGCCAAGGCCGCCAACAAGGGGGAATCGTTGTCCCAGCGCATCCTGGGCGACCTGCACGTTGAAGGCGCCTGGGGCAGCCCCGACTACGTCACTGCGGCGAAATGGTACGAACTGGCCGCCGAAGGGGGCGATGTGGAGGCACAGCGCAAGCTCGGCGCCATGTACCTGGAAGGGCGCGGCGTGCCGCGGGATCACAACCGGGCGGCACGGTGGCTGCGCCAGGCTTCGGTCCACGATTCCGAGGCCCGCAAGATGCTCCGCGAATCGGTCAGGCCGCTGCGCAGTCCGTCCCGGGGGAGCAGTGCGCGCCGCGCCAAGGGCCGGGGCGGCAGATATGAGGTCGCCCTTTTGCGCGCGCCGTCATCCTGTGAAGGCGGATTCCCCAACGCGCCCTACGACATCAACGTCAAGATCATCTTTCCCAAGCCGCGCATCGACCACCGGCATTCCATCGCCCAACTTGGGCGAATCTCCGGCCTCGGGCACAACGTGCGCGCGCTGGGTCTGATGAAGCCGGACCTGGTGATCGAAACCCGGCCCCACGCCCAGGGCCTGCCCATGGCGGACAAGTTTTGCTTCTGGATCACCGGTTTCGACGTCAGCCTCCGTTACCGCCGGGTCGACGTTTTCGTCGCCCGCGAATACCCTTTGGGCAGCTGCCAGTACAAGGCGATCCTCGAACACGAGGAGGAACATGTCCGGGTTTCGCGCCAGAACCTCGAGGAGTTCGCCCCGCGCATTCGCCGCGCGCTGAGCTCGCTCCTGATCCCCACCGGACAGCAGCCCGCCAAGGTCGTCTCCGCCGCCGCCGCCCGGCGCAACGTGAAGGGCATATCCGACGAACTGCTCCAGCCCATCTACAAGCAAATGATGGCCGCCCTGGTCCAAGCCCAGAAGGAGGTCGATTCGCCGGAGGAATACGCCCGCGTCCAGCGCAAGTGCAAGAACTGGTAGGCCCGCGCCCGGACGACCGGCGGCCCACCACCAGCCATGCAAAAGGGCCCTCCGGTCAACCGGCGGGCCCTTGAGCGTTTTTGGTCGGAGCGGCGGGATTTGAACCCACGACCCCTTCACCCCCAGTGAAGTGAATCCCTTAAATCTGCCGCATCAAACCGCCCTTCTTATAGGACATTTCCTATAATATTTCAAAGACTTACGGTTGAGACCCTGAGTCAACCTACCTTAAGCTCAACCCGCTTAAAGGGCTAAAAGTGTTACCACAGAGTTACCACGAACCGGCCTTGGACGATGGCGACTATGGCGAAAAAAGAGGGAGAAACACAGCGGCACCACGAAAAATTCCTGGCCAGCAACATCAAGGCGCTGATCCGAAAATACAAGCCCAAGCCAGGCGCAAAATCCCCCACGGAACTCCGGGACGCCAAGATGACTGGGTTCGGGATGAGGATAACGCCGTCGGGGCACGCATCTTATGTGGTCCAATACTCCACCAGAAATAGCTTGGGAAAGAAAATTCGCCCCCGCTACCCCATTGGACCCGTTTCTGACATAAGCCTCGCCGATGCCCGTGACCTAGCCCGAGACGTGCTGGCACAGGTCCGCCAAGGCAAGGACCCCGCCAGGGAGCGCATCGAAGCGAGGAACGCCCCTCCCCCACCCAAACCCCATTCCTTCGGGGAAGCGGTTGACCGTTTTGTCGCTGAGGAATTGATTAAACAAACCGAAGGCAGCCAGCAAATTGCCAAAAGCTATCTCGCTCGCCTGGACCAATGGCGCGACCGCCCAATCAAGGATATTGGACGGCTAGAAATCATCGACTTCGTTGATGCGGTTGTCGCCTCCGGTCGTCGTGAGAAGCAACACGGCTATCGCTACGCCGGCGCCCGAGTGCTCTCAATTCTCCGGGTGTTCTTCGGGTGGGCCAAGGACAAGGGGCTGATCGACGAAAACCCCGCCCAAGCTATCCGCTCACCCTTCGCAAGGGGCGAAAAGAAAAGCCGCGAGCGATTCTTAACCGAGGTTGAAATTGCCCGACTTTGGCCCGCATTGGACAAGATGGGATTTCCATTCGGCTCGATGGGGAAAATGCTCCTTGTTACGGGGCAGCGACGAGCCGAGGTCGCGAAAATGCGTTGGGCGGAGGTTGACCTCGAGGGTGCATTATGGACCTTGTCCAGTGACCGGACCAAGGCAGATCGGGAACACCTTGTCCCACTGAGCAGTCTGGCCTTGGAAGTCCTTGCCGAAATCCCCCACTTCAACGAGGGCGATTTCGTCTTCACCACCACAGCGGGCGCCAAGCCAGTTTCGGGCTATTCCAAGGCTAAGCGCGCGATCGACGAATTGATCGCTTCCGACGGCGGCGAGCCAATGGATGAATGGCGCTTTCATGATCTTCGGCGCACGTTGGCCACCCACATCGCGGGCATTCGGCACCCTGGTTCCCGTGAACCGGCTTACCCGCCCCACATTCTTGGCGCCGTGTTGAACCACTCGCCGGGCGCGCTTATGGGCGTGACCAGCGTCTACAACCGATGGGCCTACTTAGAAGAGAAACGGGAAGCCCTAGAGGCATGGGCCAACCGCTTGCGGGCTATCTCCGACCCCACCGGCAAGGTAGTGACTCTGGAAAATGAAACAGCCTGACCCTAGAGCCAAGCGCGAAGGATTGCGGAACCGTCTAGCCCAGTGGGCGCGTGAGGCGGGCGACGGTGCGCGTGTGGGCGAGGTCTTCAAATACGTTGATGATTTGCCCGACGACGATTTGTCAATCGCGTCCGCTGTCACAACGCACGCGAGCCGCAAACGTGCGTCCCGTGGCGGGATTAAGCGCGCGGATATTTTTGCAGCCCGCAACTCGTTGTTGGTTGCTATTGCAGCACGCCATCGCCCCAACAGCGACCCGGGGCCGGCAGGCTTATGGATCGCCAAGAAGATCATTGAAGAATCGGCCTACCGTGACGATGCCGCTGGTTCCAATAACGCCCTGGAAGAATTTTCCAGAATTGAGGACGAAGACTGGAGACATTTCCGTTACCTAAAAGCGGATCGCATCGCCCGCATAATTCGAGAAACCCAAAATTAATGGCGGGTGCTTAGCACCCGCCATCCGCCATTCAATAAATTGATCGCACCTAATCGAAACCAGATGAGGTGCGAATATGTTGAAGCTTATTCCGAAGCGCGAAGCGGCGGACCGCCGCGGCGTTCATCCGAATCATCTAATGCGCCTTGTCGGCGAAGGAAAATTCCCCCAGCCGTGGCGGGACGGCGCCGGTCACTGCGCGCGGGTGTACTTCGTAGAGCAAGAAGTCGACGACCACCTCGAAGGACTCGCGGCTTCCCGCTTCAAAAATTCCGAGAATTCTGGCCCTGACCGCGAAGACGCGAGTGTGGCCCCAACCGAATCCGCCCACGCGGATGCCGGCTCAAGTTGAGCCACGACGAAGGCCCCGGCGTGGCTGCGCCGAGGCCTGAAACTCAAAATGAACTGCTCAGGAGTACTGAAATGACGTTGAATATTAAAGCATATGTAGGCGGCTCGTTCCACAAGGCTGCCGACTTTGAAAACGGTAAAACCGAAATCTTGACCATCGCGGGCGCAGCTGTGGAGGACTTCGAGGAAGGCGATGGCACCAAGAAAAAGGTCTGCTTGAGCTTCCACGAAACGCCGAAAAAGCTCGTGATCAACAACGAGCGTGCCGACCAGCTCATCGGGATTTTCGCTGACTCCGATGCTGAGAATTGGGAAGGCCACGTAGTCGAGCTTTACCAGGGCCAGACGAAATTCGCTGGCAAGCCTGTCGGATGCGTTGCGATTCGAAAGCCGCAGGCACCGGCGGATACGCCGAATGACGACGTCCCCTGGACAGCGGCAGGTTAACGACGCGACGGGGCGGTGCCGGACGGCGCCGCCCCCCTTTTTTTTGGAATTCGTTATGGACGCGAAAGCAAAAGCCGAAGCCGTCGCCAAGATACTCGGCGCGAAGAAAGAGGGAAGCCAGTGGAAGGCACGTTGCCCCGCCCACCACGGTGAGGATTTCAACCTGGCGATCTTCGTTGACCGTGGCGACGCCCAAGTTT
>JAOTVC010000021.1 GCA_029863585.1 Alphaproteobacteria bacterium | reverse complement strand
AGCATTGGCCGGTAGTCCTCTCCCCGGCCAAGCAGGCTCAACGCTGTGTGCCACGCCCCAGGCGTTCTACGGCGAGCTGAGAAAGGCCCTAGAGACACTTACCACCATCGATGACGTCCAGGCACTATGGCAGACCAACGAAGAGACCCTTAAAGCCATTCGGGACGCCCATCCCCATCTCACCGACCAGCACGGCGCCCACTACACCGCCGTCTTCGCCAAGCTGTGTAAGGCCCGGGTCACGGAGATCCTGGCCGGCCGAGAGGCGACGACGCCAGTTTCGGCCACTCCATCAACGTCTCCTGCCAACGGGGCGCGCATCGACAAGTCGGTGCTGGCCATCGGAGCGCCCAAGCGGATCCGCGACCGGGAGCATCTCAAGTATGTGGCGAGCCAACCCTGCCTCATCTGTGGACGCCAGCCTGCTCAGGCCCATCATCTCACCTTCGCCCAACCACGCGCCCGGGGCCTCAAAACAAGTGATGAGTGGGTCGTGTCCCTCTGCGCCCTGCATCATAGGGAGCTGCACGATCGGGGAAACGAACGTGTTTATTGGGAAGACAAGGGCATTGATGTAGAGAGTGCCGCGAAGGAGTTGTGGGAAGGGTCCCTGTTCGAGAAATTAATTTCCCTGTTCTTTGTTCTAGGGAATTCCTCACTAACCACTTGGAATAACCTGCTTATCTGCTAGGAAACCAGTTGATCTCGCCCGATTTGGCCAAAAATTCCCTGTATTTTCCCTGTTAACAGGGAATTTAGGTAGGTCACATACATTCCATTAACATCTTCAACTCGGCTCCAGTCGTCTGAATACGCGTTGTAACGCTAGTGAGGAATGGTGTCTTGATGGCTCTCTATGGTTAACTTTTTTATTAATTCTTTAGGGCTTTTTCCGCTACTCTCTCGCCCCTGAAATCCATGATTTCCAAGGATTTGCATGGCGCTCGACGAAACCAGCAAGAACCGCGACGCACCATCGGGAGATGCTGAGCCCAAGGCGGCCCAGGCGAAACGTTCCGCCGGCGGGGGCGAGGTTCGCCTGCTGCCCGAAGTGCTGGCGGGCATCAAGGCCAAGGCTGAGGCCAACGCCAAGACCAAGGCCGGCACGCCGCCGGAAGCCGCCGCCCCATCGGAGACGCCTGCCAAAGACCCCAAGGGAGGGTCTCCGGCGCCCGAGGGCGACCTCGGCGCGGCGGTGGCGAAGGCGGTGGAAGAGGGGATGGCGGAAACCTCCGGGCAACAGACCGGTGCCGGATGGCAGATTCCGCGCCGGGCGCTCAAGGTCGATGCCGAAGACCCGCTTTTGGGCTGCCTCGCCATCCTGACCTCGATCTATGAGCGGCCCCAGTCGCCGGAGGCGCTGGCGGCGGGATTGCCGGTGCTAGATGGCCGGCTGACGCCGGAACTGTTCCTGCGCGCCGCCAAGCGGGCCGGTTTGAGCGGCCGCATCGTCAAGCGGCCGATTGCCAAGATTCCGGAGTTCTCCTATCCCGTGGTTCTGTTGCTGAGCGACGGCGGCGCTTGCGTTCTGACCGCCCGTAGCGAGGACGACAGCTACGAAATCGTGACGCCGGAAAGTGGCGGCCGCCAGGCCATTGCCAAGGACACCCTTGGCGAGATCTACAGCGGCTATGGGATTTTCGTGCGCCCGGAATACCTGGATGACCACCGGCTGGGGCCGGAAACCCATTCAGTTCCCAAGCGCTCGTGGTTTTGGGGCACGGTGTTTCGTTTCTGGCCGACCTACAGCCAGGTCATCATCGCATCCCTGCTGATCAATTCCTTCGCCCTGGTGATGCCGTTGTTCATCATGAACGTCTACGACCGGGTGGTCCCCAACAACGCCATCGAGACGCTTTGGGTCCTGGCCATCGGCGCCGCCACGGCCATCGGCTTCGATTTCTTCATGCGGATGATGCGGGGCTATTTCGTCGATTCCGCGGGTAAGCGGGCCGATACCTTGCTTTCGGCGGATATCTTCGAACGGGTCCAGGACATCCAGATGTCCTCGCGCCCGGGGTCGGCCGGCGCCTTTGCCAATATCCTGCGCGATTTCGAGAGCGTGCGGGAGTTCCTCACCTCGGCCACGGTCACCGCTTTTGCCGATATCCCCTTCATTGCGCTCTTCATCCTGGTGATCTGGCTGGTGTCCGGGCCGCTCGCCGTGATTCCGGCGGTGGTGGTGCCCATCGCGTTGATCGGCGGCATCATCCTGCAGGCGCCTCTGAAGGCGGCGATCGCTAAGACCCAGGTGGAATCGGCGCAAAAGCATGGCATTCTGGTCGAGACCATCGGCGGCTTGGAGACCATCAAGAGCCTCAACGCCCAGGGCCGGCTGCAGAGCAAATGGGAAGAGTTCGTCGCCAAGACCGCCGCCACCGGTCTCCGGGCCCGGATCTATTCCTTGGGGATCGTCACCTTTTCCGTCTTCCTGCAGCAAATTTCGACCGTCGCCGTGATTGTCTACGGCGCCTACCTCATTCAGGATGGCGTGTTGACCACCGGCGCCCTGATCGCGGCCGTCATCCTCAATGGCCGCGCCCTGGCGCCGCTTGGCCAGGTGGCCGGCCTGCTGGCACGGATGAACCAGTCGCTCAGCGCCTTGGGGGCGCTCAATCAGATCATGTCCCTGCCCCTGGAACGCCCGGCCGGCAAGCGTTTCCTCCACCGTCCGACCTTCGCCGGTGCGATCGATTTCCGCGAGGTGACCTTCAGCTATCCCGGATCGGAGATCGCGGCGCTCAACAAGGTCACCTTTTCGATTCAGCCGGGTGAGAGGGTCGCCTTCATCGGCCGCGTCGGCTCCGGCAAGAGCACCGTGGCCAAGCTGATGCTGGGCCTCTATACCCCGGACGAGGGGGCCGTCCTGGTGGACCGGACCGATCTCCGTCAGGTCGATCCCATCGATCTCCGGCGCAACATGGGCGCGATCCTGCAAGACAGCTTCCTGTTCCACGGTACCGTGCGGGACAACATCGCCCTTGGAGCGCCCACCGCCGATGACGAAGCCATACTGAATGCCGCCGTGACCGCCGGCGTCCATGATTTCATCCGCCGCCACCCGCGCGGCTACGACCTGACCGTCGGCGAGCGCGGCGAAGGCCTCTCCGGCGGCCAGCGCCAGGCCGTGGCCCTGGCCCGCGCCTTGATCAAAGAGCCGCCGATCCTCATCCTCGACGAGCCCACCAGCGGCATCGACGTCGGCACGGAAAAGGCTTTCCTCAGCCGCCTCGCGCCGACACTGAAGGGACGCACCCTGGTGCTGATCACGCACCGTGCGTCCTTGTTGCCCCTGGTGGACCGGATCATCATCCTGGATCAGGGCCGCATCGTTGCCGACGGGCCCCGCCAGAAGGTGATCGAGGCGCTGAACGCCGGCAAGATCAAGGTCGGCCAGGCTTGAGCGAGCGGGAGCGCCGATGACGATTTCCCAGATCCCCTCAGGTGCGCGAAAGGATGCGGCTTTTGCCCCCGTCCGCTTGGGCGCCCAGTTGGACAGGCCGCCGGCCATGGGCTTCATCCTGATCATGGGTGTGGCCTTGTTCCTGGGCGTGGCCCTGCTGTGGGCGCATTGGGCGGTGCTCGACGAGGTCACCACCGGCCAAGGACGGGTGATTCCCTCCAGCCAGGTTCAGGTCGTGCAGAACCTGGAAGGCGGCATCGTCCGGGAGATCCGGGTGCGCGAGGGCGAGATCGTCAAGAAGGGTCAGGTCCTTCTGCAGATCGAGAACACCGCCTTCGTGGCGAGCTATGGGGAGCTTCGGGCCAAGCATCTCGGCCTGATGGCGGCCGTGGCCCGACTCAAGGCCGAGGCCCACCAGGTGCCCTTGGAATTCCCGCCCGAGCTCATGAAGGAAAGCCCAAAGATCGCGGAGCGCGAACGCTCGCTCTACGAGGCCCGCCAGAACGAACTCAAGGCCCAACTGGCGGTGTTCGAACAGCAGGCGGCACAGCGCAAGCAGGAGCTGACCGAGCTGCAGAGCCGCCAATCCCATCTGACGAAGACGGTCAGCCTGATCGACGAGGAATTGCGGATCACCAAGCCCCTGATGGACCAGGGCGTGGTGCCGCGCATCGAATACATCCGCTTGCAGCGCCAGTTGAGCGAGCAGCAACGCGAACTCGACGGCGTGCGCCTTGCGAAGCCCCGGGCCCGGTCCGCCATGCGTGAGGCCAACCGCCGCATCCAGGAACGTTTCCTTGGCTTCAAGGCCGAAGCGCAGCGCGACCTCACGGCGCGCCAGACCGAGCTGTCGGCGGTCCAGGAGGCCATCGTCGCTGCCCGCGATCGGGTGCAGAGGACCGAAGTACGCTCGCCGGTGCGCGGCATCATCAAGCAGGTCAAGGTCTCCACGGTGGGCGGTGTGGTGCGGCCGTCGGCGGATCTGGTGGAAATCGTGCCCCTCGACGACACCCTTCTTGTGGAGGCTAAGGTCCGGCCCCAGGACATCGCCTTCATCCGGCCCCAGCAGGGCGCCACGGTCAAGATCACGGCCTACGATTTTTCCATCTATGGCGGGTTGAAGGCGAAGGTGGAGCGGATCAGCGCCGATGCCATCACGGAGCCCGACAGCTCGGGGCGGGAGGAGAGCTACTACAAGATCATCGTCCGCACCCAGCGCAATTACCTCGGCACCAAGGCGACGCCGCTCCCCATCATCCCCGGAATGGTGGCCTCGGTCGACATCCTGACCGGCAACAAGTCGGTCCTCGATTACCTCCTGAAACCAGTGCTCAAGGCGAAGGACCGCGCGCTGCGGGAGCGGTGAGACCCGGCCATGACAGTGCTCGCGATCCGAACCCTGGCCCGGTGCGTTGCAGCTATTGCCTTGAGTTGGGCAGTGGTGGCGGGGGCCGGCCTCGGCTCGGCCCGGGCCCAGAACATCTCCCCCCGCCTGTTCGGATCGATCGAATTCATCGGCGGCTCTCTCGAGGCCCTGCCGCAATGGACCCGGGTCCTCAGAAAGATCCAGGCCGAGGAAGCGGTCTACCAAAGCTGCGATCGGGGGCAGGAAAATAAGGATATCAGTGCCTGTCCTTCGCCCGCCATCGCCGCCTGGCGCGATCACGTGCGGTCGCTGAAGGGGCTTCCGCCGGGGCGCCAGCTTGGCGAGCTCAACAGCTTTCTCAACCGCTGGATTTACCGCCTGGATGAGGAGAACTTCAATGTCGAGGATTATTGGGCGTCGCCGCTGGAATTCCTCGCGCGGTCCGGCGATTGCGAGGACTATGCCATCATCAAATACGTTTCCCTCAAGGCGCTCGGGTTCGATGTCAAGGACCTGCGCATCGTCGTGGTCCAGGACGTCGTTCGAAACCTGCCCCACGCGGTACTCGCAGTCTATCATGAAGGCGACATTCTCATCATGGACAGCCTGTTCGAAGGCGTCCTGCCCCACAGTCAGGTGACGTTCTACCGGCCGTATTACTCGGTCAACGAAACCACCAGGTGGGCCCATGTGCCGACGCGGCCACGGCGCCGCCTCATCCCGCCGGGAGTGACCCGATAATGACGTTCCGCAACGACAACACGGACTTCGATCTCATTTTTTCGGAGATAGAGGAGGCCGAGGCCGCCGATACCGGTTCCCTGGTCACGCGGGTGGTGTTGCTGGTGCTGGTGCTGGTGATCATCGCGGGCGCCCTTGCCTATTGGGCGCTCGGAAACCGGGAACGCCAGATTACCGGTGACCTCCAGCAACGCTCCGCCATCCTCGCCGCGACCCGCGCGGAGGTCCTCAAGGCCTGGGTCGGATCCCTGGGGCACGCCGGCCTGCGTTTGAGCCAGAGCGATCTATTCCGCCTGTTCGCGGCAGAGGTCAAGTTGGGCGGCGGGGTCCCCGCCCAGGGCACGCCGCTGGCAGCGCAAATGCCCTACATGGCGCGGGCAATTACGGAATTCGCACGCCAGGAGGGAGCAATCGGTGCCTATCTGGTGGATCGCCAGGGCCGCGCGGTTCTGGCGAGCGGCGCGGCCCCGGCCCTGAGCCGGGCCCAGCGCGATGCGGCGGTGGCCGTCTACGCCACCAAGAAACGGACCGTTCGCGCCGTTCGGGCCGGTCCCAGCGGCCTGATCACCGACGTCCTTCTCCCCATCGCGCCGCCCCAGGACAGCTCGCCGGCGGCGCCCGGAACGGTGGCGGGCGTGCTGCTGGTGAGCCTGCCGGTGCAGGCGGCGCTGGCCGACCTATTGAAGCCGTCACCTCTCATGAAGGCCGGTGAAAGCACCCGCGTGATCCAGGTCCAGGAAGGGGCGCCGGTGCTGCTGGATCCCCGGGGGCAGCCGGCCCTCGCGCCCGGACAGGCGGTCACGGTGCCGCCGCGGGACAAAGCGCTTGCCTTTGCCCTGCGTTCGTCCGTCACAGGGGCGGGCAAAGTGTTTTCCTCGGGTGCCTGGGTAAGCGGCCTGCCTTGGCTGGTGGTCCATGAAATCGAGGCCGGCGCCGCCCTTGCCGCGTTCGAGGAGTACCGCTGGGGCGTGATCGGACTGGCCCTGGCCGTCACCCTATTGCTGGTCGCCGCCGTGACGGCCTTTTGGTGGCGCCAGGCCAACGAGCACTCTCAGGTCCTGGCCGATCAGTACCGGGCCTTGGCCGCGCGCATCAATGCCCAGCGGCGCTTTCTGGAAAGCGTGATGAACAACTTGACGGAGATGGTCGGCCTTAAGGGCCCGTCGGGCGCCTATGCCTATGTCAATCCGTCCTTTGCCGAGGCGGTGTCGCGCACCCAAGAGGAGCTTTCCGGCTTGGACGATGCCGAGATCTTTGGGCGGGGAACCGCCGAGTCCCTGGAAAGCACGGATCGGCAGGCGCGGGAAGAGGGCAGGCCGGTGATGGCTGAGCGCGCCATCCATCTGCCTGGTGGAGCCCGTTTCCTGCAAATCACGAAGGTTCCCTACCGGGGCGAGGGCGGCGCCGTCCGCGGCATTCTCAGCGTGGCCCGCGACGTGACCGACCTGCGTGAGGCGGAGGCAAAACGTCAGGCCGCCTTCCAGCAGATGACCGGGGCCCTGGTTAGAACCATCGAGGCGGTCGACCCCTTCCTCGCAGGGCACACACATAACGTGCGCGAAACTTGCCTTGCCCTCGCCCATGGCCTCGGCCTCGGCGGCGATGAGGTCGCCACCATCGATATCGCCGCCATGCTGTGCCAGATCGGAAAGGTCTCGATTCCCAAGGAGATCGTTGCCAAGCCGGGCCGCTTGACAGAAGAAGAATTCGCCATCATGCAAACCCATGTGGAGAACGCGGTGTCGATCCTCAAGGGTGTCGACTTCGGCCTGCCCGTGGTCGAGAGCCTAGCCCAGATGTACGAGCGGCTCGACGGCAGCGGTTATCCCGAAGGCATCGCCGGCGATCAGATCGGCCTGCCGGCCCGTATTCTGGCGGTTGCCGACGTGTTCTGCGCGCGGATCGAACGTCGGTCCTACCGCGACCCGGTCACCGCCGAGGAGGCGATGGGCGTGCTGGCGCAACATCCCCGGCGATACGATCCGCGGGTGGTCGACATCCTCAAGAGGTTCCTCGGCACCGTGGCGGGGGAAAAGCTGGTTATTCAGATTACCGGCCACTGAACCAGCCCCCTTTCGCGGCCATTGACCGCATCGGGGCCGCTGACCCATCATGGCAGGGTCGGGTCGCTGAGACGCGTCCCGGCGGATCAAGGAGAGCGCCATGGCGGCATTCGGCACCTTTCGCAACTCTCACCGCACACCGGGTCGGCTTGGGGCGCCGGTGAGGGATCCGGCGGGCTGGGAGCCCCAAGAATTGCTTGCTTCCGATGATTGGGTCTATCGCCTTACAGGTGCGGACCTCGACGATCTTGATCAGGCGGCAGCGGAGGCGGCGCGGCGCGGCATCGCTGTCGTGGATCTGACGCGCGACGATTTCCCTCTGCCTCGCCTGGGTGAGGTTCTGCAGGACATCCGCCGCGAGCTCCTGGACGGCCGCGGCCTTGCGGTCCTGCGCGGGCTGCCTGTCGAAGCCCTGGGCCGAGAGCGGTCCGCTCTCGCCTATTTCGGGATCGGCACGCATTTGGGGCGGCCGATTTCCCAGAATGCCTATGGCCATTTCCTGGGCCATGTCCGCGATTTCGGCAAGAGCTTCGATGACCCCGGCGTACGCGGCTACCAAAGCAGCGCGGCGCTGGGCTTTCACGCCGATCATTGCGATTTTGTCGGTCTCCTGTGCATGCAGACGTCTAAATCCGGCGGCGAAAGCCGTGTCGCCAGCGCCGTGACCCTCTATAACCGGATGCTGGCGGAGCGACCGGACCTGGTGGAGGTTCTGGGCCGCGATTTCTATTGGACCCGCCATGGCGAGGTGCCGCCGGGCAAGCCGCCCTATTACACCCAGCCGGTGTTCAGTTTCGCCGACGGCTATTTTTCCGCCCGCGGCGTGTCGTCCTATATCCTGAAGGCCCAGGGTCTACCGGGCGTGCCGCCGTTCACTCCGGAACAGGCGGAAGCCATGGCATTGTTCCGCTCCACGGTCCCCGAATGCGCCGCCGACATCCCCTTCGAGCGGGGCGATATCCAGTTCCTCCACAACCACGTCATTCTGCATTCCCGCAACGCTTTCGAGGATTGGCCTGAACCTGAGCGCAAGCGCCATCTCTACCGCCTTTGGTTGGCGGCAGGTGAGGGTGCCCGTCCGGTGCCGCCGGCGGTGCGCGAAAGCTTTTCCGGCATCCATGTCGCGGGCTACGCGCCCAAGGTCGTGATCGATCCGGAACAAGCCGACGAGGCTATGGCCTGAGTGGAAGGGGCGCTCGCTTAGGCGTTAAGCGCAGGCGAGCGCCTCACATAGAGGGCGAGGCCCGCCAGCAACACCAACAACACCGCGCCGACAAGCAAGAACGCGCCCTTGAGCCCCGTGACTTCGACCACCGCGCCCATGATGACGGGGATGACCGTCATGGCGAACCGGTTTGCCGTCGCCCGAAGGCCCACTGCCTTGCCCTGATCGCCGGATTTCGCCGCCTGGGAGATGATCGACAGCATCAGCGGTTGCACCGTGCCGAGTGCCGCGCCGCGCGCGACGATCGCCGCCAGCAGCAGGAGATAGGCCGAAATCAGCGGCGTGACGGCGATGAAAACGATAGAGAGCGCCACGGTGACCATCAGCATCCAGAAGGGGTTGAACACCCGCGTCAATGGTCCCGTCGCAAGTGCCCCGAAGGCCCCCACCACCAAGAACGCCGATGTCAGACTGCCGATAAGGGCGCCCGACAGGTCGATGCTTTCGAGATACACGACGTAGAACGAGCTCTGGATTCCCTGGCCCGATTGGCGCAGAACCGAGATCATCACCACCAGAAGGATCGGCGCGATGGTGAGCAGGCCGATGGCTTCGCGGTAGCTCTGGAACCGGGGCCGGAAGTCGCCCAGACGGAAGGCCTGGGGGCCGGCGCGGTGTTCTTCTTCGGACTTGGGCAGCAGGGCCACGCCGACCAGCACGCCGGCAGTCCACAGCGTCATGAAGCCGAACGCGCCCCATTCGCCGAAATGATCCCAGATAAGGCCCACCGCGGGCGGGCCGACCAGGGTCCCGAGACGAACCACAAAGGCGAGCCGTCCGGCATAGGTGGGGTTGCCCCGCATGCGCTGACCGACCAGGGCCTGGGTGCTGATCCAGCCCATCGAAGTCGACAGGCCGGCTACCATCTGCAGCACGATCAGCGCCGGAATCCAGGGCAACAGCGGGTAGAGCGGTGTCATGCAAACGATCAGGACGCCGAAGGCGAAAATCACCCGCCGGGCGCCCAAGCGGTCGATCAGGGCGCCGCCGGGAATCGAGAGAAAAAGGGGCAGGAAGGTGTAGGCGCCAAGCGAGATTCCGATCATCATCGGCGAGGCGCCGAGTTTGATCAGCCAAAGGGGGACCACCACCCAGACGATATTGGATGTGCCGCTGGAGAAAATGCCGCAGATATAGACGGCGGCCTGCAGGCGTAGGCTGATAGGCCCGGTGTCTTGTTGCGCCATGGCATCCCGCCCCACGGGCGAAGGACCGGTTCATGGGAGCCGCGGTCCCCGATGCCCATGGACGATGTCAAGCAGGGGCCAAAAGAACGCCGGGCCAAGGGCCCGGCGTTCACGGCTTCAAATTGTTCTTGCCGGTTCCGTTACACGTTTTCGAGAATCTTGTCCTTTTTGGCATCGAAGCGGTAACGGGGCAGGGTGTCGAGATCCGTGCCGGTCACGCGAAGGACCCAAGACTTGCACGGATGGCCGGTCGAATGGATGAGGCCGGGGCCGTAGGCCCGGGCCATGCCCGGTGTGATGGAGTATTCCTTATCCAGCACCAACTCCGCATGGTCGTCATCCTCGCTGTTGGTGCGGCGCCACTCCGACATGTCGGTGGCCCCGGTGGCGTTGCCGTAAATCGCCCAGGACGCGCCGTGGCTGTGGGGATTGCCCTTCTTGCCCTCTTCCTGGACATGGGCCAGGACATACACGTCGGTATCCTTGTCGTGATAGAGGACCCGCTTACCCGGGGGGGTGTCTTCCTGCCAGGTCTCGGCGACAAAATCCGGGTTCGCCAGCAGTTTTTCCAGGTTCGCGCGGACGGTTTCCCGGCTCTCGTCATCGACCTTTTCGATGAGTGCGTCGTGAAGATCCTGGCAGAATTGATCGAGGGTATAAGCCATTGTTTCCTCCAATTTTGGGGCCTTTGCACCCTAGCAAAGAGGGCGATTCCGACACGGAAATTCCACAAATCATACGTATGATTCGCCGCTGCGGCAAGGATAGGACGCGTCGACCACGCGCGTCCGGGGTTTGATCCCGGCCCATGATGGCTTATCCTAGGGCCAGAGAGTGACGACGGCGATTGCCGGCGGCTTGGGATGCCTGAGCGGCTGGTCGGAGAGGTACCGATGGAACCACTTCCTGAAAACTACTCTTTCGACCTCGTGGAAACCCTGAGGTCGGTCGTCGGCCTGCGGGCCACGGTGCCGGCCGATGCCCATAGCGCGGAGCGGCTGGGCACGGAACGGGCCGGCAACGGTTGCGTCATTTCCGCGGAAGGCTTGGTTGTGACCGTGGGTTACCTGGTGACCGAGGCGGAAAGCACCTGGCTGGTGGCGGATGACGGCCGGGTGATTCCGGCTGATGTGGTTGGCCGCGACACCGAAACCGGCTTTGCGCTGGTCCAGGCCCTTGAGCCGCTGGACGTGGAGCCGCTCAAGCTAGGCCGATCCAGCGATATCGCGGTGGGCGAACGGGTCGTTGTGGCCGGGGCCGGCGGTGTCGAACATGCCGTGGATGCGCGTGTCGTCGCCAAACAGGAATTTGCGGGTTATTGGGAATACCTGTTGGATGAGGCGATCTACACCACGCCGCCCCATCCCCATTGGGCCGGCACCGCCCTGATCGCCGGCGACGGCGGCCTGGTGGGCGTCGGTTCCCTGTTCGTGCAACAGGTCGCCCAGAACAAGCGGCCGATCGATGTGAATATGATGATCCCGATCGATCTGCTGCCGCCGATCGTCGATGATCTCGTACGCTACGGTGCCGTCAATCGGCCGTCGCGTCCCTGGATCGGGATGCAGGCGGCGGAGTTCGGCGAGAACCTCGTGGTCGTGGGCCTGACCGACAAGGGCCCTGCCGAGTCCGCCGACATCCGCGTGGGCGACGTCGTGATCGGGGTCGGCGGTACGCCGGTGGAAAACCTCGGCGACCTGTTCCGGGGAATGTGGAAGCTCGGCGAGGCCGGCGTCCGCGTGCCGCTTAATATCTTTCGCAACGGTCAGCAGATGGAGGTTTCCATCAAGTCCGAAGACCGTGCGCGGAATTACAAGTCGCCACGACTGCATTGATCGGCCGACCAGGGCCGCGGGAGGGTGCCATGCTAGACGAACCCAAGCGGGACTTTCCCGATTGGCGATCCTACAGCCAGGAAGAGCTGGACGCGCAATACAACCAGAACAGCCTGGTGCCGGATACCAGTGCCTTCAAGCAACGCAAGATCCAGCGAAGCGCCGAGGTTCGGGCGCAGATGGATTGCATGCTCGACGTGGCCTACGGGCCGACCCTGTCGGAGGTGCTCGACATCTTTCCCGCGCCGAAAAAAGGCGCGCCGATCAATATTTTCATCCATGGCGGTGCCTGGAAATCCGGACACAAGGACGAAGTATCCTTCCCCGCCCCGGTATTCCATGAGGCGGGGGCAAATTTTGTCGTCGTCAATTTCGACCTGGTTCCCGATGTCATGTTGGAGGAGCAGGTCCGCCAGTGCCGGGCCGCCATCGCCTGGGTCTACCGCAATGCCGAGACTTTCGGCGGTGACCGCGACCGCATCTATGTCTCCGGCCATTCCTCCGGCGGCCATGTCACCGGCGTGATGACGATCACCGATTGGGAAGGGGCCTATGGGTTGCCCGCCGATATCATCAAGGGCGCAGCGCCGATATCCGGCATGTTCGACCTGGCCCCGGTGATCAGGAGCTGGCGCAACAGCTATCTCAAGATGGATGAGGAAAGGGCTCTCGCACTGAGCGCCATTTACCACATTCCCGAAACCAGGATCGATCTGGTCTTGGCCTATGGGGCCAACGAATTGACCGAGTTCCAGCGCCAGTCCTGCGATTTCGCCAAGGCATGGCGGGCCGCAGGACAGCAATGCCGTTTGATCGAGGTGCCGGACAAGCACCATTTCCAAATGGGCGAAGGCTATGGCGATGCTCAGAACCCGGTGATGCAGGCGATCTTCGACCAGATGTCCCTGTAGCGGGCCAAACGCCCCCAATTCCCAAGAGGCATGCGTTGCCGCGTTTAGGCGCTGGTCTGCCGCGCCGCGGCGGGAGCGATGCCGGCCACCCGCGATTCTGGCAGGTGAACCCGGACTGTCGTGCCGTGGCCCGGCTCGCTTTCGATTTCCAGCGTCCCGCCATGCATCTCTGCCAGGCTCCGGGCCAGCGGCAGGCCGAGGCCGGCACCTTCGAATCTCCGTTTCAGGGTGCTTTCGATCTGGGAGAAACGCTCCAGCGCCCGAGGGATGTCTTCAGGTGCCATGCCGATGCCGGTATCACTGATGGCGAGGGTGACGGGTGTGCCTGGTGCCAAGGTAAGTCCGACGGTGACGGATCCGCCGCCCGGGGTAAATTTAAGGGCGTTCTGCAGAAGATTGATGGTGATCTGCTTGAGCCGTCGCCGGTCGCCCCTGATATTCGGAAAATCCATCGGGATCTGTGAGGTCAGCAAAATTCTACGCTTCTCGGCATCGTCCCGCACGAGCGTCAGGCAGGACTCCAGCAGCGCCGCGAGGTCGAGGATTTCCTCATCCAGTACGGCCCGGCCGATTTCGATCTTGGACAGGTCCAGGATGTCGTTGATCAGGCTGAGCAGATGGGTTCCCGACTCGTTGATATTATCGGCGTATTCGCGATAGCGCGGGTCGATGACCGCTCCGAACGTCTCCGACAGCATGATTTCGGAGAATCCGATGATCGCATTGAGCGGCGTGCGCAGCTCATGGCTCATATTGGCGAGGAACTCCGTTTTGGCCCGGTTGGCTTGTTCGGCGAGGTCGCGCGCATTCATCAGTTCCGCTTCGGCCTGTTTCAGGTCGGTGATGTCGGTATAGGTCATGACCCGGCCGCCGCCGGGCATGGGTTTTCGGAAAACGTTGACGATGGTGCCGTCGGGTCTTTGGTGCTGGCCCTGCTGGATGCCGCCGACCCGGGCCAAATGGATGCGCCGGGCTACGATCTCGTCGGTCGTGCCGGGGTGATTCAAGAACTCCCCGTTGGCCGCGATTGCCCGCAGGACGTCCTCGTATCGCATGCCAATGGTGATCTGGCTCCGGTCTAGGCCGAGCAGGCGCAGGTAGGAATCGTTGAACAACGCGACGTTCAGTTCGGCATCGAGGACCAGCAGACCCTGATGGATATTGTCCAGGGTCGTCGCCAACAGATCCGACTTGCGTTCGAGCTCGGTCTCGACCTGCATCAGCTGGGTGATGTCCGTATAGGTCGAGACGAATCCGCCTTCGGGCATAGGTGCCCGGTCGATTTGCACTATGGGACCGTGCTTGAGGGCACGTTGGGTGCTCACGATCTTGCCTCCGTGCACCACGTTGAGCCGGGAGCGGACGAACTCCTCGACCTCGTCGTCAGGCATGCCCTCTTTTTCCGCCAGATGGCGAAGAATGACCTCGTAGGAAATACCCTTTTGCATGAGGTGGGCCGGATAGTCGCACATATCCTGGTAGCGCTGGTTCCACAGCACCAGACGGCTTTCCGCGTCGATCACCCGGACGCCGTGGTTGATGTTGCTGACGACGCTTTCAAGAAGCTTGGCATTGCGCTGGTTTTCCCGGCTCAGGCGCAGGTCTTCGGTGACGTCGGTCATTGTGACGATGGCGCCGCCGCCGATCAGGTTCATACGGTAGACCGAAATCACGGAGCCGTCCGGTCGGTGCCGCAGATTGCGCCATTCGGCGCCTTCGTCCATGTTGCGCATGCGCTCGCGCAGGTAGGTGTCGGGATCGACGTCGCCGAATTCGCCGCGATGGATCAGGTGGCGCAGGATCTCCGTATAGTGGAGCCCGCGCCGCAGGAACCCGTCGGCGAAGTTGTACATAGATCCGTACATCTGGTTGTAATGCAGCAGGGTGAGGTCCTTGCCGAACAGGGCGACCCCCTGGTTGACGTTGTCCACCAGGGTTTTGAGCATGTTACCTGGATTTGCGGCTTCCTCCTGGTCGCGGCAATGGGCGCTGGCCAGGGCGGCGAGCCGCCCACAACGTTCCAACAGGTTGCATTGTTCGTCGAGCGGCGCCGCCGCTTCGGCCAGGAGCTTCACGACCAGGCCCCCTTCGAACTCCGGACCCTTGGCGAGCGGCCAAACCCAGGCCATTTCGAAGGGCGCCGTTTCGGCTTCGGAATAGAGCGCGCCGGTCATGGGGTGACTTACCAGATCGTCGATGACCAGAGGCAGCGTACCGCCTTCGCGTTGCAGCCGCTCCATGGCGAGAAAGGCCCGCTTTGGGTCCAAGGGGAGGCTTCGGGCATTGCTGGGAAGTCCAGCCGATGCGGCGAGCCGCAGCTCGTGGGTGTTGCCTTCCTCCATGAAGATGCACACCGCCCGGGACGTGTTCGGATGATCGTCCGCTTCGCAAGCCAGGCGGCAGATATCCGAAAGGACCCCGGATAGGGGAGCCCTCTCCGTGATGGCGTGGAGGATCTTATTGGTTCCTTTTTTCTTCATCACCCGATTCTGGCCATGCGGCAGGGGCGGGGTGGCGCCACGACATCCATCCCGTTCGGTCAGTTTCCGGTGAATTGGTAAAAAAAGCCTAAAACCTTAGCGGGAACGATCCCTGAAAACTCGTGCTAGGCCAATAACTTGGAGTCGAAACTCAGCTAATTCTTCATGAGCGCGATGGCTTCGTCCGTGGTCATCACCCGCCCCATGCGCGGGAATACCCGCTCCATGAAGAACGCGTTGTTGTCACCCCGGTGGGAGTAGCAGCAATCGCTGACCACCACGATGCCGTAATCCAGGTCCCGGGCGGCGAACACGGTCGATGCGATTCCGACATCGGTCGACCCCCCGGCGATGACGATGGTCGAGAGGCCCCGGACCCTGAGTTGCAGGTCGAGGTGCGTCTGGTGGAAGGCGCTCCAGCGGTGCTTGGGCACCATCACGTCGCCTTCCTGGGGCGCGACCTCTGGGGCGATCTGGGCGCTCTCCTGGCCATGGCGGTGGGCCGGCAGGAAGCGGCGTTCGCGCTCGCCCCAGGGGTTGAGATCCATGTCGGTGTCGGTCAGGCGGGAGGCGACGTCGGCGCCGTCGGCGGCGTGGTCGGCGGCGCCGTAGAACGCGATCAATCCGGCATCATGAGCGCCCTTTACCAGCCGCGACATGTTCTCCAGGATTCCCCATTTCTTGAGGTTCTCCACCTTGACCGGATCGGCGGGATGAAGGTAGCCGTTGAGGGTGTCGAAAAGCACCAATGCGGCGCGGTCTTTGGTGAGTCTCGGATCTAGATCGATGTTTGGGGCCATGGGGATCTCCGTTCCTGTGGATGCTCGGGCGGCGGTCTTACGAGGCGCCGCGGATGCGGTCGATCACCGCCGCCGGTTCCTCCGGTGGCGCGTCACCACGCCAGGCGACGTGGCCGTCGGGCCTGACCAGGACCAGCGCGCGCTCGTAAAGTGCGGCGATCTCGGGGTCGTCGATTTCCCGTGTTTCAAGCGGCACGCCGCGCGCGGCGGCGGCCTTTTCCAATGCGGCGGCGTCCGGCGGGCTACCGCCCAGCCGCAGGAGGACGAAACCGCGTCCGAACAGGTCGATGACCGGCTGCCCGTCGGCGAGGCGCGCATCGGGCGCGCGGGCGCCGGGGCGGGTCGTGGGCGTATATGTTTCCCGCTCCACCGGTGGCGGCGGTCCGGGTTCCTGGCAGACGATGGGGGAATCGTCGTAGCGATAGCCGATCTGCAGCCCGAAATTGGGAGGAGACAGCACGTCTTTCATGATCTTTCGGCCTACTTCCGCGCGTTCCTTCTCGCCATCGGGGGAATCCTCAAGGATATGCGGCGTCGGCGTGACCTTCTCGCCGCGGGCGTAACGCGCCGCCGCGTAGTCCACGTTCCGCTTGCCGATGGGCCGCCGCTCGGTGGTGTAGCTCTCGAGCAACCGGTCGCCGCCCCAGCCCCGCAGCATGGCCTCGATCTTCCACGACAGGTTGGTGACGTCGCCGATGCCCGTGTTCATGCCGAAACTGCCGGCCGGCGTGAGTTGGTGAATGCAGTCGCCGGCGAGAAGGATGCGCCCGTCCTGATAGCGGTCGGCCACGAGTTGACGGCGGATCCACTCCAGGACCGAGAGCACCTCGTAATCGAACTTGCGTCCCGCGAAACGTTCCAGGTCGGCATCGACGTCGACCTTGCCCCAGGAATCCGGGTCCAGGGATCCGCGGATTTGAAACCGCCAGATGTCCTTGCCGTCGATGGCGTTGACCGACGCCCATTGTCCGTCGGGACCCATGGCGAGGTAGCTGCGGCCGTCGCCTTTGTCATGGATCTTCGAAAACTCCCTGGATCGAAACAACACGTTGGTGGCGTAACCCAAGACCGGCGTCCCCTCGAGCTTGATGCCGAGTCCGTCGCGGATCGGGCTGCGGGCGCCCTCGCAGGCCACCACATAAGCGCAGCGCACTGTCTCGCGTGTGCTTTCGCCGTTCGCGGCCTCAATACGCGCGGTGACGCCGCCTTCGTCTTGTTCTACGCCCAGGCAGCGCGTGTGATAGCGTAGGGTGACGGTGTCCAGCGACCGGGCACACGCCTGCAGGGCCGGGTCGAACACCGTTTGGGGACAGCGCTGAAAGGGCTCCAGGGTGCCGCGCGGGGGGCTCACTTCGTCATAGGCGGGATTGGTCTGGCGGGCGATTTCCCATCCGGTCAGGGTGGTGAAATAGATGTGGTCCCGGGCCCGGTCCTTGGGGTAGCCGTCCTCGCGGATGATATCGGCGATGCCCCAGCGCCGGCAGTATTCCATGGTCCGCATATTGACGCCGTTGGTCTTGGGGTGCAACACAACGCCGTCGCCCTGTTCCACCAGGACGCAATCGATGCCGCGCCAACCCAGTTCCACGGCCATGGCGAGGCCCACCGGCCCGCCGCCGACGATGAGGACGGGGATGTCGATGTTCGCTGTCGCTGCCATCGGTGCTTTTGGTTCTCTCTTGTTCTTGCCGTCATATAACGGTGACAGCCCGGGGCCTGTCAATGGTCCGGATGGGCGGAGAATTCGTTGCCCAAGGCCGAACCAGGGGGCTACCCTGAGAGGATTGTGAATTCGTCTGGAGCGCGGGAGGAAAAATGGCGGTGCGGGGAAGGCGGTCGGCCGGGATCGGCATCACGGTGGTGGTTCTGGCGGCGGCGATTTTTGCATTGGCGCAGTGCGCGGAGAGCCTGCCGCGCTCGGAAGAGGTGACTAGATCGGTCTGGCTGACCTTTGACGCGGCCAAGGCCGCCTACGACGAGGTCAAACCGGGCGAGACCAGCGTCGAAGCGCTCAAAAAGATGGGTTACGACCCCTATGGCGATAACAATGTCCGGGTGATGAGCTATCTCGACATCAACAGGCTGTTCGTGGCCGGAGACTCCAAGACCACCGCGTCCATCCCCGCCGCCGTTCGGGCCTGCCTCGATGCCCAGGCCGAATGCCTGGGCTACGGCGTCAACCTGGAGCATATCAACCGCAAGCGCGTCGGCTCCACCTTTCTCGACCTCCTGAATTTCCGCCGCAAGACCCACGAGACGGGCTGGTCGTTTCGCGCCGTCTTCGTGATCCATAAGGACTACGTGGTCTACAAGCTGTGGTCCGGGGCGCCAAAGATCGACCGGCAGACCGATAGGGAGAATCCACTCGGACCGATCCAGGAACCGGTCGACGTGATAAAAAAGGCGATGCCCTGATACGGCCTGCCGCGGGGACGAATGGCCCTGGCAACAGCCGGGACAAAGGCGTTAACAACAGCCCGGTTGTCGTCCGGGAGACAGGGAGGACCCCACTTGAAGAAAATACCGCTGACCATCGCCACGTCCGATTACGACCATATGCGTGACTTCCGCGACGGGTTCGTCAACGCCGAGGGACTCGACCCCATTTGGCTGACGATGGAAATCCACGAAATCTTCACGCGATTCACCTTCAATCGGGAGTGGGAGGCGTCAGAACTCAGCTTCGCCAAATACATCGCCCAGGCAACGCGCGAAGCGGCCGATATCACGGCGATCCCGGTCTGGACCTCGCGCCAGTTCCGCTTTTCATCCTTCTATTACAACGTCAGTTCCGGCATCCGCGAGGCCAAGGATTTCGCGGGCAAGCGCATCGCCGTGCCGGAATGGGCACAGACCGCCGCGGTCTACACGCGGGGCTGGCTGCAGCATCACGCGGGGGTGGATCTGACTTCGATCCATTGGGTGCAGGCGGGAACCGAACAGCCCGGTCGGGAGGAGAAAGTGGAGTTGAACCTGCCAAAGGGGCTGGAGGTGGAACGCATCAACGACAAGTCGATCTCGGAAATGCTGGCCTCGGGCGAAATCGACGGCGCCTTGGTGGCCCGGGCGCCGAAGGTCTTTGAACAGGGACATCCGGACGTGAAGCGTCTGTTTCCCAACTACCGGGAGATGGAGGAACGGTATTACGAAGAGACCGGCATTTTCCCGATCATGCACGTCGTCGCGCTGCGCAAGGACATCCTGAAGGACAATCCGTGGATTGCGCGGAACCTCTACAATGCGTTCCTGGAAGCGAAGCAGCGGGCGATCGGGCGCTTCACGGAGATCAGCGTCTCGCGCTACTGCCTGCCTTGGGCGGTGGACCATGCCGAACAGATGATGAAGAAATTCAACGGGGACTTCTTCCCCTACGGTATCGAGGCGAACCGGAAGACCTTGGAGGCCTTCTGCTGCTACGCCTATGAGCAAGGGATCGCCCATCGTCATGTCGAGCCCGAGGCGCTGTTCGCCGAGGGCGCCGACGTCGACGTACAGATCTAGGAAGCGCCGCCATGAATGGAGATTTTGATCCACCGAAACTGCGCCCGCCCCTGCATGACGGCAGGACGCCCAAGCTGAAGGCGCCGCCGGGTGCCTGCGACACCCATTTCCATATCTACGAAGACGGCATTCCCTTCAAGCCCGAGCGCCGTTACACGCCGGTGGAGGCGGGGCTTGCCAACTACAAGAAAATGGCGGAGCGGCTGGGGCTGGAGCGCGGTGTGGTGGTAACCGGCAGTGCCATGACCTCGAACGAGCCCTCTCTCGCCGCCATTGCGGCGATGGGCGGCGCCTTCAAGGGATTGGCCCTGATTCGGCCCGATATCTCCGATGCCGAGCTAGAGGCGTTGGACGCGGGCGGCATGACCGGATTCCGTATCTCCACCCGGTCGGTCGGCGGGCTGAGCCCCGAACATCTGCTGGACTTGGCCGCGCGGGTCAAGGATCTCGGCTGGCACGTGGAAATCCACCTCAACGACATCCAAGAAGTGGTGGCGATGCTGCCCACCCTGCGCCGCTTGCCGATCCCCTACAGCATCGACCATGTCGGCTACCTGACCCATGACCGCCGCCCGGGTACCAAGGAATTCGAGGCGGTGAAAGAGGTGCTGACCGGCGAGGAGAACGCCTATCTCAACGTTTATGCGTGGTACGACCTGACCGCGGAGGGACCGCCGGCCTATGGCGACATGGCGGGAATCGTCGGGCCTCTCGTCGCGGCCCGGCCCGACCGCATCATTTGGGGCACCAACTGGCCCCACCCGACCTTCGAGGTGCCGGTGCCCGACGATGCGGATCTGTTGGATTTCCTGGGCTTGGCGGTTCCCAATGAGGACCATAGGCGGATGATCCTGGTGGACAACCCGGCCCAGCTCTACGGCTGGGACTGACGGTTCAGGCGGTGATGAATCCGTTGACGGTGTCGAGCTTGGCCTCGTCCACCTCAAGTCCCTTGGTCATGCAGAGATCGATCCCGTTGCCTTCCGCGTCGCGCGCCCGGTAATCCTCGTAGGGCCGCTCCGGGCGCGGCGCGCAGGAGGCGCCGGGCACGGCCTCGATGGCGGCCACCATCGCCTCCAATCCATCGACCAGAAATCCGAAATGGTTGACCCCGTAGCGTGCCTCATGGCCGAAATTGTCGGTGTAGAACGGGTGCACCGCGAGGTTGGAGCGTCCGTCGCCGAGAAATGCATTGGGTCGCCCGCGCCGGCGGAACGCCTTCATGGCGCCCAGCACCCTGAGACCGAAGACATCTTGGTAGAAATCGCCGAGCCGCTCCGGGTAGAGCGCGTTGAACGCAACGTGGCGCATTCGGGGCAGGGCGTCGGCATCGCCACCGACCCCGAAATCGCTGGTCGCCAGCGTCACAGGCGTGCATTCCGGATCGAAGATCCGCACCGTGCCATGGGAAAGATTGTCCGGCTCATCGATCACCAAGCCGCCCGGGACGGCCTGATGATAACGCGCGATCACGGCGTCGAGGCCGTCGACCTGAAAGCCGATATGGTGCAACCCCGGCTCCATGCGCGGCTCGTTGAGCTCTGGGCGCAGCCGGTAAAGAGAGATGTTCATGTAACCGTCGGTCAGTGCGACGTCGCCGGCAGCGCTGCGCGAAAGCTCCCGCAGGCCGAAAATGGCCCGATAGAATTCGGCGAGCCCGCCGGGATCCTTGGCCAGGATGGCGAGATAGCGCAGCCGCATGGAATCGGGTCCCCTCGTGCTCGCGGCTCAGTGGCCGCCGTGTTTTTCGAAATAGCGCTGATGGTATTCCTCGGCCCGCCAGAAAGTTTGGGCGGGCGCGATCTGGGTCACGATTTCGTCGCGGAAACGCTCGGACGCCTGGAGCCGGTCGCGCACCGCGCGGGCGGTTTCGGCCTGGGCGTCGGAGAAGGTGAAGATGGCGGAACGATACTGATCGCCGACATCAGGCCCCTGGCGATTCATCTGGGTGGGATCGTGGATCTGGAAGAAGATCTCGCACAGGCGTTCGAAGCTGATTACCGCGGGATCGAAATCCACCAAGACCACCTCCGCGTGACCGGTGGAATGGGAACAGACGTCCTGGTAGGTCGGGTTCTCGGTCTTGCCGCCGGAGTAGCCGACGGCCACGTCGTCCACGCCGGGAAGACGCCGGAAAGCTGCTTCCACGCCCCAGAAACATCCCGCGCCGAACATCGCCTGTTCCATTTCCTCGCTCCCCCCCGGCCAAATTCTCGCGCCTAATGTAGAGTTCGCCGCGCCCCCCTGCAACGCCTGCATCCGGCCGGTGCGACCGCCGACCGGAGTGCCCGCCTCGGGCCCCAAGGGTTGCATGCCGGCGCCAAAAATGCTTCGCTTATGGGGCACGGCTTGGCGTTGACGAGATATATCGGGCGCATGCCACAACGCGTGCATCGCTCCCAATCGGGGTGCTGGATGCCAATAAACAAGCCGGATGCGCCTGGGATTCAGCCGCGATAGCGATCGCTGGGCGGCGGTAATGCCGAGCCTCCAAGAGAAGAAACAGGAGGCAAAACATGAGTGACCAGCAGATTCAGTCCCCGGGTCAAGAGCAAGAGGTGATCTTGACCACCCAGGACGTTCAGGCAGTCAATAACCGCAATCGCCGTTCGGCGACGCGACCGGGGTGGATTGCAGGTCTCGCCTTTTTGGTGTTCGTGGGCGGTCTAGCCGCCTTCATGTTCCGCTTTTAGGCGGGGAGAATTCGTCGGCCGGGTCCGTCCTGCGGTCGCGGCCGGCCAAAAGGACTAGCCGAGGTCGGGGGTCGCCCGTCCGGGATGGGGATAGGTCGTACCCGCCCCCTTTTCCTGGGCGCGCTTGAAGATCTCGATTCCTGCCGCGAGGTCGGCGAGCCCGACACCCATCCATTTGAACAGGGTCAGGTCGAGTCCGGCGGGCCGGGTCTGTCCGGCCGCGACCAGTTCCGACAGCGGCCGGACGTCGTTCCAATCGCCGGGACCACCGTCGTAGAAGGCCTGCAGTTCCCGCGACATCTCCCGGCATTGGTCCAGATTGTCAACCACCACCCGATCGCAGCGAGGCAGGATATCCTCGGCTATTTCCGCGAAGGCGGGAATGATGGCGCCGGCGGCATTGATGTGGCTGCCCCGCGCGACCATGGCTGAAAACAGGAAAGGTTCCTTGGCCCGGGTGATGGTGGTGATGATCGGGGCATCGCCAACTGTGTCCTCCACCGACGCCCCTTCGGTCACTTCGAAGCCGAATTTATCACGCACGGCGGCAGCGAATTGGGCGCGGTTTTCCGGCGTCGGGCTGAAGACGCGGAGCCGCTTGAGGGGGCGCACCGCGTGCACCGCAGCGACCTGGGTTATCGCCTGCTTGCCGGTCCCCACGATCGCCATGTCGTCGGCGCCAACGGCGGCCAGCCAGCGGGTGGCGACGGCCGCCAGCGCCGCAGTGCGCATCTGGCCGAGCGCCACGGCTTCGATGATCGCCTTGAGTTGGCCGTCGTCGGAACCATGGAGCAGCACCAGAGGCGCCGATTTGCCGCCGACGTTGCTCCAGACCTTGGCGCCGGCATAGCCGGCGCCGGTAAACTGGGCTCCGGTGATGTTCAGGCTGCCGCCCTGCCAGACCGATTGGCCCTTATGCAGGTTCTGGGCCTTGCCCTCGGCTTCCATCCGTAACCCGTCTTCCAGCGCCTCGATCACGCCGGATAGGTTGATCAGGGAGACGACGTCGGCTTCGGTCAGCCAGAGGAAGGTCTTGGGGGCATCGTCGGCCATGGGGTGCTCCTTGGAAAGAGGATGGCTGCGTTTCTTATAGCACAGAGGCCGATCCGGGCACTCGCCCGCGGAGGGGCGGCCGGTGGGCGCTTGCGTTGCCAATCCATCCGGCTATGCCTAGAGTGCCTGGCCGGGATGGCTAGGGCCGAGGCCCAGGTAAGGCCGAGAGGACGGAAAGCGCCATGAACTCAATTTTACCGCAGCAAAGGCTCTTGCTGGAATTGCTGGTGATGTCCGGAGATATCGCGGTCGAGGAGGGCGAGAAGGACACTCTGTTGTGGCGCACCCTCAAGGAATGCGAGACCGAAGGCTGGGCGCGGCTCACGCCGGTCAGCCAGGGATTCCACGCCGTGACCATTACCGAAGCCGGCCGCGGGGCCATTTCCTGAATCCGGCGCAGAAGGAAGAAGCAGGATGAAAATGCGTGTTTACAGCCTGGCCTGCACGGTCTTGCTGCTGGCATTGGCCGGCTGCGCCGGTGGCGACTCCGCAAGCGATTCTCCTCCGGAAAAGAAGGAGCGCGGCCTCGACAACATGATGGCGCCTACGGGCTCCCCCTATGTCGGCGGCCGGCCGGGGGCCGGGGCGGGCGGCCTGATGGGGCCGGGAACAGGTTTCATGGTGCCGCCCCAACGGGGTCGCGCGCTGACCCGGGCGGAGGTGTCGGCGGAGTTCCGTTATCAGCTGAACAAGCGCGGTGATGGGCAGCTCAAGATCGGTTCCGTGATCGACAAGGACAAGGACACCGTCAGGATCGAGCTCGTAACTCCGGAAGGCTATCCGGCGGCGCGTTACGAGGTCGACCGCTGGACGGGTCTGACCCGCAGGGTGCGGTGATCCCGCCTCGTCCAAAGAAAACGCCCCCGGTTTCCCCGGGGGCGTTTCGACGTTATCTGAACGCACGCTCAGGCTAATCCTTTAGCCCTTGCAGTCGACCCCCTTGGCCGTCGATCCTGGGGCCGGATAGGTGAAGGTGCAGGTCATGCCAACCTTGATCGCCTTGCGTTTGGCCTTTTTGCCGTTGATCGTGACCTTGGTTCTCGAGCCCGAGACCTTGGCGGTGACGTTCTTACCTTCGTGATCGATGACGATCCGGCGGCCGCCCTTCTTGGTCGCCGTCACCTTGCCGGTGTGCTTCATATCCTCGACCTTGGCGATCTTGGCGACACCTTTGAACTTCATTAGGTCGTCAAGCTTGGCCAGTGTCGTCTTCGGGGTTGCGGCCATCTTTTCGACGATGTCCTGAATTTCTTCGCCGGTCACCAGGCTGACCTCGCGCCTCTGTTTCTTGGCGTCGGCCAGGAACTTCTCATCCTTGGCGGTGGCTGTGAACGCCTTGCGCAGCGCAGCGACCCGGGCCTTTGGCACGCCCGGGGCCATGGCGAACGGCCGTCCCATGGCCTTGGCCGCGAACAGCAGGCGGAAATGGGATCTGACTTCATCCACGGTCAGGCCGGGCTGGACGCGGTCCTTGGTGACGTAATCGAAGATCAAGGGCACGCCCATCTTGGACAATTCGGGATCGGGTTTCAGACCCAACTGGATGATAGGGTGGACGTTGCCCTCGGTGTAATATTTCCCGGCGATCTCCTTGAAGGACGACCATGACTGGCACAGGCCGTTGGTTTCCCCGCGCTGCAGCGAAAGGTTGCCCGTGGTGGAACCCGGATAGCCCTTGACGATCTGGAACTTGGTGCCGAGCGTGTTGTTGAACAGCGCCGGTTGAATCTCGGAATCGTTGGGCCCGAACCCAGCCATTTCCACCACCTTGGTGAACACTTCGTCGAACTTCTTGATGCCGGTGCGCTTGTCGACGACGCAGACTCCGACCTCGCTGGCCATGCTGCCTAACCAGTTCAGTTTCTCTGCCCTGAACTTGGGGCCCTTGGTGCCCATGATCTGGACCAGGGCCACGTTGCGTTGCAGGCCGGCGATGATGGTGCCGTCCTTGGGCGCGACATTGGCGACGAAGTTGGCGGCAACGATGGATCCCGCACCGTCCATGTTCTGCACGATGAAACGCGGCTTGCCCGGAATGTAACGGCCCAGGTGACGTGTGACCATGCGCGCATATGTGGCATAACCGCCGCCCGGCGACGAGCCGACGATCATCTTGATTCGTTTGCCCTTGTAGAAATCAGCGATGGGGTCGGCCGTCGCGGGTGCGGGGCCCAGTCCGAGACCGATGACGGCGCCAATGAGCGCCAATGCACTACTGGTGGATAGCCAATTCATGAATCTTGCTCCCTGTCGTTTCTAGTTGGTCCTGGTGCGCCTCTTCTATGGCTTATGGAAAATGATATCAGCCCTTCCGGGATGGGCAAACCGGATAAAAAAACGCCCCCGAAAGGGGGCGCTGGAAGATTTCGCTGATTGCGGTTGTATCGGTCAGCCCTTGCAATCGATCATCTTGGCTTCCTGGCCCGCACCGGGATAGGTGAAGGTACAGGTCATGCCGACTTTGATGGCCTTGCGTTTCACCTTCTTGCCGTTGAGGGTGACTTTGGTGCGCGAGCCCGAGACCTTGGCGGTCACGTCCTTGCCCTTGTAATTGATGACGATGCGCCGACCGCCCTTCTTGGTGGCGGTCACCTTGCCGGTGTGCTTGGCCATTTCGACCTTGATGACCTTCGCCTTGCCCTTGTATTTCTGGAGGTCTTCCAGAAGCTTCAGGTCGGACTTGGGCGTCGCCGCCATTTTCTGAACGATGTCCTGGATCTCTTGACCGGTTACCAGTTCCACGTCGCGCTTCTGGCGCTTGGCGTCGGCCAGGAACTTTTCATCCTTGGCCATAGCGTCGAAGGCCGCGCGGATGGCATTGACCCGTTCCTTCGGCACGCCGGGCGCCATTCCGAAGGGCCGGCCCATGGCTTTGGAGGCGAAGACCAGGTTGTAGATGCCTGTGACCTGCTCGACATTCAGGCCGCCCTGCATCCGCTCCTTGGTGATGTATTTGTAGATCATCGGCACGCCCAACTTGGACAGTTCCGGATTGGGCTTCAGCGACATCTGCACCAAGGGCACCATGTTTCCGTCTTCGTAGTACTTGCCGGACAGGACCTTGAAAGAGGACCAGGACTGGCAAATCCCGTCGACCTCGCCGCGCTGGATGGCGAGATGGGCCGGCGCTGTCGAGGGATAACCCTTGATCAGCGAGAACACCGTGCCCAGCGTGTTGTTGAAGAGCGCCGGCTGAATTTCCGTATCGTTGGGTCCGGTTCCCGCCATGTTGAGGACCTTGGTGAAGGTCTGGTCGAAGGACGTGACGCCGACGCGCTTGTCGACGGCGCAGACGCCCGCCTCATTGGCGAGGCTGCCCAGCCAGTTGATGTCCTCGGCTTTGAATTGCGGCCCCTTGGTGCCCATGATCTGCACCAGGGCGATGTTGCGCTGGAGGCCGGCGATGACCGTGCCGTCCTTGGGCGCGACATTGGCGACGAAATTCATCACCACGATGGAACCGGCGCCGTCCATGTTTTTGGTGATGAATTTGGGTTTGCCGGGAATATAGCGGCCGATATGGCGGGTGATCAGCCGGGCATAGGTGTCGTAACCGCCGCCGGGGGCCGATCCGACCAGCATCTGCATCCGCTTGCTCTTGTAGAAATCGGAAACGGCGTCGGCCGAAGCGGGGCTGATGCCCCCCGCCAGCGCCAAAACGCCGGTCAGGCCGAGCGCCGTGCCAAAGGTACGAATGGTCATGATCTTTCTCCCTTGCTGTTGGATCATGCTGAGATGAGGATTTCGTAGAAAAGTGACGGGATTGCGGCGGATCATACACATTGATCCCGAGGAAACAATCCCTTATTTCCCAATTACTTAATGCTGAGCCGCGGGAAAAAAGGCGCCCCCGCAGGGGCGCCAAATTTCGCAATATCGAAGGATTTTGTGGCGGGCGATCAGCCCTTGCAATCGATCATCTTGGCTTCCTGGCCCGCACCCGGATAGGTGAAGGTGCAGGTCATGCCGACCTTGACGGCCTTGCGCTTGGCCTTCTTGCCGTTGACGGTAACCTTGGTGCGCGAGCCCGAGACCTTGGCGGTCACGCCCTTGCCCTTGAAGTCGATGACGATGCTGCGACCGCCCTTCTTGGTGGCGGTCACCTTGCCGGTGTGTTTCACCATCTCGACCTTGGCGATCTGGGCCTTGCCCTTGTAGGTTTGGACGTCTTCCAGCAAGTCCAGGGTCGCCTTGGGCGTCGCCGCCATGTCATTGATGATCTTTTGAATTTCCTCGCCGGTCACCAACTCCACGTCACGCTTCTGCTTCTCGGCGTCGGCCAGGAACCTGGGGTCCGCCGCGACCGCGTTGAAGGCCGCGCGGATCGCCTTGACCCGATCCGCGGGCACTTTCGGCCCCATCACAAAGGGCCGGCCCATGGTCTTGGCGGCATAGGTCAGGTCAAAAAGTTGGCGGACCTGCTCCACCGTGTAAGGGGCCTGGACGCGGTCCTTGGTGATGTACTTGTACATCATGGGCACGCCCAGCTTTGCGAGTTCCGGACTGGGCTTCATGCCGTGCTGGATGATCGGAATCATGTTGCCGTCGGTATAATACTTGCCTGAAATCGCCTTGAAGGACGACCAGGACTGGCAGACGCCATGGACCTCACCGCGCTCGATCGCGAGATGCACCGGCGGCGTCGAGGGATAGCCCTTGACCAGCTGGAATTTGGTGCCGACCAGGTTGTTCATCATCGCCGGCTGGATCTCGAGATCGTTGGGGCCGGAGCCGCCCATCAGCACGGTCTTGGTGAACACGTCGTCGAACGACTTGATGCCCGAGCGCTTGTCGACCGCGCAGACCCCCGCTTCGTTGGCGAGACTGCCGATCCAGTTCAATTTCGTAGCTTTGAAGCGCGGCCCGTTCTGCCCCATGATCTGAACCAGGGCCACATTGCGCTGGACCCCGGCGATCACGGTGCCGTCCTGGGGTGCGACGTTGGCGGTGAAGTTGGTGACGACGATGGCCCCGGCACCCGGCATGTTCTTGACGATCCATTTCGGCTTGCCGGGGATATGGCGGCTGATATGCCGGGTCACCAGGCGGGCATAGGTGTCATAACCGCCGCCGGGCGAGGAGCCCACCAGCATCTGCATGCGCTTGCTCTTGTAAAAATCGGCAAGAGCGTCGGCCGACGCCGGCGTGGTGCCCGCCGCCAGCGTCAGAGCGCCGGCCAAGCCGAGGGCCGTATGGAAAAAGCGGATAGTCATGATCTGCCTCCCTTCTGAAGTGAACCATGTCTTGAGAAGTATGGTCCGACAAGGACGTCGCTATCGTGGGGGATCATTCAATCTGATCACGCGCCCACAAACAGTTGTTTTTACAATAACTTAATTCATCCTCTCCTGTAAAGAGTCGCCTCCCTGAGGGGCGCCTCTTCGACACGGAACGCCGCAAGATCGCCGGGGTCAGCCGGTGCAATCAACCCTGGTGGCTTCCTGATCTGCGCCGGGAGAAGTGAAGGTATAGGCATGCCGGCCTCGAACGCCTTTGCGCCTGGCTTTTTTTCCGGTGACGGCGACCTTGGCGCGCGCCCCGGAGGCCGAGGCGCCGATGCGTGCCGGGCGATAACCGCGGTCGATCTGCTATAAACCTGGGGCATGCGGATCGCCGCCGCGGTGGACCGCTTTCCCCTGCAGCAACGAAGAGGGAGAACGCCATGGCCACAGCCGCCAAAGCCCGGGTTCGGCTTTCACTGCCGCGCCGGGTGAGCCGCCGGGGCGCGGTCAGGATGTCCCGCGCGGTCCTGGATTCGCCCAAACGCCGCATCGCGCGGCGCGAGGATATTTTTCGCATCAAGGCCTTGGGGATGGATTGGGACATCGGTGTCATGGTCTACGAGCCCGCCAATGGCCGTGTGACCCGGGGGGCTGATGGGAAAAAGGCGGGGTTCTTCCTGCTTCATGGCGGCAACGGCGATTTCAAGTCGGTGGAGCCGCTGGCCCTGTTGCTGGCCGAGCGGTTCGGCTATCGCGCCGTTTCCATGACGTTTCCCGGCAGGCTCTATTTTCCCCATCGTTCCCGGGATTGGCCGGGCGACACCATATCGGCGGACGGTACCGCGCGGATGCCGATCTGGAAACGTGGCGAGGTGATCACGCCGGACCAGTACCGCTTGGTGCACGAAACCTCCCTGCGCGACCGCTACGGCACGCGGACCCTGGCGCGGGCCAAGCGGGGAACGTTGTTCTATCACCGGATGGCGGCCTGGCCGGCGGCGTTCGAAGCGGCCATGCTGGCCGCCTGCCGCCGCCATTTCCCGGAAGGCGAATATTCCGTCTATGCCCATGGCCATTCCACCGGCGGGGCCTTCACGGCGATCCTGAGTCAGCGCCTGTCCAACATGGCGGGCCAGACCGAGGTGGAAACGGCGCCGATCGGCGAGATCAACCGGCTCAAGCATGCCTGGTCGGGCTCGCTCGGCAAGATCAAGGGGTTCGACAAGGGGGGCGGCGGCAAGGATGGACTGGACGACCCGTTCTCGGACCTCTACTTGCGCACCTGGCGCGACCGCGCGCGCTATGCCGGTCCCGAGGCACTGGGCAAGGAGGGCCCCCAGGCCCTGATGCGCTTGCCGGCCCTGATGGAGGACGTGTTGGACCTCTGGCAGACCGAACGCCTGCGCCCACAGTTCAAGGCGGAATTCCTGATCACGCACAACGTCGTGTCGTCCCTGGCCGATGCCGCCAGGGTTTCGGCGCGGCGGCTCAAGCTGTCGAAAGGGGAGACCACTGCCTTGGTCGAACGCTACCTCGATTATGGGCGTTATCTTCGGGGTCCGGAGGCCCGGCCGGTGCCGCCGTTGTTGTTCGTCAATTCCTGCTACAGTCGCGATAATTCCGAGGAAGTGTTCAACGAGGTCGTGCTGCCGCAACTCGCCGGGCTCGACCCAGCGCCCAAGACACGTATGGTGATCGTCGACGCGTCGAGCCACCTCTATACCGAGGCCGACGGCGCCGATTTGCCTCTCGGCATGGCGCCGGTGGCGGCGCAGCTGTTCGACGCGGCGGTCCGCGGGGGCTTTTTCGCGGTGTGACGGATCCCGCCGGAAGGGGAGGAAAAACAGTCCTTGGCGGTCTTTGCCCAATTGCTTCTGCTACTCGTGTTGACCCGGGCCTGCGGAGAAGGCGCGGTCCGTATCGGCCAATCGGCGGCGATCGGCGAGTTGGGCGCCGGTGTCGTGCTGGCCGCCCTGGCTGCGATCCTGGGGCCGTCGGTGCCGTTCTTCCCTGAGCTCATCCGTAGCGAAGCCTTCCACACCGCGGCCGAGGTAGGGATTTTTTCCCTCATGCTGCTGGCCGGGATCGAGCTCAAACCCAGTGAGATCGCGGAACATTCCATGGGGCGGTTCCTGGTGGCGCTCGGCGGTGTGATCGTGCCATTGGGGTGCGGAGTGGCGCTGGGCCTGGTCTTCCTGCCACCGGGTGAAGCGCGGTCCTTGCAGGCGCTGCTGATCGGCATCGCGATGGCGATCACCGCGATTCCCGCTTCGGTCCGAATCTTGTCGGACCTCGGTTTGCTGCGCGCTCCCGTCGGGCGGGTCATCATCGGTGCGGCGCTCTTCGATGATGTGATCGGACTGCTGCTTCTGGCGATCCTGACCGGTCTCGGCACCGCCGGGGAAATTCCCGGCGCCGGCGCCTTGGCGCTGATGCTGGCCAAGATGGTTCTGTTCTTCGCGATCACGGTCGGCATCGGGGTCCACATCTATCCACGGGTCAGCCGGGGACTGAGAACGCTGCAGGCCACGGCCATGGAATTCAGCGTCCTGACCGCCGTCGCTCTGGCCTACGGGTTGCTAGCCGAACTCTTGGGAATGCACTGGATCATGGGCGCCTTCATGGCGGGGCTGTTTTTCGAGCCCGAGCGGGTGGGCTTCCGGGCCTATGCCGGGTCCAAACTGATCATCGGCGGGGTTACGGCGGGCGTTTTCGCTCCGTTGTTCTTCGCCTCGATCGGTGCCCGCATCGATTTTTCTTCGATCGCCGGGGCGCCGGTCTTCCTCATATCGCTCATCGTCTTGGCCTTTCTCGGAAAGCTGATCGGTGCCGGGCTGCCGGCGCGCTTAATCGGCCTGTCGGCACGAGATGCGACCGCAGTCGGGGTCGGCATGAGCTCGCGGGGCGCCGTCGAACTGGTGGTGCTGTCGGTGGCCGTGCAGGCGGGCATTATTTCCGATAGCCCCGGACCGGGAGCGGGAGGGGCCGCGCCGATCTTTTCCTCCCTCGTGGTCATGGCGGTGGTGACTACTTTGGTCGCCCCGATCATGTTGCGTGGCATCCTCCGCGGCAGCGCGCCGAAGGTTCCGCCCGGTACGCCGTTAACCGGTGGCCCCGCGGACCCGTCCGACCGGTCCTAGAAGGCTGGGATGCCGGGGATGGCGGGAACAGCGGCGCGGCGGAGGATCGAACGCGCGCAAGGACCGCAGTGCGATGGATAGGGGCCTCCACCAAATTTGGCGCTGCACGACAAATCTTGTTGACATACTTAGAATTCGAACGTATTTACTTCGTAAGCATTCTAAGTAAATGGGCAAAACATCCAGTCGATCGAAGCCCAGGTGGGCTTCAAGCGTGGATATGGATACGCGGAGACGACCAATGACCGACAAGAAACCCCAATTCATCGATTAT
>JAOTVC010000020.1 GCA_029863585.1 Alphaproteobacteria bacterium | reverse complement strand
GTCACGGTGACGCCGTACCCCTTCGCGATCAGATGCTTGAGCATGGCGTATCCCATGCGTCCCGGTCCCACCATTCCGATATTTTCTTCGCTCATCTCGGTCTCTCTCGCGCTGTGTTTCCGATCCCCGACGGGACACCGCCAGCCCCCCGGCGGCTCGAAGATGTTATCGCACCCGCCCCCGCCCGACGCCAACTCTAAACCGCGGCCGAAGCCCCGGCACCCCCCAACACCACGGCTTGCGCGCCCGCGCCAATGGACGTATTCTTCGGACCATCAATTAGCAATCTAACCTTTGTCCCGCCGAAAGCGACCGTCCGAAGCGGGACCGCAAGCCCGTCAGCCATCAGGGAACATGCCATGAAACTCAATGTGATCGACGCCGACGCCCACGTCATTGAGCAGCCCTATACGTGGTCCTTCATGGAAGGGGACGAGCGCAAGTACGAGCCGATGATCGTCAGGTTCGACTCGGGTCCGGAGCAGCTCGGCGCCAACAATAACGTGCAGCAGGAGTTCTGGGTGGTGGACGGACGCATCCAGGCCAAGGATTCGAATTTGGGGCTGCGCAATACGTCCAAGGAATCCCGGGAAATGGCGGACATCGGCGCGCGGATCGCACATATGGACGATCTCGAGATCGATGTGCAGGTCCTCTACCCCACCCTTTTCCTGCGGCCGCTGACCCCCAATGTCCGGGCCGAACGGGCCCTGACCCGGTCCTACAACCGCTGGCTCGGGGAAATCTGGAAGCAGGCGCCCGACCGCCTGCCTTGGGTGATGCTGCCGCCGTTGCTGTCGCCGATTTCGGTGATCCGCGAGGAAATGGAATGGGCCAAGGAGAACGGCGCCTGCGGCGTCTTCATGCGGGGCCTGGAATGTGAGCGCCGGTTGACCGATCCCTATTTTTACGACTTCTACGCCGCGGCCGAGGAGCTCGACCTCATGATCGGCATCCATTCCGGTAACGGCGCCTTCGAGGTTCACGATTTCTACGGCGACGAAACCGGCTTCAACAAGTTCAAGCTGCCCTGCGTCGGCGCCGCCCACGACCTGCTGATGACGGACACGCCGTCCAAGTTCCCCAAGCTGCGCTGGGGCTTCGTCGAGATCAGCGCCGAATGGATTCCCTATATGCTCAACGACCTCGAACTGCGCCTCAAGCGCAGGGGGCGGCCTTTCTCCAAGGACATTCTCAAGGACAACAACATCTTCGTCGCCTGTCAGGTGACCGACGATCTTGCCCATATCCTGAATTCGATCGGTCCGGACAATCTGGTGATCGGCACCGATTACGGCCATCACGACACGTCGACCCAGATCGAGGCGCTCCGGATGATCCGCGAGGACGGCAAGATTCCGGCCGATGTGGTCGACAAGATCCTCGGTGACAACGCGGCCCGCCTTTACGGCTTCGCCTAGCCGCGGCTGGCGGCCTGGCGCTCCTGCCCTTGCGGGACGGGGGGCTCTCCCTCCAGGCTCTCGGCCATGGTCCGGCGGCGGCGGAACAGGATGGCGCCCGTCAGGACCGCGCCCGCGGCGCTGAGCACTAGGGTGATCTGCAGGCCGATCAGTTCGGCCAGCACCCCGCTGATCAACGCGCTCAGGGCGGGGCCGCCCCGGAACAGCAATCCATAGAGGCTCATGACCCGGCCGCGCATGGCGCCCTCAACGGCGTTCTGCATCAGCGCCTGGGACGATGTGCCGACTACGGTGAGGAAGGCGCCCGCCAGGAACATGCACACCAGGCCGACCCAGTAGATTCCGATCGCCGCGAACACCGCGACGGAGAGGCCGGCGCCGACCAGGCTCGCGACATTGATGACCGAAAGCCCTTCCATGCGGCCGCGGCCGGCTGCCCAGAACGCGGCCACGGCGGCGCCGATTCCCATGGCGGCGGTCAAGGCCGCGAAGGCCTCCACACCGCGGCCGAAGACGACATCGACGAAACCCGGCAGCAGTTCCGGCAGACCCTTGACCCCCACGGACAGGCCGGCAAGAACGCCGAGCACGGGACCGATCCCGGGATGGCCCAGGGCGTATCGGAGGCCTTCGGCCACATCGGCCAACAGGCCGCGGCGCGAGTTCTCGCCTCCTTCCCTGACCACGATCCGCAAGCGCGACAACGCGATCATGAAAGCGATAAAGGTCAGGGCATTGAGGGCGAAGGCGATCCCGACTCCCCAGGCGGCGATCATCGCGCCGCCGAAGGCCGGGCCGAGGAACCGGGCAAGATTGAAGAAGGCCGCGTTGATGGCGATGGCCGAAGGCAGGTAGGTGCGTTCCACCAGCATCGGAAAGATGGTCAACCGGGCCATGGTGCCAAAGGAAAACGCCACCCCGACCACAAGGGTGAGCCCCAAAAGCACCCACGGAGTCACCAGATCGAGGGCCACCAGCAGCGCCAGGGCGGCGGCCTGCAGGCAAGCCAGCCCCTGGCTGAAAATCGCGATGTATTGCCGATTGAAACGGTCGGCGATGGCCCCGGCGAGCGGCCCGAGAAGGACCGTCGGGGCGAGTTCCGCCGCCCCCACCGCGCCCAACCAGATGAAGGAGTGGGTCAACTGCCAGGTCAGCCATCCGATGGCGATGCGATGGACCCAGGTACCGACCAGGGAAATCGACGATCCGATCAGATAGATGCGGAAATTGCGTTGACCCAGTGTCCGCCTGATCGAATTGAATCCCGCCAAGGCGGTCATGGTTCCCGAACTCCGAAGACGGCGTGAAGCCCTGGCGCACCGCCCACCGCGGCCGCGCCGAAGTCCCCAACCCGATGGCGAGACCCTTGGTTTATAGAGGCCGCCGCGCGCTCCAGCAATGCCGCCCCCCAGGGTCCAAAGGTCGCGATCCAATACGGGGGTGTAATTTGCCGGCAAAGACGCAATAGTACTGCCGTCGGCGCAACCCGATGGATCGAAAGCTCAGGCATGCCTCCCGCACAGGAATTCAGTGACCACGACCTCGGCGCCCTCGCCGCCCCTATTCGGTCCATCGCCGAGAGCGCCGGCGATGCCATCCTGACCGTCCGCCGCCGCGGTTATGACGTCACCAAAAAGGAAGACCGCTCCCTGGTCACCGACGCCGACCACGCGGCGGAGGCGGCGATCCTACCCGCGCTGGCGAAACTCACGCCGGGGGTGCCGATCCTTTCCGAGGAAGCCGTGGCGGCCGGAGATACGCCAACCGTCGGCGATGCTCCCATCTGGGTGGTCGATCCCCTGGACGGCACGCGGGAGTTCGTCGCCGGGGGCACCGAATACGCGGTCTGCATCGGCCTTTTGGTCGATCGCGTGCCGGTCTTCGGGGTCCTGCACGGCCCGGGAATGGGATTGACCTATTGGACCGCCGGCCCCGGCGTGGCGATGCGGGCCAAGGACCACACGGTGGAACAGGCGATCCACGGCCGCCCGGTGCCGGAAGCGGGCCCCATCGTGATCACCAGCCGGTTTCATGGAAAATCGGGCCGCCTCACGGCTTTCTTGGAAAGCAGCGGCATGACGGACCGCATCTTCATGAGCAGCGCGTTGAAATTCGGCCTTCTGGCGGAGGGCAGCGCCGATCTCTACCCGCGGTTCGGGCCGACCTGCGAGTGGGACACCGCCGCGGGTCATGCCATCCTGACCGCGGCCGGCGGCTGCGTGGAGACGCTGGACGGCGATGAGCTTGGCTACGGCAAGCCCGATTTCCTCAATTCCGATTTCATTGCCCGCGGATCCAAGGCGTGAGCGCCGCTTCCGACGCCTATGTTCGAACTGCCGATGACGAGGCGATCACGCAAGCCGCGGCATTGATCCGCGCTGGCCGGTTGGTCGCCTTCCCGACCGAAACCGTCTACGGATTGGGCGCCGACGCCACCAACGATTTCGCCGTCGCCGCCATTTTCGAGGCCAAGGGCCGGCCACGGTTCAATCCGCTGATCGTTCATTTCGCGGACCCTTCGGCGACCGACGCCCAGGCCGTGATGGACCGCCGCGCCAAGGCGCTGGCCGACGCGTTCTGGCCGGGCCCTCTCACCCTGGTTCTCCCCCGACGGCCCGACTGCACCCTTTCCCGGTTGGTCAGCGCGGGCCTCGACAGCGTCGCTTTACGCGTCCCCCGCAACGACATCGCCCGGGCATTGATCACGGCGGCGGGAACGCCGCTTGCGGCGCCCAGCGCCAATCGCTCCGGCGGGATCAGTCCCACCACGGCGGCCCATGTCGCCCAAGCGCTCGACGGGGCACCCGCCATGATCCTCGACGGCGGACCGACTAGCGTCGGGCTTGAATCGACGGTGGTCGACCTCAGCACGCCGGAAGCGGCCCTGCTGCGGCCCGGTGCCGTCACCCGGGAGCAGATCGAAGCGCTGATCGGCGCCGTGGCGCTGCCCGGGGACGGGCCCAAGGGGGCGCCGGAACGGTCGCCCGGCCGCCAAGCCCGCCACTACGCCCCACGCCATCCACTACGCATCAACGCGGACCGCCCCGCCGCGGGCGAGGCCCTTCTGGCCTTTGGGCCCGGCGAGCCGGAAGGGGCTTCGATTACCCTTAACCTAAGCCCGACCGGGGACTTGACCGAAGCCGCGGCCAACCTGTTCGCCATGCTGCACGAGCTCGATTCAACGGCGCCCGACGGCATTGCCGTCATGCCGATACCGGATACCGGACTGGGGATGGCCATCAACGACCGACTGAGGCGCGCGGCTCACCCCTTGCTCCGCAATGGCGCGGGGGATTAAAAGAAGCCATGGCAATCAACGAAGATATTCTTGCCCGGTTTCGCAATGTCGTGGGCGAACGCGGTATCATTACCAATGCCGAGGACATGGTGCCCTATGTCACCGACCACCGGGAGCTTTTCCAGGGCGCGGCGGGGGCGGTCCTGCGCCCGGCATCAACGGAGGAAGCCGCAGCCCTGGTCGCCATCTGCGCCGAAGCCGGCATCGCGGTGGTGCCCCAAGGCGGCAACACCGGCCTTGTCGGCGGCTCGGTGCCCGACGGGACGGGAAAGGCGGTCGTCCTCAACCTCGGCCGCATGAACAAGGTGCGCGCGCTGGACGCGCTCAACAACACCATGACGGTGGAAGCCGGCTGCATCCTGGCCGACCTGCAGTCTGCCGCCGAGGAAGCCGATCGGCTGTTCCCTCTCAGCCTCGGCGCCGAGGGCAGTTGCATGATCGGCGGCAACCTGTCGACCAATGCCGGCGGGGTGCAGGTCCTGAAATACGGTAACGCCCGGGACCTGGTGCTGGGCCTCGAGGTCGTGCTGGCCGACGGCCGCGTGTGGCCCGGCCTCAATGCGCTCCGCAAGGACAACACCGGATACGACCTGAAACACCTGTTCATCGGCGCCGAAGGGACGCTGGGGATCATCACCGCCGCGGTCCTTAAACTGTTTCCGCGCCCCGGCCAGGTTGAAACCGCCCTGATGGCCGTCCCCAAACTTGAAGACGTGGTCCCATTGCTGGCCGATGCCCGGGCGGCGTCCGGCGATGCCGTCACGGCCTTCGAACTCTTGCCCCGCCTTGGTCTCGAACTTGTGGTCAAGCATTTCGAAGGCATCCGCGCACCGATGGAAACGGCCTCGCCCTGGTACGTCCTGATGGAATGGAGTGCCGGTGAAAACACCCGAAAGGAAACCGACGACGGGACCCTGCGGGCCGCCCTGGAAGCCTTTCTAGAGGCCCGTTTCAATGCCGAAGTGGTGACCGATGCGGTGGTGGCAAGCAGCGAAGCCCAAGCCCGCGAGCTTTGGCACATTCGCGAGGTGCTGCCGGAATCCCAGACCCGGGAAGGGGGGTCCATCAAGCATGACGTGTCGGTGCCGGTGTCGAAGGTCGCGGACTTTATCGCGGAGGGCACGCGGCGGCTGGAGGCTCAAATGGACGGCATTCGGGTCTTCCCCTTCGGCCATGTCGGGGACGGCAACATCCATTTCAACGTCAGCCAACCCGAGACCATGACGAAGGATGCATTTTACGAACATTGGAAATCGATGAACCGGGTGGTTCACGACCTCGTCATGGACATGGACGGCAGCTTCTCCGCCGAACATGGGGTCGGCAGGCTCAAAAGGGATGAGCTGGCCCATTACGGGCAACCGCTGGACCTGGAACTCATGCGCCGGCTCAAAGCCGTGTTCGATCCAGCCGGCATTCTGAACCCCGGCATCATGCTCTAGCACTTTCCACGAAACCAGCGAACCGAGAGGATTCCAATGGCCGATCGTGAAATTGCCCTGATTGTCGGCGCCGGCCCCGGCCTCAGCGCCGCCGTCGCCAGGCTGTTTGCGTCGCAAGGCATGGGCGTGGCCCTGGCGGCCCGGGATCCCGCGAAGCTGCGCGATCTCGCTTCCGAGATCGGCGCCACAACCCATGCCTGCGATGCCGTGGACAGCGGGGCCGTCACCGCCCTGTTCGATGCCGTATCATCCCAGATGGGAACGCCCGACGTCGTGCTCTACAACGCGAGCGCCCGGGTGCGGGGGCCGATCGAGAGCCTCGATCCCGGCGCCGTGCGCGACGCCGTCCTGACCTCATGCTTCGGGGGCTTCCTGGTCGGCCAAGCCGCCGCCAAAAGGATGATCGAGAAAGGGTCGGGCACCATCTTGTTCACCGGTGCCTCGGCATCGATCAAGGGCTATGCCAATTCGTCGTGCTTCGCGATGGGGAAGTTCGGCCTGCGCGGCCTGGCCCAAAGCATGGCCCGTGAACTCCAGCCTCAGAACATCCATGTCGCCCATTTCGTGATCGACGGCGGCATCGCCAAGGCCGACGACCCCCGCGCGGCGGACCGGGGACCGGACGGTTTGCTGGCCCCGGACGAGATCGCCAAGACCTATCTCCACGCCCATCGCCAGCACCGCAGCGCCTGGACCTTCGAATTCGAACTCCGCCCCTGGGCCGAGAAGTTCTGACCCCCGACACCGGTTCACCGTGGCGGCGTCGTGTCATCGCCGACGGCTGCCGGGCGGTGCCCGTCCAAAGCACTGGACGGCCGCTTTTTTTTCTTGAATCCGCCCCCATGATGCGCGAAAGAACGCGCCTATTCCCAAATACCCTCGGGACCGGAGAACTCAGAATTGATGGACCAGGAACGCGACCTCGTCGAAGTGGCTGCTCCCGAGCGAGAAGGGGCGCATACAGACGGTGAAATTCAAGGCGTGGGCATCGGAGCTGCGCCGGCACCGGACTATTTCGTGGAGCGGGACGGCGTCCATTTTGCCGGAACCCACATCCTGATCGACATGTGGGGTGCCGCGCATCTCACGGACATCGAGGTCATTCGCGACGCCCTGATCCGGGCGGTGGAAGCTTGCAGCGCGACGCTGCTTCACATTCACCTGCACCATTTCGGCGAAAGCGGGGGCGTCTCGGGCGTCGCGGTGCTGGCCGAATCCCACATCAGCATCCATACCTGGCCGGAGCGCGGCTTCGCCGCCATTGACATCTTCATGTGCGGCGCCTGCGACCCGGCCCGCGCCCTCCCGATTCTCCGGGAGGTCTTTCATCCCGAGGCCTTCAACGTTTCCGAAACCCGGCGCGGACTTGTCGAGTGACCGACGGTTGGTTCACCGAGACTCTGCATCGCGGTTACGGACAGAGTTTTGAGATCGTCGAAACGCTGGTCCGGGAAAGGACCCCTTACCAGGATCTCACCATTTTCCAGACCCGGGCGCTCGGCCGGGTCCTCGTGCTTGACGGCGCGGTCCAGACGACGGAAGCGGACGAATTCTATTACCACGAGATGATCGCCCATCTGCCGCTGTTCTCCCAGGAACGGGCGCGCCGAGTCCTGATCATAGGCGGCGGCGACGGCGGGACGCTGCGCGAAGTCTTGAAACATCCCAGCGTCGAGCAGGCAACCATTGTGGAGATCGACGCGCGCGTGGTGGAACTTTCGCGAGAGCATCTGCCTAAACTCTCCAATGGGGCGTTCGAAGACCCGCGCACGCATCTCATCATCGGCGACGGCACCAAATTCGCCGAGGAATCAGCGGACACCTTCGATGCCATCATCGTCGATTCGACCGATCCCATCGGGCCATCGATCCCCCTGTTTGAAGAACCGTTCTACCGAAGCTGCGCCAAACGGCTCGACGGCCGCGGCGTTTTGATCCGCCAAGCCGGCGTTCCCTTCTTCCAGGCTGGGGAATACCGCGACACCCACCGCATGCTGAGCAACGTTTTCAGGGACTGCACCGTGGCGCTGGTGCCGGTGCCGACCTACTGCGGGGGCCACATGGCGCTGGCGCTCGCCAGCGATGATCCGGAAAATCTCAACTGCGGCCGGGCATCGTTGGACCGTCGTTTTTCGCATGCCGGCATAGAGACGCGCTACTACACACCGGAAATCCACGATGCCGCCCTGGCATTGCCCGCCTTCATGAAGAAAGCGCTGCAATCCAGCCCGCCGACTAGTTAGAATTAACTATAAAAAGATGCCCGCTGGCGGCGGTGCTGAGCGGCGCCAGCCCTCGCGATTGCGCCGTCGGACGCCGTCGGAGATCGAATCCGTGGGTGCCGATCGGTTGAATTCTATGACTTATGGGTGGCGCGCCCCGGAATTCCAGTAAATAATGCATGGGGCGGTTCCGCTGCCGCGTGCGCCGGAACGAAGAATGTGAGCGGTCCAACCGCAGAAATAGAGCTAAAGGTATAATCGATCGGCGTTGCGGACGCCGAACGAGGGTCGGATGTTGAAGATTCTCATTGCCGATGACCATCCGTTGTTCCGGGAAGGATTGGTCCGATTGGTGGCCGAGCTTGATTCGGACACCGAAACTAGGGAAGCCGCCGATTTCCCCGAGGCCGAGGCGCTTGCCCGCTCCGAGGGGCCGTTCGACCTGATCCTGACCGATCTCCGCATGCCCGGCATGGATCAGTTCGCTGGCGTTCGGGCCCTCAGGGAGGCCGCGCCATCGGTTCCCATCGTGGTCGTTTCCGGCTACGAAAGCCGCGCCAACCTGGAACGGTCTCTTGAGGCGGGCGCCCAGGGCTTCCTCCCCAAATCGGCGCCGCCGTCGATAATGGTGAACGCGCTTCGCCTCGTCTTGCTGGGCGAGATCTACGTCCCGCCGTCCCTGTTTTCAAGCGATGCCAAACCGACCGAGGCCGCCCAGGCCAGCATGGAAAGCGCACGCTCGGCCATGATGGTGCGCGCCAATGTCGAGATGCTGACCCAACGCCAGATGGCTGTCCTGGCGTTGATCGGGCAAGGGATGTCCAACAGGGATATCGCTGAACGGCTGCGGATCTCGGAAGGCACCGTGAAGGTCCATGTCGGCGCGATCCTCAAGACGCTGGGCGTCAGCAACCGCACCCAGGCCGCCTTATTGGCGACCGAACTCGGGATCACGTTTGACGGGGACGATCCCGACAACGCCATCGCGACAGGGACTTGACCGACCGAGGCCCCGTTCGCGGCGGCGGCGGAATCTCAACTCAACGCCTCTCTCAGCGTCCCAAGACTGACCGGTTTAGATAAGGTGGTGACGCTGACCAGGTCGCCCTTCGTGGCGAGGTCTTGCGCCGCATCGGCAAAGCGCGGATTGTGGCCGGTCACGAAGATGATCTTGGCCTGACATTTCTCATGGGCCAGCCAATGGGCGAGCTCGACGCCATCCACCTCAGGCATGACGAGATCCAGCACGATCACCGTGGGGTTGAACGATTCGTATATTTCCGCGAACTCGTCGGCCTTCTCCGTCGTCTTGACATCGAAGCCCAGCCCCTCCGCTACCTCACGAAGGATCTCCATGAAATCGGGCTCGTCATCGATCGCCAAAAGGCGTCTGTCGGTCATCGTGCTCCCCACCTTTCGGTCCAACCCCTTCGCGCCGGCGGATCGGGATCCCCCGGACCGTCGACCGGTATCCGCGCACTTTATGATAAGATTGCCGTCAAGCGCTAGAGACAAACCTTCGCCCCGGTCCCGAAGGACCGCCCAAAATCACCCGGCCCTTTGGACCGCCGGATTTTTGCTGTAAAATTGAGCGCAAGAACAGGCCGATACCCGCCGGCGATCCTGACCGGCAGACAATTCAATAGATAGGGAGAGAGACATGCCGTACACCACCTGGAGGGGCGTGATCGGGTGCATCAAGCCGACCCGGCGTCCCGGGTCCCTCGAAGAACTGATCCGGATGCTGCCGGAAGGCGTGGGCGTCATCCCGCTATTCCTCAACATCCGCCAGGGGACCACGGACGAATTCAAACGCGCCGTCGAACCCTATGAGCCGCTGCTCGATCAGCTGGCCGAGGAAAAGGTCGATTTGATGCTGCCGGAAGGCGCCCCGCCTTTCATGTTGCTCGGCTTCAAGGGCGAAGAACGGCTGATCAAGAAATGGGAGAAGAAGTACAAGACCCCGGTCTTCACCTCGGGCTCGAATCACGTCGCCGCCCTGCGGGCCCTGAAGGCCAAGCGAGTCGTCGGCGCGACCTATTTCACCGGCCCCATCAACAAGATCTTTTCGGATTACTTCGAAGGGGCGGGTTTCGACATGCTCGCCATGGACGGCATCGACGCGCCCTTCGATGCGATCGGCCAGTTGTCTTCGGAGGAGGTCTATTCCCACGTCAAGAAAATCGCGCTCAAGCACAAGAAGGCCGACGCCATCTACCTGCTGGGGTCGGGCTGGCGGGTGCTGCCCGTGATCGACATTCTGGAACAGGACCTGGGCATTCCGGTGGTCCATCCCGTGCCGGCCCGCTGCTGGGAAATCCAGAAGCGCCTTCACATCAACGAGCCGGTGGACGGCTACGGCGTCCTGCTCAGCGAGATGATCTGACCGGGCATCGCGCGCAACGGAGAGAGGGACTCATGAGCGAACTGAAAAGCATGAAGCCCACCGGCGTGCTGCATTTCGCGATCGGCGTGTCCGACCTGGAAGAGGGCCGGAAGTTCTATGAGGACGTTCTGGGCTGCACCTATCTGCGCCAGAACGACACCACCGTATTCATGAAGGCCGGCGGGGATCACTTCGTGCTGACCAATACGAAGCACCACACCCGCCCCAACCCGCCCGGCGAATACGAATTCCATCACGCCTTCATCGTCGAAAGCGAAGACTTCGATGCCGCGCTCAAGCATGTCGAGGAGGCCGGCTATCCGATCCTGGTCTACGAGGACGAGGGACACCGCACCTTCACCGGGCGCCACGGCTACATCCAGGACCCGTTCGGCAATTCCATCGAGATCATCGATTTCCACGGCGTCGGCGATTTCTCCAAGCCCGATTTCAAAGGGCGAGGCCGGCGCCAAAAGCCCGCCAAGGAAACGCCGTCCTAATCCGGGAAACCGGCAAGGGCCCGGACCTCCGCCGGGCTCATCCCCTCGTCCCTGAGCACGCGGATCGCCCGCGCGTCGTTGCGTTTCGCCAGCCGTGCGCCGGTTTCGTCCGCGATCAGGGGATGGTGGTGATAGCGCGGCGCCGGCAGGTCGAGAAGCGCCTGCAGCAGCCGCTGCAAATGGGTCGACGGCAGCAGGTCCGCGCCCCGGGTGACCAGGTTCACCTCCTGATGAGCGTCGTCCACCACCACCGCGAGGTGGTAGCTGGTGCCGATGTCCTTGCGTGCCAGCACGGCATCGCCCAACAGCAGGGGATCGACGGCGACCTCGCCCTCGCCTGCATCCGTGAATGACAGCGCGCCGACAAGGCCCGCTGCCTTGGCGGCATCGATGCGAAGCGCCGCGCCGCCCATTGCGGCCATGCGCGTTTTCCGCTCCTGCCCGCTCAAGTGGCGGCAGGTGCCGGGATAGGGCGGCCCGTCTAGCCCGGCGGCCTCCTGGGGCGCGGCCCCGGCGCGGGCAATTTCCGCGGCGATCTCCTTGCGCGTGCAAAAACAGGGATAGAGGACGCCGAGGTCGATCAGCCGCGCCAGTGCCGTCCGGTAGGCTGGGCCCCGTTGCGACTGGCGCAGCACCGGCGTTTCCCAGGCGAGGCCAAGCCAGGCAAGGTCTTCTAGGATGGCCGTCTCGAAGGCCGGCCGGCAGCGGCCCGCATCGATATCCTCGATCCGCACCAAGAATCGCCCCCCGGCCGCCGCCGCCGCGGCGAACAGGGCGGCATAGCCGTGGCCGAGATGCAGAAATCCCGTCGGCGAGGGTGCAAAACGGGTCACGGGTGCGGTCATGGCAAAACGTCCTGATAGGCGGCTGTCTTCGCTGGGCTGGCCCGAATATCGGCCTCGGACAGGCGCGTTGCAAGGGGACGCCACCCTCTCGCGAGGGACGCCTCCCTATGATAAGCTGAACACGAACACGGCCCAGGCACGGGCGATCAGGGGAGAAACGTCATGGCTACCACCGTCACAACGGAATTCGAGGACAAGTTCGCGGACGTGGAGGGAAACTCCATCCGCTATATCGAGGACGGCAGCGGCCCCGCTGTCTTGTTGTTCCACGGTGCGTCTTTGGGATCGTCGGCGGACGTCTACCGGCGCACCATCGGCCCGCTGGCGGCCGAGGGCTTCCGGGTCATCGCCTTCGATTTCCCCGGCTTCGGCCTGAGCGCTTATTCCGAAGACGGCTCCGTCGGGCTCAAGAAGAAGACCACACTGGGTCTGATGGATGCGTTGGGCCTCGACAAGGCCGCCCTGGTGGGCCATTCCCAGGCCGGCAATGTCGCCATCGCCCTGGGGCTTGAGAACCCCGAGCGCATCAGCCACATCATCGTGCTGGGCACCGGCAGCCTGCTGCCGCCGCTGGAAGGCGGCGCCGGCAAGCGCGAAGAAGCGGTCCTGCAGCGCATGGACCAGCGCATGGCCCAGACCGAACCGACCATCGAGGATACGCGCAAGCTATTGGAGGGCACCCTGTTCCATCACGAGCTGATCACCGATGAGGAACTTCAGCTCCGCCACTCGCGGTCCGTCGGGCGCAATTTCGAGGCCTTCGTCGCCCGCAACGAAGCCCGCGCCAAGTCCGGCGGCGGCGGTGGCGGCGGCACGCCGCTCTGGCAGCGCCTGACCGAGCTCAAGATGCCGCTCCTGATGATCTACGGGCGCGAGGACCGGGCCCGGGCGGCGGACCGCTTCGCCCTGTTGCGGGAAAAAGAGCCCGGTCTCGACATGCATCTGGTGGACGGCTGCAAGCACCTTGTGCCCTGGGACGCGGCCGACGTGATCCAGGAGCTCGCGGTTCCGTTCCTCAAGAAATAGGTCCGCCCACTCCCGGGCGGGGCGGGGAGAGACATCATGGCCGGCATGCTGATCGACGGCGTCTGGGACAATGACGCGGAGGTCCCCCACGACAAGCGCGGCGCCTTCGTCCGCGATGCGTCAAAGTTTCGCAACTGGGTTACCGCCGACGGGTCCCCCGGGCCGGCCGGCGAGGGCGGCTTCGAGGCCACGCCCGGGCGCTACCACCTGTTCGTGTCCTGGTCCTGCCCGTGGGCCCACCGCACCCTCATCATGCGTCGGCTCAAGGGGCTCACGGAGGTGGTCTCGGCCTCCATCGCCGACCGGCCGAAGACCGCGGGCTGGAGCTATTCGAAAGGCCTCGACGATCTCGCGCCGGGCAAGGACGGGGTCTTTCACCTATACCAGGCCTATGCCGCGGCCAACCCCAACTATACCGGCAAGGTGACCGTGCCGACACTGTGGGACCGCCAGCGGGGCACCGTGGTCAACAACGAATCGTCGGAGATCATCCGCATGCTGAACGACGCGTTCGGCGCATGGGCCGACAATTCGATCGACTATTATCCCGAAGGCCTCCGCGCGGGCATCGATGAGATCAACGATTTCGTCTACGAGCACCTGAACAACGGCGTCTACCGCGCCGGCTTCGCGCGGAGCCAGGACGCCTACGACCAGGCGGTGGAAAAGGTCTTCCACGGCCTGGACACGCTGGAGCAACGCTTGGGCAAGGGGCGCTACCTGATGGGGGAGCGCATCACGGAGGCCGACTGGCGCGCCTTCCCCACCCTGCTGCGCTTCGACCTCGTCTATTACAGCCACTTCAAGTGCAACGTGCGGCGCCTGCAGGATTATCCCAACCTGGTCAATTACCTGCGCGAGCTGTACCAATGGCCGGGCATCACCGACACCGTGAACCTGGCCGCCGCCAAGGCGAACTATTACCGCCAGGAAAAGGTCAACCCGACCTGCATCGTGCCCAAGGGACCGGACATGAGTTTCCTCGACGTGCCCCACGATCGCGGGCGCCTGCCCGCGGCGGCCTGAGGCCCGAGGGAGGAGCGCGGCGACATCTCCTGCGTCGCGCCCCCTTAGAGGCGCGCGCGGCGCGCTGCTCAGGATGAGGCGTTAGCCTAAGACCCTCTTGCCGAGCCTGTCGAAGCATGAGCCTGTCGAGGGCCGAGGAATCCCGGGGCGGCGGCAGGGCGGCGGCGCGTGAAGAAGCCCTTATTTAAAGGATTGCTTAATTAAATAATTATTTAATTAAGGCGCCTGCCGGAGATGCGGATGGGCGGAGATCCCGCGCCGGGAGCGGCGGCCGCCGCGCCGGAGGTTGCCGCTAATCGAAGCCGTAGAGGGCGGCGGGGTTGTCGGCGAGGATCTTGCGCCGCGCGCCCGCGTCGGGGGCATAGTCCGCCACCATGTCCAGCAGATCGCCGTCATTGGGCATCTTGCCCGGCTGCCACACCTCCGAGTGCGGCCAGTCGGTCCCCCAGATGATGCGCTCGGGCGCGCGATCGATCAGCGCGCGGGCCATGGCGACGATGTCGGCGTACTTGGCGCCGCGCGACATCAGCCGGTCGGCGCCGCCGATCTTGATCCACACATTGCCCGCCGCCGCGAGGTCCGCCATCACGCGGAAATCGGGATCGTCGGTGCCCCTGGCGCCGTCGCAACGGGCGAAATGATCGATCACCACCGGCAGGGCGGCGCTGTCCAGCACCTCGGCGTGAGCCACCACGGAATCGAGATCGCAGTGCAGGTCCACCGACCACGGCAGATGGGCGATCTTGGCGATCTGGGCGGCGAAGATTTCCCGGGTGAAGCCCTTGCCGTGGGCGTGGGTGATGTTGAGCCGGATGCCGCGCACGCCGCCCGCGTGCAGCGCCGCGATCTCGTCGGCGCCAAGGTCGGGATTGGCGTTGATGACGCCCCGCAGGCGATCGGGCGCCCGGGCGATGGCGTCGGTCACCACGGCGGTTTCGAACCCATGGACGTTGGGTTGCACCAGCACACCGCGCTCCAAGCCCAGCACATCGGCCATATTGAGGTAATGCTCGATCGGCGCCGCCGGCGGGGTCGAGCGCCGGTTCTCCACATAGGGGTAGAGATGCGGCGGGCCGTAGATATGGAAATGGGTGTCGCAGGCCCCGCTTGGCGGGGCGAATTTCGCCGGCCGGGGATTGGGGACCGGCGGGTAATTGACCATCAGGCGGGTTTCCAATGCGTGACACTCCCTTCACCGGGGTCCTTTACGGACCCCTTCGGACTTCCAGGCATTGTAGGACAACAGGACCGCGACGTCGGCGACCAACCCGACCAAGCCCCGACCGTCGCGGTTGGAGGCAACATCGCCCCTGGCGTTCAAGCACCATCCCTACACCATCCCCCGGCGGTCGGACTCCATCGCCCGGCCCCATTTTCGCGGCCCCCAGACGTAAAGCCACTTGCAGGGGTAATCGTGCCAGGGGCCCAGCTCGGTCCAGACATGGCCGTTGTCCACGACCATTTCGCCCGCGAGGGTGGCGATCAAGAGCACCGCGTGCTGTTCCGTGGTCTCGCAGATCGCGAGCTTCATGGCGCCGAGCGGGAAGCCGAGGTCGCGGTGGGCGAGCGCCCGAACGGTGAGTGCGTGATCTTCGCAATCGAAGCCCTCGGCGGGGGCCTCCATCGTCTCGAGGTCCGCCATCAGCCAGCTGTCGCGGACATCGCGCAAGTGACCGAGGCCGAGGCACTGGTCCTGGATCGGCTGGAGCTGCTCCAGCCAGTCGGGCAGGAAGTCGACGACCTCGGCATCCGGCGCGTCCTGCTCGGGATGACGCGTGAGGAAATCATCCCATTGGGGCGGCGGCACCCGGGCCCAAAAGCCGCCCCATACCCGCATCGGCCGGATCGGCGGTGTCAGCATGGCTTGCCCCCTTCGCGGGTTGGAAAACGCCCCATCTTACAGGACGGGGACGGGAAAAATGCCGGCCCTTCCATCGCTTAAATTCGCTACCCGAATAGGCCTGTTGCGCATATTATTCGCCCGATCGTTCACCGTCCGGGTTCCACCCGTTGACGCCTCATAAGGCGGCGCCAGACCGCTCGACGATCGGTATTGGCAATGACTGCAACAGGAAGGAACCTTTCCATGGATCAGGACCAGATCGATCCGCGTATCTATGATCTTTACGACGAATACTGCCACAGCTCGATGGAACGCCGCGAGTTCCTGCAGCGCGCCGCGGCGATCACCGTGATCGGCGGCTCGGGCCTCGCGATGGCCCAGGCCCTGCTGCCCCGCTATGCCGAAGCGCAGATGATTTCGTTCACCGATGAACGCATCAAGGCGAAATACGTCACCTACGATTCGCCCGGCGGCAATGCCGCCAAGATCAAGGGCTACCTGGTGCAGCCCGCAGGCTCCGGGCCCTTTCCCTCGGTCCTGGTGGTGCATGAAAACCGCGGCCTCAACCCGCATATCGAGGATGTCGCGCGGCGGGCGGCGACCGCGGGCTTCCTGACGCTGGCGCCCGACGCCCTTTCGGCGGTGGGCGGCTATCCCGGCAATGACGACGACGGCAAGAAAATGCAGGCCGGACTCGATCGCGACAAGATCTACGTCGACATGGCGAACGGGGCCAGGTGGCTCAAGAAGCACCCGCTGTCCAACGGCAAGCTGGGCGCGGTCGGCTTCTGCTTCGGCGGCCAAGCCGTCAATATCCTGGCGACTGAGCTGGGCGCGGACCTGCAAGCCGGGGTGCCGTTCTACGGCCGTGCCCCAAAGACCGCGGACGTGCCGAAGATCAAGGCGGCGATGCTCATCCAATACGCGGAGGACGACAAGCGCGTGAATGCCACGTGGCCCGGTTACGAAAAGGCGCTCAAGGCGGCCAAGGTCTCCTATGAGGCGCACACCTATCCCGGCACGCGCCACGGCTTCAACAACAATTCCACCAAACGCTACAATGAAGCGCAGGCGAAGATCGCATGGGACCGCACCATCGCCTTCTTCAAGAAGCACCTGTCATAGACGGCTTCGCGCCGGTGGCGCGGCCAGGCGGCGGCCCCTCGGGGCCGCCGCTTTTTCTTTGCGGGAATGAAGACCTAGGCGGATTTCCGTGTTAGGGAGCAAACCGCCCCTAGGCACCACAGCACCACCCCGAGCGCCACCACCGACAGGCCGACCAGGGCGCCCACCCCGGTGTAGGACACCGAGGCATGCAGCATGTAAAGGGTGCCGAGGCAGAAGAGCGCCGGCGTCAGGGGATAGAGCGGCACGCGGAACGCCGCCGATCCGCCGCCCCGCTTCCGCAGGACGAAGACCGAGACGCCGACCAGGGTCAGGAAGAACCAAAAGACCGGAGCCGTATAGTCCACCATGGCGGAGAAGCCCTGCCGGGTGAACGCCCCGAACCCGACCAGGGCGAGGGACAGCGCGCCCTGGACAAGGAGCGCCGCGACCGGCCCCTGGGCCCGGGCGTTCCAGCGGCCAAGCGGCGCGAACAAGGCGAAGTCGCGGCCCAGCGCGTAGCCCGAGCGGGCGCCGGTGAAGATCGTCGCATTCAAGGTGGTGAGCGCCGCCACGCAGATCAGGGCGGAAACCGCGACGGCGCCTCCCGGACCCAGCAAACGGCCCATGTAATCGGCGCCGACCGCGCTCGACCCACGGACGCCGTCCACCCCCAGGACCGCGAGATAGGCGCCATTGAGAAGCAGATAGATGGCGCCGATCAACAGCGTTGCGATAACCGCGACGCGCAGCATGTTGTGCCTGACATCGACCAGCTCCGCCGACAGGTAGGCGGCCTCGTTCCACCCGCCATAGGTCAGCATGATGAAAATCATCGCGAATCCAAGGCCGGACATGAGGCTGGCGGGCACGGCGGCAGGCGCCGGCGCGGCGGCAGGGGCAGCCTCGGGGGTCAGGACAAACCCAAGCACGCCCACCACCACCGTTACGGAAACCAAGACCGCGGCCAAGGTATTCTGGGCACCGGCCGTGACCCTGGTCCCGGCAATGTTGAGCGCCGTGAGACCCACCACTCCGAGTGCCGCATAGATCGAGGAGCCGAAACTGCCCAGGTCCAGGAGGCGCTGGGCGTAGTCGCCGAGCACGAAGGCGACCATGGCGATGGCCCCGGTCTGCACCACCGTGATCCGGCCCCATGCGAAAAGAAAGCCCACCGCGGGGCCGAAGGCACGGGTCAGGAAATGGTACTCGCCACCGGCATCGGGCCAGGTGGCGGCCAACTCCGCGTAACACAGCAGGCCGATCAGCATGAACACGGCGCCGAGCGCCCACAGCCCCATAATGAGCATCGGATCGTCGAGCTTGAGCGCCACCAGGGAGGGAGACTTGAAAACGCCGATCCCCACCACCATGCCGACCATCAAGGCGAGCGCGTCACGGGGACGGAGAAGCGCCTTGGGGCCGGCATCCCCCGTGCCCGCCGGCGCTTCACCCTGTTTCATGGCCTAACGGCTGGCCGGCTGGCGGCGGGCCCGCCAGGGAATTTCCACCGGCTTGACGCTGCCCGACAGGCGGACCGTCCCGGTGATCTCATCGCCGGAGATGGTCCCCGTATATGTCTGATCGACCACGACGTCGTCGATTTCCGAGGTCACGGTGAACGATACCTTGGTCCCATCGACCCCCGCCGCGCGGACCGGCACGACGGCGCCGTTGACCACCATCTTGCCATAGAGATCCTGATAGCGCTGTTCGATGTCCGCCTGCATCGGCGTGACGGCGTTGAAATAGCTCGAAAAGGCGATATCCCAGGTCCACTTTCCCGCCACCTTGGCCGGCACCGTCCAGGCATAGACGATGCTGCGTTCCTCGCCTTGGGAATCCACCACCCGCATGTGGTCGGGGCGCCAATCGCCCAGATGGTAATCATGGGAAGCGATGCGGGTCCCCGGCTTCAAGGTGGACAAGAGCTTGGGCCGCAGCTGCAGGACGATATCGGGCAGAAGATACATGGTGACCAAGCTTGCCTTGCTGATATCGGTTTGGAAAATGTCACGCACATGGAACTTCGCGCGATCGGCGACGCCCTGCTGCTGGGCGCGCTTGTTGGCGATGTCCACCAGCTTGGTATTCAGATCGACGCCGAAACCCTGCGCGCCCAGCCACTTGACGGCGGCAATGACGATGCGCCCGTCTCCGGAACCAAGGTCGATCACGTAATCGTCCTTGTTGGCCTTGGTCAGTTCGAACATGGTCTTCAGCACATCCGCATGGGACGGCACGAAGGGGACATCCAGGCCGTCGGAGATCTCCTCGACATCGGGGGTCACCTCCTGGGCACCGGCGGGCGCCGACAGGCTCGCGGCCGACATCAGGACAAACGCAGTCAGAAAAACCGAAATGAAGCGGCACATGCGCCGCCCTGGCAGATTGGTCATGGCCGCATCCTCCCAACCATAACAGTTGCGCCACATTGCCGGCAGGCACCGGCAATGGAGAGCGATCCCAAATCGCCGCGATCGGGCCGACTTGCTTTTAGATTTCCGGGTTTCGCCCCAGCGCCTATTGGCGCCGAGATTATGGCTCAAATATGGCCGATTGACGGGTTCCGCCGGCGCCCGGAAGCGATGCTTTGCACGGCGACGATTGCGCCCTAACCTGAGTCCCCGGCGGAGCGGTTTTTTTGGAGGTCGCCATGCATGATGTCGTCATCATCGGCGGCGGACATAACGGCTTGGTCTGTGCCGCTTATCTGGCGGACCACGGCTTGAAGGTCTCGGTCCTGGAAGCGCGCGGCTCCGTCGGCGGCGCCGCGGTGACCGAGGAGTTTCATCCCGGGTTCCGAAATTCCGTGGCCGCTTACACGGTGTCGCTCTTGCACCCCAAGATTATCGGCGATCTCGATCTCGCCGGCCACGGACTGCGGATCGTCGAGCGCCGGATGCAGAATTTTCTGCCGCTGCCCGATGGACGTTCGCTTGCCGTGGACGGCGTCCGAACCCGGGACGAGGTCGCCAAGTTCTCCGCAAGGGATGCCGGCCGGCTGGACGCCTACCATGCGCGTCTCGCGGTCATCGCCGAAATCCTCAGGGAGCTCGCCCTGAAGACGCCCCCCAATGTCGTTCACGGCCGCAAGCTGGCGGCGCTCGGGCAGATGCTGGAGGCCGCGCGGATCGGACGGCGGATCGGCCGTCTGGGTCTTTCCGGGGAGCGCGACCTGCTGGAGCTGTTCACCGGGTCGGCGGGCGATTTCCTCGATCGCTGGTTCGAAAGCGATCCCATCAAGGCGGTCTTCGGCTTCGATGCCGTCGTCGGCCATTACGCGAGCCCCTACGCAGCCGGCTCGGCCTATGTCCTGCTGCACCACGCCTTCGGCGAGGTCAACGGCCAGCGCGGCCGATGGGGCCATGCCATCGGCGGCATGGGATCGATCACCCAGGCCATGGCGCGGGCGGCAACGGCGCGCGGCGTCGAGATTCGCACCGATTGTCCGGTCCGCGATGTCATCGTCGAACAGGGCCGCGCCGCCGGGGTCAACCCGGAATCCGGCCCGCCCATCGCGGCCCGCGCCGTCGTCGCGGCGGTCAACCCCAAGCTCCTGTTCACCAGGATGGTCGATCCGTCGAGCCTGCCCGGCGATTTCCGCGAGCGGATCGGCGCCTACCGGATGGGGTCCGGCACCTTCCGCATGAACGTGGCGCTGTCGGAACTGCCCGACTTCACCTGCCGTCCCGGCCGCGAGGTGGCCGACCACCACACCGCGGGAATCATCATCGCGCCCAGCCTCGCCTACATGGAGCGGGCCTGGTGCGACGCAAGGGCCCGGGGCTGGTCGCGGGAACCGGTGATCGAAATGCTCATCCCCTCGACCCTGGATGACAGCCTCGCGCCCCCGGGCGCCCATGTCGCCAGCCTGTTCTGCCAGCACGTGGCGCCGGACCTTCCGGGGGGCGCGTCATGGGACGACCACAAGGAAGAGGTCGCCGACCTGATGATCGCCACCGTGGACACCTACGCACCCAACTTCCGGCGCTCGCTTGTGGCGCGCCAGGTGCTATCGCCGCTGGATCTTGAACGCACCTTCGGCCTGACCGGCGGCGATATCTTCCACGGCGCGCTCGATCTCGGCCAGCTGTATTCCGCCCGCCCCGTGCTCGGCCATGCCGATTACCGCACCCCCGTTGCGGGCCTTTACATGTGCAGCGCCGGGACCCACCCCGGCGGCGGCGTCACCGGGGCGCCGGGACACAACGCGGCCCGCGAGATCCTTGGCGATTTCAAAAGGCGGCATGTTCCGGTCCGTCCCCCTGCTCCATGAGGGGGACGGGCGACCCTAGGTTCGCACCGAAGGGGCGTTGCTGCAGGCGATCTTCCTAGGATACCTGGCGTGGCTGGCAAGTGGCGCCCAGCCCGGCTGAAACCGGCCGCCACCCGATGCGAAGGTGTCAGACTTTGCCCGGCGTGGCGGGGACATGGTCGAGCCGGTACAGAATAGCGATCAGGGCAAGGGCCGCGATGAACAGCCAGATTGGCCCGAAAAACCAAAAGGTCACGGGGATCGCAAGGTAGTAGGCCCGCATGCCCACCGTATAGTGGTGGGCGCCGCGGTCGAAAAGAGCCGCCGCGATCCCCAGAGTCTCGCGCGTATCCTCGGTCACGGGCAGGGTGATGTCGATACTCACATGATTGAAATAACGGAGCGCCAGGGAAAAACTGAAAAACGCGGCAAAAAAGCACAACGCAAGGATCAAGACCTTGAACGTGAAGTAAACCTCGATCCTCGAGCCAAAGAAGTTAAGCCTGTAGAGGATATCGGGGACATCGTCGGAATGAATCAGGAAGCTGAGAATTCCAATAGCCAGAAGGATGGAAGTTGACGCCAGGAAGCTCGCGGCCATGTTCCAATTGCGCAGGGCCTGCACGGCGAGAATATCGCGGCGCTCCTCCATCACGTTCCTCACCCAAATTTGGCGCGATCTGTTCGCGTGCCCGATCGCCGTCCGGTCGGGTCGAAGCCGCACCTCGCGGACCAGGAACAAATGATATGCCGCAAGCAATCCGAACGCCGCCGCCACCAAAATGGTCTCGATAATTGTCATGCCGTCTCCTTGCCGTGGGTGCGGCACGGCTTATGATGGCTGGCGTCGGAATATTTTGAAAAACGCCAGCATGCAATATTGTAGACGCGAAAAACCTAGCGTTCACCGATCAATGGCGCCTCCTTTCGAGCGGGCCCAAAACAATCCGAGGTGGCAATGGCACAGACGATCCGGTTTTGGACGGGAATGACCGTCCTCGGACTGCTCGTGATCTTCACCATTCAGAACGTCACGGTGGTAGAGGTCACCTTCCTCCTGTGGACCCTCAAACTGCCGAGAGCCATTCTCCTCTTCCTGGTCTTCGCGGCGGGTACCCTGTGCGGCTGGCTGTTCAGCCGATGGCATCGGCCGCCTGTCCACCCCGACGAAACCCTCTAGCCTTGGCCGCCCCGCCCGCGGCCCGAGCGGATCAGTCGAGCCAAACCGATTCGTGCAGTTCCGGTCGTGTGACGACCCTCTTTCGATCCTTTAGGAGGCTGGAAAACGAGTCCATTCCGCGGTCCGGATCGCCGTGGACCAGAATCGTCAGCCGGGGATCGCCGGCCCCCTCTAGCCAGGAAAGAAGCTCATCGCGGTCGGCATGGGCGGAAAACCCATTGATGGTGTGAACCTGCGCGCCCACCCTGACCTGCTCTCCGAACAACGGAACTTCCTCGGCCCCGTCGATGATCCGGCGGGCCAGGGTGCCATGCGCGGCGAAGCCGACGAAGATGATGCTCGCCTTCTCGCGCCACAGATTGTGCTTCAAATGATGCCGGATTCGTCCGCCGGTGCACATTCCGGAGCCCGCGAGAATCACGGCGCCACCCTTTATGGTGTTGATGGCGATCGATTCCGCGGTCTCCCGGGTGAACCGCAGGCCGGGCAAAGCGCAGGGATCCGTGCCACCGGCGATCAACTCGCGGGCCCGCGCGTTGAACAACTCCGGATAGCGTCGGAAGATGCCGGTCACGGAAATGGCCATGGGCGAATCCAACATGACGGGCAGGTTTCGCGGCAGAAGGCCCTGATCGATCCCTTCGCGAAGATGAAACAGCAGCTCCTGGGCGCGTTGAAGGGCAAAGGTCGGAATCAAGACATTGCCACCCCTGCCGATGGTTTCGGCAATGGCCGTATAGAGCTCGGTTTTCGACGCCGCCAGGTCTTTGTGATCGCGATCGCCATAGGTCGTTTCCATCACGACATAGTCGGCCGCACCGGGTTTCGTCGGGTTTTCGAGAAGCGGCCGGTTGGAGTTGCCGATATCGCCCGAAAAGACGATGCGGCGCACGTCCTGGCCGGACTTCGCGTCCACCTCGATCGACGCCGAACCGAGGATATGCCCGGCGTCTATGAACCGGACCCTGACGGCATCATCGAGGGTGATCCACTCCCCATAACGGGCGGCGCGGCCGAAGAACTCGAAACACCAAAGCGCATCGGCCGTGCTGTAGAGGGGATCGGGCGTCGGCTTGGCGCGGCGATTCCCGTGGCGGCGCGCCCGCTGGAACTCCTCCTCCTCCAGTCTCGCCGCGTCCAGCAAGGTGATCCGCGCCAGCTCCCGCGTCGCCGCCGTCGCGATGATTTCGCCGCGGAACCCGCGCTTGACCAGCAGCGGGATCCGACCGCAGTGATCGACATGGGCATGGGTGAGCAACAGATAATCGATCTCACCCGGATCGAAGCCGAATGGTTCGGCGTTGTCCTCGTCAAGTTCCCGGCTTCCCTGGAAAAAGCCGCAATCGATCAGCACGCGGGTGTGGCCGCATTCCAACAGGTGGCAGGACCCGGTGACCCCTTGGGCCGCGCCGTGGAAGGAGATTTTCATGTTTTCACCCGCAATGACCTCGTCCTTCGGCTCGAGGGTTGGAAATATCTTGGCATGCTCACCACCATGGCGCTCGGCCTGATGCCATCGCCATCGGAATTGGGGGCGGCACGGAGGCGGAAACTGGCCGACCCGGCCAAACGATCAGGCGTTTCGGATCGCCGGAAAAGGCCTCGCGAAGGCTCAAATCGCGCCAACGCCCCGCAAGAATACCGCAACGATCAGGATCGGGGCGAGCACGCGGAGGCTCCACAACCAGCACCGGCCGATGACGGTCTCGCCCAGATCCGATTCCCGGAGCGCGGTGGGCCTGCCCCATCGCCATCCCACGAGACATGCGACCAGGAGACCGGCAACGGGAAGGATGGCATTGGATACCATGTAGTCCATGCTCTCCAATATGCCGCGCTCCCCCCACCTGACGTCACGCCATATGCCGTAGCCTAGTGAAGCGGGCACGCCGGCGAGGAAAATGCCGAAGCCTACGATGAAAGCCGCAACCGGTCGGCGCATCCCCAACCGCCGCAAGACATATGCGGTCACCACCTCCAGCCCGGAGATGCTCGCGGAAAGCGCCGCTGCGGCTAGAAGAAAGAAGAACAAGATGCCGACCACGCGGCCGCCGTCCATCGAGAGGAACAACTGCGGCAAGGTGATGAAAACCAGACGGGGTCCGGTCCCGGGATCCAGGCCGAAGGCAAAAACGGCAGGAAAAATCGCCATCCCGGCGAACACGGCCATCAGGGTGTCGCCCAGGGCGACAGCCAATGCGGAGCCGGGAATTCGATGCCGGCGCGCGAGGTAACCGCCATAGGTGATGAACAAGGCCATGCCGATACTCAAGGAGAAGAACGCCTGGCCCAGGGCCGCGAGATAAATATCGGGACGAGCAAGAAGCTCCCATTTGGGACTGAACAGGAACTTGAGCCCCTGCGCCCCGCCCTTATGGGTTAGACCGTAGATGGCAAGCCCCACGACGATCGCCGCCAACAGCGGCATCAGAATGCCGGTCAGCTTTTCGATGCCGTTCTGGACACCCGCCGCCACCACGGCGGAGCCCGCCACCATGACCGCCGCTTGCCAGAACAGGGGCTGGGCGGTGCCGGCGATGAAGGCTTCGAAAAAGCCGCCGTAATCGGCGCCGGCGATGCGCCAAAGCGACCCGTCGACGGCGCCGACGAAATAGCGCAGTGCCCAGCCGGAGATCACCAGATAGAAACTCATGATCAGGAAGGACCCGAGGACCCCGAGAGCCCCGGCCATCTGCCAAAACCCTTCCGGCGCTATCTTGCGGATCGCCGCCACCGCGTCGCCGCGGCTGTGGCGGCCGATGGCAAGCTCGGCGATGACGATCGGCAAGCCGACGACCGCGACGCACAACAGGTAAACGAACAGGAATGTGGCGCCGCCATTTTCACCGGCAACATAGGAAAAACGCCAGATGTTGCCGAGACCGACGGCCGCGCCGACGGTCGCCAGGATGAACGCGCGCTGCGAACCCCATTGTTCCGCTGGCGTTGATGGCTCCATGTTAATGACCTTTAGGGGATATCCGTCGAATCGGGCCGGCAACGACCCTCTAGATCATGGCTGCGCGATGCGATGTTTGGGGAACCCTTGCCTGGCGGGTCAGCGGAAAAACCTGATTTCCTTGATGAAGGCCGACGACTTGCCCCCGTCTTTGGCCTTTGTCGTGTCGATTTCCAGCGCGATCCCGGTGACCGCTGGATCGTCGTCCTTTTCCTTGTCGAAATACTCCCGGTAGGCCGCCATGAGATCGAATCGTGACGTGATCAGCTTTCCCTCGGGCGCCTTGTCCGCGCAGACGTAGCGGCCGCCTTTCTTGAAATGCGCGCCCACGAAGGGGTGGTTCGTCCTGTCATTTCCGGAACACAGGAAAAGGCCGATGAAATAGGGGCTGTCGGGAATGAACATGGAGCCGCTGGGCTGGCGCTGATCACCGAGAAATACGATCACCATGATCGCCTGGTTGCGGACGCCGTTTTCCCAAGACGCCGCGCCTGGGTACTTGTTCACGCCCCAATCGATTTCCAAATAGCGGAACTTTCGGACATTCACGGCCTCGTTCGGCATGACACCCAAGGCGGGCTTCTTGGCGATCAAATCGAGGCCTTTCTCACCGATGCCCAGATCGATCGCATTTCTGAGCCGCGCGTCGAGCTGAAACTTGAAGCCCTTGGATTTCAACCAGTCTTCGATCGGGCCCTTCTGATAGTCGGAAAATCCCACGGTTCGGGCCAACCGGCCTTCGGCAGCAATCGCCGCGCCCGCCGCCGGGAAAGCAAGAGTCGCGGCGAGCCCGAAAACGAGACGCCCAAAAAGCCCGGCGCCGTTCGAGACAGCTGATTCACCGCTTGAGTTCGACCGCGCACTCTTTGCCATCTTCTTCCAACCGTTGTGTCGCCGGCCATCCCCAACGCGCCCCCGCGTACCATGTGAGCACCGAAACAGCGGGACTCACGCAACCCGGCGACAACGCGCACCGAGCGCTGCCGCGCCCTGGAAACTCAAGAGGGGTCCCGCATCAGACCGGACCGTTCACCGCGGGGTCGTGTTGTAGCTGGTCAGCTTGATGAACTCCAGGCGCGTGCCGTCGGGATCGCGGAAATAGATCCTCGGCCCGTTGACGGTGCCGCCTTCCCGATCCTCTTCGTAGAGAATTTCCGCGCCGGCGGCCTCCAGGTGCGTCTTGGCTTTGGCCAATTCCTCTTCGGAGATCGCAAAGGCATGGTGGACCAGGTCCTTGCCTCCGTCCCGGTTGATGGGCCCGTCCTCGGCACAGAGCAGAATGCAAGTCCCGCCCGCATCCATGAAGGAATGCCGCTTTCCATCGCTGTTGATCAACTTGAGCCCGACGACGTCAGCATAGAACTTCGTGCTCTTCTCGAGATCGGAAACCGGGATCGAAAAATGCGCGACACCTTGGCACTGGACCATGACCGCCTCCCTCAGCTTGATTCGATATTGTTTCAGGCCTTCGGCGCGACTTCGCGCTTGAATGGCCTTAACGGAATTTATACACCTAAAATACAGGATCGGCGACCGATCACGCTCTAGCGGCGCGTCGGCCGCTCGACAGCCATGCACTAACCTCTCGCCGGGGAAAAATACCGCCGTTCCATGGCCAACGACAGTCCATCCCTTTCCCTTCGCCAGGACCTTTTCATCAGGACCCACGGGGCCCTGTTGGTGCTCGGCACGATCTTCGTCCTCGAGCTGTGCCGCCGCGCCGGCATCAGCGTACCCAACCCCCAACTCTTTACCGCCCTCGCCATCACCTACGCGGCCTATAGCGGCGGATACATGGGCGGACTCGCGGGCGCGGCGATCGGCGTCGGTTACGCCTTCTACTTCTTTTCGGCCCCCGGCGAGCTCTTTCACTACACCGAGATCACCCGGGCCAAGGTGATCGTCAACATCATCACTCTGCCGTCCATCGCCATCCTGGTCAGCCACCTGTCCGACAAGCTCACCAAGAACCTCCGCGCACAGGCGGAACAAGCGCTCAGCGAGAGCGAAGCCCGGTTCCGCGGCGCCTTCGAGAACGCCGGGGTCGGCGTCTTCATTCGCAGCCCCGACCGCAAATACCGCGAATTCAACCGGACCTTCTGCGAGATGCTGGGCTACAGCGAGGATGAGATCAAGGCCATGCGCCTCAGGGATATCGCCCATCCCGACGATGATCCTGAAATCGCCAGCATCCGCAGCATCCCCCCCGGCAGCGGTGAAAACCATGTGATCGAGCGCCGTTTCATCCGCAAGGACGGCAAGGTGATCTGGTGCAATGTCAGTTACAAGGAGGTGCTCGATGCCGAGGGGCGGCCATCGACGACCATCGCCATGTGCCAGGACATCACCGAACGCAAGGAAATGGAACGCCGTCTTCAGCAGTCTCAGAAGATGGAAGCGGTCGGCCAGTTGACGGGCGGCGTGGCCCATGATTTCAACAACCTGCTTTCGGTCATCATGGGCGCGGCGGAACTGCTGGCGGAAAAGACCGACGCCAAGAACCCCCACCTTGAGAGCATTTTGCGATCCACCCGCCGCGGCGCGGAACTGACCCGGCGCCTGCTGGCGTTTTCTCGCTGTCAACCGCTTCACCCGCAGGCGATCGACCTGCCCACGATGGTCACCGGCCTGCGGCACATGCTGGGTCGGACCCTCGGCGAAACCGTCGACATTGCGACGGTTTCCGCCCCCGATGTCTGGCCGGCGGCGGCGGATCCCGGGCAGTTGGAAAACGCCCTGGTCAACCTTTGCATCAATGCGCGCGACGCGATGCCCGGCGGCGGCACGGTCACGATCGAATGCACCAACGCCACGGTCGTCCCCCGCGACACGGCCGACGACGGGGAAATCCTGCCCGGCGACTACGCCGTCTTGACCGTCACCGACTGCGGAACCGGTATGAGCGAAGACGTGCTTGAACACGTCTTCGAACCCTTCTTCACGACCAAGGATGTCGGCCAGGGCAGCGGGTTGGGATTGTCCATGGTCTACGGCTTCGCCAAGCAATCGGGCGGCCATGTCACCATCGACAGCCAGGTCGGCGTCGGCACCACGGTGAAACTGATCCTGCCCCGGGCGGACGCAACCATGACCTCCGGCGATACGGCCGCCTCTGACCATCGGCCGAGCGGCACGGGCCAACGCATTCTCCTGCTGGAAGACGACGAGGATGTCCGGACCCTGCTGCAGGACATGATTGCCAAGCTCGGCTATGCCGTGGTCCCGGCCGGCACCGCGGCCGAGGCGGAAGCGATCCTGGCCGAGGAAAGCATCGACCTGGTGCTCTCGGACGTGATCCTGCGGGGCGGCGTGAGCGGCCCCCAATTCGCCGCGCGAATCAAGGATTCGCGGCCCGATCTCAGGGTCCTGTTCATGTCGGGCTATCCGGCCGACGAATTGGACGGCGCGGATAGCCCCGGCGGCGGCGAGGTGCTCCTCAACAAGCCGTTCAAGGTCTTCGAGCTGGCCCAGGCCCTGGCCACTGCGCTGAGATAGGCGCTGAATTAGCGCCGCCCCTGCGATCGGGCGGGGCCCATACACCTCCCCACACGAACCAAAGCTGACATGAATCGGTTGTCGCCCAAAGGCCAGAACAGACAGGGCCAGACAGACAGGGATTAGGATATGGGTTATCATCCGGCCGATGCATCAGAGCGGTTCGCATTCGCTTGCCCCTTGGCAACATGATCACAGTTTCGGACTCCATAAAGAGCGGGTTGCCGAGCGGAGGACACGACTGGTCGTCGGGATCACGGCCGCAACCATGGCCGTTGAGATCGCGGCGGGACTTGCCTTCGGATCCATGGCGCTGCTGGCGGACGGCCTGCATATGGGGTCCCATGCGCTTGCCCTGTCGATCAGCGCCTTTGCCTATCTCTGGATGCGGCGCAAGGCCGGTCATCCCAGTTATGTGCTCGGCACGGGAAAGATCGCGTCCCTCAGCGGTTACACCGGCGCGCTGCTGCTCCTCATCCCGGCAGCGGCGATGGCGTGGGAAAGCATGGAACGCCTCCATGTTCCCCGTCCCATCAACTTCGAGTGGGCGATAGCCGTGGCGGCGGTTGGGCTCGTCGTCAACGTGGCCTGTGCCTTCATCCTGAAGTCCGGCGGAGGCCACGTGCATTCCCATGGTCATGGCCACGACAATCCTCACCAGAAATCGTCCGGGGCACAGGAGCAACGGGAAGACCACAATCTGCGGGCCGCCTATCTCCACGTGATTGCAGACGCCTTGACCTCGATCCTAGCCCTTGTCGCCCTGTTCGCCGGCGCCTATTGGGGGCAAGTCTGGCTCGATCCGGTGGTGGGCATCGCCGGGGCAGTCCTCATCGTCTTTTGGGCCTGGGGCCTGCTGCGGGATAGCGGGAGTGTATTGCTGGACCGATCGGTCCATCCGGAAGTGCGGGAGGGTGTCAGGAAGGCCATCGAAGGCGAAGCCGACAACAGTCTTGCCGACTTCCATGTCTGGTCCATAGGACCGGGCATCTATGCTGCGGCCTTATCGGTGGTGACCCATGACCCGATGCCGCCCGATCATTACAAGGCGCTGATCCCGGAGGACCTTGGAATTCAACACGTCACCATTGAGGTGCACCTGTGCGACGAAGGGTCGATGGATAATCCGGCTCAGCCCGTGAGGTAGACATAAGCCATCCCGAGCGATGCCGTCGTTGCCAACGTTGGGATCATGCCCACTTTGAACCGCAACATCATGACCAGCGCAGCGGCAGTCAGAATTGCCGAGACGGGATCGATGGTTGCCCATTCCGGAACCAAGAGGCGGAACCAGAACGCGTGATTCTCGACGATGCGGTCGAAGACCACATGTAGCCCGAACCAGACCGACAGATTTAGGATCACGCCCACCACCGCCGCGGTGATGGCGGACAGCATGGCGGTGAGGATCGTCTTGCCACGCAGCGTCTCGATATAGGGCGCGCCAAGGAAAATCCAGAGGAAGCACGGCACAAAAGTCACCCAGGTGGTCAGCACGGAGCCGATGACTCCCGCCACCATGGGGTCCAGCGTCCCGGGGTTCCGGAAAGCGCCCATAAACCCGACAAATTGGACCACCATGATCAGCGGACCGGGGGTCGTCTCCGCCATGCCGAGGCCGTCGAGCATCTCGCCCGGCGCAAGCCAATTATAAGCTTCCACGGCCTGTTGAGCGACGTAGGCAAGGACCGCATAAGCGCCTCCGAAAGTCACGACGGCCATTTTGCTGAAAAACAGGCCTTCCTTGACGAAGACGTCGTCAGCACCCAGCCAAGACCACAAGGCCGCAATCGGTGCCAGCCAGAGGAAAAGGCAGATGAGCGTGACTGTGACTGCGCGCGCCAGCGATGGCTTGGTATGGGCGAAGCGCTGGCCGTCGAGGGAATCCTCCCCACTGGAGGCCGCTCCGTGGCCGGAGATCACGACGAACTGCCCTGGCCATTTGCGGCCGCCAAAGAACCCGATGACCGCCGCTGCAATAACGATCAGCGGGAAGGGGGCATCAAGGAAAAAAATCGCAATGAAGGATGACGCGGCGATTGAATACATCGCGGCGTTCTTGAGCGCTCGCTTGCCGATACGGATGACAGCCTCGATCACCACGGCAAGAACGGCAGCCTTGATCCCGAAGAACAGCGCCTGGACCAAGGTCAGATCGCGAAAACCCGCATAGAGGACGCTCAGGATCAGGATGACCAGCGCGCCCGGAAGCACGAACAGGATCCCCGCCACGAGCCCACCCAACGTTCGATGCAGCAACCATCCGACATAGACAGCCAATTGCTGCGCCTCCGGTCCCGGAAGCAGCATGCAGTAATTGAGCGCGTGCAGGAACCGGGCTTCGCTGATCCATTTCTTTTCATCGACCAGCACACGATGCATCAATGCGATCTGGCCCGCCGGCCCGCCGAAACTGAGCAAGCCGATCCTGAGCCAGGTGCGAAATGCGTCGCGGAAGGCGACGGGATTAGCGGATTTGTCGTCCAACATTGCCAAAGCCCCTCTGTGGGACACTTGGCGATGCTTGGGCTGTAAGGCTGCCTTGAGAAGGCCGGGAGATCGCTTTATCCCGACGAAAAAAATGTAGTGCTGCGCGATGTCGCCCGCAATAGAAAAACCAGGCAGATCAAAACGCCGTTTGGCCTTAGACGTCGGAGGTCAGCCTCGCCCACGACGACTGGCCCCCGACGAAGGAGTTCAGGTCTGCCCTCGGCCGAGGCTGTTCCGAACGACCCTATGCATAGGCATTGCCCCGGATACCCTATCGCGACACCGGCTCCTCCATATGGCGCGGTCGGCTCATGAGGTCCCGCCATCTGCGGCAGTGCTTGCCTCACAACACCGAGAGACAAAATCGAACAAATACCGAGGGAGAAAATGGTGCCACGGACGGCATCCTATTAAAGGCACAAGTATCTAATTTTTCCCTATATTTTTTAAGAACACTCTTCAGGATACCAACAGAAATACCAACAAACTGACACGCTACCGCCCCC